>CALXHN010000005.1 GCA_944388105.1 uncultured Gemmiger sp. | reverse complement strand
AACCAGAACCCGCCGCCGGAAGCCTTCCGTGCCGTGCGGGGAACTGCCGACGGCACTCCGGGCTGGACCGAGGCCGAGTTCGACCTGGGCGGCGCCGTGGTGAAAACGGCGGTGGTCAGCGGGCTGGCCAACACCCGCCGCCTCATCGAAGCGGTGCGCGCCGGCCGTGTGCACTACGATTTCGTGGAAGTCATGGCCTGTCCCGGCGGATGTGCCGGCGGCGGGGGACAGCCCCACAGCCCCGACGATGAGGAGCTGGCCCAGAGCCGCGGACAGGTACTGTACAGCATCGACAAGGGCTGTGCCCTGCGCTTCTCCCACGAAAATCCCGCCATCCAGGCCCTGTACCGGGAAGCCCTGGGCGCTCCCGGCAGCGAGACAGCCGAAGCCTGGCTGCACACCGATCACTTTGGCTGGGAGATGCCCTCCCAGGCTGGAAAAAATGAATAAAAATACTTCCTGAAAAGGCTTTACACAAAGAATAAAGTTGGATTTTTATGCCCGGTGCCGGTAGGCACCGGGCAAATTTTCACATTTGAAGGGGCTTTTCTGTCCGGCGGAAAAGTTGACAACGTTACAATTTTGTGATATTTTATTGAAGATTCCTTTGCTCAAACGATGGCGTTTGATCAAACGCTGTCGTTCCTTTTTTTTGTGATGGGGTGTCCGCCGAAGGCACACAAACGTGTTCCGTACCCGGCACCCTCCCGAAACGGGGAACAGGCGGGGAAAACGGGCGGCGGCCCGTTCAAAACACGCAGCCAGCGCGGGTCCTGCAGGGCCCCGTATTTAATGAGGAGAGTGAACGAACGTGACCCGATATGTCGTAAAACGTGTGTTGCTGGCGATCGTGACCGTGATCATTATCAGCTTGATCACCTTCTTCGCGATGAACGCGATCCCCGGCGGCCCCTTCAACAAGGAAAAGGCTCCCAGTCCCCAGGTCCAGGCCGTGCTGGAAGCACGTTACAACCTGGATAAACCGGTGGGGGAGCAGTACATCC
The DNA here is from genome assembly GCA_944388105.1 of uncultured Gemmiger sp. Classification (GTDB taxonomy): domain Bacteria; phylum Bacillota; class Clostridia; order Oscillospirales; family Ruminococcaceae; genus Gemmiger. Next base: position 52,664 of record CALXHN010000005.1, on the reverse strand, counting down.
TGTATATGAACAATATCCTGCACGGTGACTGGGGCGTGTCCCTGAAGACCGGCCGTGATATTACCTCCACCCTGATCACCCGCTTCGGCGTTTCTTCTCAGCTGGGTCTGCAGGCTGCCGCGGTGGCGGTGGTTCTGGGTCTGGTTCTGGGCAGCATTGCGGCCCTGAACCGCAACAAGCTGCCGGACCGGCTGATCATCTTCTTCACCACCCTGTTCACCGGTGTGCCCAGCTTCGTTCTGGCCACCCTGCTGCTGCTGGTATTCTGCGTGCAGCTGAACATTTTCCCGGTGTGGAGCGCGGAAAACCCCAACTACTTCCTGCCGGTGGTTTCCCTGTCCTTGTACCCCATGGCGTACATCACCCGTCTGACCAAGACCAGCATGCTGGACGCCTTGGGCCAGGATTATGTGCGTACCGCCCGGGCCAAGGGCGTGCCCCAGGTCAAGGTGATCTTCAAGCATGCCCTGCGCAATGCGCTGATCCCCGTTGTCACCTATGTGGGCCCCATGATCGCCTACATCATTACCGGCTCCATGGTCGTTGAGAGCATCTTCACCATCGGCGGCCTGGGCACCCAGTTCGTCAACAGCATCAACAACAGCGACTACCCCCTGATCATGGCCACCACCCTGTTCCTGGGCATCCTGATGGTGTCGGCCAACCTGATCACCGACCTGGTGTACAAGCTGATCGACCCGCGCATCGAACTGGAGTAAGAAGGAGGAAAGAAAATGACCTACGCAGAAAACGGTATGCCCGAAAAGAACCCTCTTTCGGTCCAGATCGATCTGTCCAAGTTCAGCTCCGCTGACTTTGAACCCGCCACCGACGAAGAAAAGGCACAGCAGGAGGTCATGGGCGAAAGCGTGACCTTCTTCAAGGACGGCTGCCGCCGCCTGATGAAGAACAAGCTGGCCGTGGGCAGCATCGTCGTGCTGGTCCTGCTGCTGCTCAGCATCATCATCATTCCGTTCTTTGTCCCCTACAGCTATGAGGACATCATCACCGTGGACGGCCGCCGTGACAAGACTGCCACCAACCTGGCTCCCTTCGAATGGTCCGACCGCGAACTGCAGTATATGGAAGAGACCGGCGAACAGCTGTTCCCCCATGTGATGGGCACCGACAGCCTGGGCCGTGACTACTTCATCCGCGTCATCTACGGCACCCGCGTCTCCCTGGCCGTCGGCCTGGTGGCATCCATCATGGTGCTGATCATCGGCTTGATCTACGGCTCCATCTCGGGCTGGTGCGGCGGCACGGTGGATATTATCATGATGCGTATCGTGGATATTATCTACAGTCTGCCGGACACCCTGATGATCATTCTGCTCTCCGTTGTTCTGAACGAGACCCTGAAGCCGGTCATTGAAAAGGTTCCCATGCTGCAGTCCCTGGGCACCAACATGATCGCCCTGTTCATGGTCTTCGGCCTGCTGTACTGGGTGGGCATGGCCCGTCTGGTCCGCGGTCAGATCCTGACCATCAAGCAGAACGAGTACGTTCTGGCGGCCCGCACCATCGGCACCCCCAGCGGCCGCATCCTGCGCAAGCACATCCTGCCCAACTGCCTGTCCGTCATCATCATCTCGGTGGCGCTGCAGATCCCCTCTGCCATCTTCACCGAAAGCTACCTGTCCTTCCTGGGCATCGGCGTCAAGGTGCCCATGCCTTCGCTGGGTTCTCTGGCCAACGAAGCCCGTGCGGGTATCAACAGCTATCCCATGAAGCTGGTCTTCCCGTCGCTGATCATCTGCCTGATCGTTCTGGCCTTCAACCTGCTGGGCGACGGTCTGCGCGACGCGTTCGACCCCAAACTGAAGCGCTGAGGAGGGGCAAAGTATGAGTGAAGTAAAAACCAGCCAGGACTGGAAATACCTCCTGGAAGTCAAGGACCTGCATACCACCTTCTCCACCGACAAGGGCGGCGAAGTGCATGCGGTCAACGGCGTCTCCTTCGCCCTGGAACCGGGCAAGATCCTGGGTATCGTGGGCGAATCCGGCTCCGGCAAGTCCGTCACCGCCTATTCCATCATGGACATCCTGTCCGAGAACGGCGGCATCACCGGCGGTCAGATCCTGTACAAGGGTCAGGACATCACCAAGTGGGATGAAAAGCAGATGCAGTCCTTCCGCGGCAAATGCTGCTCCATCATCTTCCAGGACCCCATGACCAGCCTGAACCCCGTGTTCACCATCGGCAACCAGCTGATGGAAGCCATCATGCTGCACACCGACCGCAACAAGGCCCAGGCCAAGGCCCGTGCCATTGAGATGCTGGAACTGGTGGGCATCAATGAACCGGAAAAGCGGATCAAGCAGTATCCCTATGAGCTGTCCGGCGGCATGCGCCAGCGTGTCATGATCGCCATGGCTCTGGCCTGCGAACCCGACATTCTGATCGCCGACGAGCCCACCACCGCCCTGGACGTGACCATCCAGGCCCAGATCCTGGAACTGATGCAGGATCTGCAGAAGAAGCTGGGCATGGCCATCATCATCGTCACCCATGACCTGGGCGTCATCGCCTCCATGTGCGATGAGATCATCGTCATGTACGGCGGCCGTGTGTGTGAGCGCGGCACCGCCGACGACATCTTCTACGCGCCGGCCCACGAATACACCAAGGGCCTGCTGCGTTCCATCCCCTCCGGCTCCAACATGAAAGAGCGGCTGATTCCCATCGGCGGCACGCCCATCAACATGCTGGACCTGCCCGCGGGCTGCGCTTTCTGCCCCCGGTGTGATTCCGCCATGAAGATCTGCCTGCGCGAACTGCCCCCGGAACTCCAGGTGGGCGAACACCACATGGCTTCGTGCTGGCTCAATGTGAAGAATGCAAAGGAGGGGAAGTAAGATGGCAAACAGCGAATACCTTTTGCAGGTCGAGCATTTGAAGGAATATTTCCCCGTTCGTGCCGGCCTGGCCAAGACCATCCACCTCAAGGCTGTGGATGATGTTTCCTTCGCCATCCGCCCGGGTGAGACCCTGGGTCTGGTGGGCGAATCCGGCTGCGGCAAGACCACCGTCGGCCGCACCCTGCTCCAGCTGTACAAACCCACCGCCGGCCGCATCACCTTCGACGGCAAGGTCATCTATGACAGCGGTGAGCAGTACGATGAGAACGGCCAGCTGAAGGTGGATGCCAACGGCAAGCCGGTCATGGGCAAGAAGGTCCATGTGGACATGCTGCCTTACCGCAAGGAAATGCAGATGGTCTTCCAGGACCCGTATTCTTCCCTGAACCCCCGCATGACCGTCGAGGACATCATCGGGGAACCTCTGGATGTGCACAAGCTGTGCAGCAACAAGAAGGAACGCCACGAGCGCGTCATGGAACTGATGGAACTGGTCGGCCTGAACGCCGAGCACGCCATGCGGTATCCCCATGAGTTCTCCGGCGGCCAGCGTCAGCGTATCGGCATTGCCCGTGCCCTGGCGGTCAACCCCAAGTTCATCGTCTGCGACGAGCCCGTCTCCGCTCTGGACGTTTCCATCCAGGCCCAGGTCGTCAACATGTTTGAGGATCTGCAGGAGAAGCTGGGCGTTGCCTACCTCTTCATCGCCCACGACCTGCTGGTCGTGCACCACATCAGCGACCGTATCGCCGTTATGTACCTGGGCAAGATGATGGAGCTGGCCGATTCTGACGAGCTCAACGACAATCCCATCCATCCCTATACCCAGAGCCTGCTGTCCGCCGTGCCGGTACCCGATCCGCGTACCGCCCGTGCGTCCAAGCGTATCGTGCTGGAAGGGGACGTGCCCAGCCCGCTGCATATGCCCAGCGGCTGCCCCTTCCGTACCCGCTGCCGTTACGCCACCGAGCAGTGCGCCAAGGCCATGCCTCCGTTCACCGACCGCGGCAACGGCCACTATGTCGCCTGCTGGAACAAGTAAGCAAGCCGGCCCGATAAAAGGGAAATTCTGCCTGTCCGTTGCCCATGGGCAGGCAGTTGCATAACAGAACACCCAAAGACAAGGCGCTTGCCGTGTGCGAATTTTGGCACCCTGCCCAAAAATGGTGACTGAAAAGCAACAGCTTGGCCACTGGCATTGCAAATGCCGGAGCCAGAAATTATAATGGGCATTGTATCAGGAGAAGTCCAGACAAGGGCGGAACGTCCGCTTTTGTCCGGGTTTCTGATAGAATCTCTAGGAGGAAAGAACAATGAAAAAGCTCATGGCATCTGCACTCGCTGCCGCCATGGTCGTCAGTCTGGCTGGCTGCGGCGCTTCCAGCACCGCTACCACCGGCGAGACCGGTTCCGCGGCTGCGACTTCGGAGTCTGCTTCCACTGAGTCTGTGCTCAACACTGACACCAGCACGTTGTACATCAACCTGGCGTCTGAGCCCGACCGTCTGGACCCGGCTCTGAACTCCACCGTTGACGGCGCCGTTCTGGCAGTCAACAGCTTCGTGGGTCTGCTGACCTACGACGAAAACGGCCAGCTGGCCCCGGGCGTGGCGGAAAGCTACGACGTCTCCGAGGACGGCATGACCTACACCTTCCACCTGCGTCAGAGCAAGTGGAGCGACGGCACCGACCTGACCGCTAAGGACTTCGTCTACAGCTGGAACCGTGCCGCCAACCCGATGACCGCTTCCGACTACAGCTACCTGTTCGACGGCCTGATCGCCAAGAACGAGGCTGCCGAGGAAATGGTTGCCAACCCCGAATATGACGCTGCTGCCGCTGAGGCTGCCGCTGCTTCCGGCGAAGAGTACAGCACTCCCGCTGAAGTGTACAGCGACGCTGCTCTGGCTGAGCAGGAAGCCAACAACATCCTGGTGGGTGTTGAGGCTACCGACGACTACACCCTGACCGTCACCCTGGTCAGCCCCTGCCCGTACTTCCTGAGCCTGTGCGCTTTCCCGACCTTCTTCCCGGTCCCGCAGGCTTCTGTGGAAGCTGCTAACACCGACGGCACCAACCCCGGCGCCTGGGCTCTGGAAGCCGGCTTCGTCTCCAACGGTCCCTACACCTGCACCGCTTGGAACCATGACGAGAGCATGACCTACACCAAGAACCCCAACTACTACGATGCCGACAGCGTTTCCATCGAGACCCTGCAGTTCATGCTGAGCGCCGATGACACCGCTATCTACAACGCCTACATGGCCGGCAACCTGGACTTCATCGATACCATCCCCAACGAGCAGATCCCCAAGCACAACGGTACCGATCCTGAGTTCTACATTGCCACCAACATCGGCACCTACTATGTTGGCTTCAACGTGAACTCCAAGCTGTTCGAGGGCAAGACCCCCGAGCAGGCCAACGCCATGCGTGAAGCCATCAACCTGCTGATCGACCGTCAGTACATCGTTGACACCATCGGTCAGACTGGCCAGGAACTGGCCAACACCTTCGTTCCTGCCGGCATGAGCGACTCCAACGGCGCTGAATTCCGTCAGAACACCGACAGCTACACCTATCCCGATGCCGAGGCCGTCGGCTACCTCGATCCCACCGAGGATGCCTACGAAGAAAACCTGCAGACCGCTATCTCCCTGCTGGAGAGCGCTGGCTACGAGTTTGACGACAACGGCATGCTGAGCTCCTCCACCCCGCTGTCCTTCACCTACCTGACCAACGAAGGCGCCGGCAACGAGGCCATCGGCGCTGCTATCCAGCAGGATATGGCCGCTGTTGGCATCACCGTCGACGTGGAGACCCAGTCCTGGAACGTCTTCCTGAACGAACGTAAGGCCGGCAACTACGACGTCTGCCGTCAGGGCTGGCTGGCTGACTTCGATGACCCCATCAACATGCTGGAGATGTGGACCACCGAGTCCGGCAACAACGACGCTCAGTTCGGCCGTCCCGATGAGACCGGCTCCGTGCCTTCCTACGCTCCGCAGAACTGGGATACCTACAACGATCTGATCGCCAGCATCAAGGCTGAGACCGATCTGACCAAGCGTGTTGGTCTGATGCACCAGGCTGAGAACATGCTCATGGAAACCTGGGCTATTGTGCCTCTGTACTACTACAACGACCCCTACATGCAGAAGTCCAATGTGGAAGGCGTCTACACCAACTCCTTCGGCTTCAAGTACTTCCACCATGCCACCAAGACCGCTGCCTGATCTGATCAGCACAACGGCTTGAACAGCAAATAAGAACCGCCCCCGTGCTTGGCACGGGGGCGGTTTTTTTGTCTGTCAAAGGCAGCGGCTGAAAATGGCGACAATAAAAAAGTTCTGCCGGATTCCGGCAGAACAAGCGCGGCAACCTTACAGCTTGCCTTCCTCCAGCAGCTGCCGCACTTCCAGCAGATCGTGGCAGCAGCAGGTGTAAAGCTGTTTGATTTCCTCATCGGGCTGGGCCAGATCGGGCACCATCACGGTCACGGCACCCGCTGCGTGGCCGGCCCGTACCCCATTGAAGCTGTCCTCCAGCACCAGACAGTCCTTGGCGGGCAGCCCCAGCTGGGCGGCCGCTTTCAGGAAGATATCCGGGTCCGGTTTGGAGTGTTCCACATCGTCCCCGCAGACGATGCCCTGAAAGTATCCGTCCACATGATCGTTTTTCAGATTGTTTTCGATCATATGGCGGGGGCTGGAACTGGCCACAATGCAGGGGATATGATGCTTTTTCAGCCATTCCAGCAGTTCGTGCAGACCGGGTTTGCAGGGAACGGGATGGGTGAAGCGCTCCGCTGCGATGTCATAGACTTCCTTCAGCATCACTTTTGGGTCGATCTGGGGATAGAACTCCGCCAGATGCCGCAGCAGATTTTCCCCGGCCAGACCCCGGCCGCTGGCCATGAATTCCGGCCCCGGCTGGGGCAGACCCAGCTTGCGGCAGCAGGGAGCCCAGAAGGTATCCCACAGCCGTTCGGTGTCGAACATCAGGCCGTCCATATCAAAAATAACACCCTTGACCATACTACTTTCTCCTTCTCCTGTGCGGTTGGAATCGCGCCCTTATTGTACCGCAAAAATCTGCCGCTTGCAACAAAAGTTCCTTCCTGGGGCTTGTATTCACCACTTTAGAGCGCTATAATAAGGCATAGCTATACGGACCGCTCCCCCGCGGTATGGCGCCAGACGGCCGCATATGCTGTTTTGTGCGAATATTTGTGCGATAGTAAGGAGAGAAGGAAAAATGTTGGACATCAAAATCACGCGTACCACAACGCCCAAAGAAAAACCTCAGGACGAGAGCAAGCTCGGGTTCGGCAAGATCTTTACCGACCATATGTTCCTGATGGACTATACCGCCGGCGAAGGCTGGCATGACGCCCGTATTGTGCCCTACGGGAGCCTGCCCATGGACCCTGCCACCACCGTTTTCCACTATGCCCAGGAGATCTTTGAGGGCATGAAGGCGTACCGCACCGCGGACAACACCATCCAGCTGTTCCGCCCCGACTGCAACGCCAAGCGCTTCCAGGATTCCGCCGACCGTCTGTGCATGCCTCCCATTCCGGTGGAGGATTTCATCCAGGCCGTGGAGACCCTGGTGGATGTGGATCGTGACTGGGTGCCCCACAGCGACGGTGCATCGCTGTACATCCGTCCCTTCGCCTTTGCCACCGATGTGGGCCTGGGCGTGCATGCTTCCCGCCATTATCTGTTCGTCATCATCTGTTCTCCCTCCGGCGCCTACTACGCCGAGGGTCTGGACCCCGTCCGCATCTATGTGGAAGATGAATACATCCGTGCCGCTCCGGGCCTGACCGGCTTCACCAAGTGCGGCGGCAACTACGCCGCTTCCATCAAGGCCGGCGAACTGGCCGAGGAAAAGGGCTTCAGCCAGGTTCTGTGGCTGGACGGCGTGGAAAAGAAGTACGTCGAGGAAGTCGGTTCCATGAACATCATGTTCAAGATCGACGGCAAGATCTACACCGCCGCCTGCACCGGCACCGTCCTGCCCGGTGTTACCCGCCGTTCCATCATCGAATTGCTGAAGGACTGGGGCTATGAGGTCATCGAAGGCAAGCTGGCCATCGCCGATGTGATGAAGGCTGCCGACGAAGGCAAGCTGGAAGAAGTTTTCGGCACCGGCACCGCCGCCGTGGTCAGCCCCGTCAAGGAGCTGGACTGGGAAGGCAAGGTCGCCAACATCAGCGACGGCAAGATCGGACCCCTGACCCAGAAACTGTACGACACCCTCACCGGCATCCAGTGGGGCAAGCTGCCCGACACCAAGGGCTGGACCGTCAAGGTGGAGCACAAGAACTGATAGGCAAGGCTCCTTCGCAAAACTTTTACAATTGAAAACGAATTGAAAAAAGCGCGCAGCTGTGTATAAATACGGCTGCGCGCTTTTGCGCGTTCCGGCTGGGGGGCGGGTCTTTGCCGTTTCTTTGCCGGTTTCGCGGAGGGCCCGTGGTATAATAAGGCCTACACCCGAACCCGGGACAGGAAAGGAGCGCATACCCGTGCATCATATTCTGGAATTGCTGGACCGCACTGCCGGGGCGCAGCCCCGGAGCGCCGGATTCTGTGACGAAACCACCGCCCTGACCTGGCAGCAGGCCGCCCGTTGGGTGTACGGGGTGGGTACGGCGCTGGATGCTCTGCCGGGAGGCGTGCTGCATCGCCCGGTGGGGGTGTACATGGAGCGGGGAGCCGCAGCCCTGACCGCCATGCTGGGGGTGCTGGCTGCCGGCGGTTTTTACACCGTGCTGGATACCGCCCAGCCGCCGGAACGGGTCCGGGCCATTCTGGACCAGCTGGAACCCGCCGCCCTGCTCACCGACGCCGCCCACGCTGACGCGGCCCGGTCACTGGCAGGGCCGATTCCGGTGCTGGACTGCCAGACAGCGGCCGCGGTGCCGCCTGATGACGCCCGCATGACGGCGCTGCGGCAGGCCGTCCTTGACACCGACCTGGCCTATGTGCTGTTCACCTCCGGGTCCACCGGTCTGCCCAAAGGGGTGGCTGTGACCCACCGGAATGTGCTGGCCTACAGTGAATGGGTGGTTTCCACCTTTGGCTTTTCACCGGATACGGTGCTGGGCAACCAGACGCCTTTCTATTTTTCCATGTCGGTCACCGACCTGTACGGGGCCCTGCGCAGCGGTGCCTGCCTGCAGGTGCTGCCCAGGCGGCTGTTCAGCTTTCCGGTGCAGCTGCTGGAATATCTGTGCGCCCGTAAGGTGAATACCCTGTACTGGGTGCCGTCGGCCTTGGGCATCGTGGCCAACTGGAAAGCCCTGGACTACACCGCCGCCCCGCCCCTGCACACCATCCTGTTTGCGGGGGAGGTCATGCCCACCGCCAAGCTGAACTACTGGCGCGCCCATTACCCCCAGGCCCGGTTTGCCAACCTGTACGGGCCCACCGAGACCACCGATATCTGTGCCTACTATGAGCTGGACCGGGCGTTCCGGGATGACGAAAGCCTGCCCATCGGTCGGGCCTGCGAAAACTGCGGGCTGCTGGTGCTGTGCGGGGACCGTCCTGCCGCCCGGGACGAGGCCGGGGAACTGTGCGTACGGGGCAGCTTTGTGGCGGCGGGGTATTACCGCCAGCCGGACAAGACCGCCCAGCGCTTTGTGCCCAATCCGGTCCAGACCGCCTACCCGGAAACCATCTACCGCACCGGGGATCTGGTGCGGACCAACGAGAGGGGAGAACTGGTCTACTGCGGGCGCCTGGACAACCAGATCAAACACATGGGGTACCGCATCGAACCCGGGGAGATCGAGACCGCGGCCTTCGGCCAGGACAAGCTGGACGACTGTGCCTGCGTGTACGATGCCGCCCGGGACAAGCTGGTGCTGTTTTTCCAGGCCAAGAGGGACGTGACCGAAGCGCTGCGTGCCCGTCTGGCCGGACGTCTGCCCGCCTACATGCAGCCTGCCGAGTACCGGCGCCTGCGCCAGATGCCCCACAATGCCAACGGCAAGGTGGACCGCAAGGCCCTGACTGCCATGCTTTGAACCAAAAGGAGAGTACTTATGCATACCATCGAAGAAATCATTGCCATGATCGAGGAAGTGAAACCCGGCCTGCATCCCGCACCGGAGGAAGAACTGGTCAAGAGCGGCAAGCTGGACTCGGTGGACATCATGTCCCTGGTCATGGCGCTGACCGGCGAATTTGACATCGAGATCACCCCGCTGGACCTCAAGGAGGAAAACTTCCGCACACCCCAGGCCATTCTGGCCATGGTGCAGCGGCTGGAAGAAGAGTAAGGGGCAGCCATGTCTTACAATTCTTTTATCTATCTGTTCGGATTTCTGGTTGTGGCTTGGCTCTTGTGGGCCTTTGCACCCCAGAAATGGCGTCCCGGCGTGCTGCTGGGGGCCAGTCTGGTCTTCTATTTTGCCAGCACCAAACGGTATATCGTGTATATTCTGTTGGCCGCGGCCATCGCCTGGGGCGTGGGACTGCTGCTGGGCAGGCTGGATGCTTTACAGGCGGATACCCGCCCCGCCCTGCCGGCGGACCGGCGCAAGCCCTTCAAAAAAGAGGTGGGAGCCCTCAAAAAAATGGCGGTCACCGGTGGTGTGGCAGCCATGGCGGGCATCCTGCTTTTTGTGAAGTACCTGCCTTTCGGGGCCAGGGTGCTCTCCCAGCTGATGGAATCCCTGCCCGGGTCCCCGGTGTTCACCGTGCCCACCCTGGTGCAGCCCATGGGCCTGAGCTTCTTCACCCTCATGGCCATCAGCTATATGGTGGACGTGTACCGTGGCAGCTGTAAAGCGGCGGAGCGCTACTGGCAGGTGCTGCTCTTCCTGAGCTTCTGGCCCCATGTGGTGGAAGGTCCCTTCGACCGGTACGGTTCGCTGTCGCCGGCTCTGCTGGACCCGCCGCCGCCCTCTTACCGGAACCTGACCTTCGGCATCCAGCGCATCGTCTGGGGCCTGTTCAAAAAGATGGTCATTGCCGACCGTGCCAACATGTACGTCAAGGCCACCTTCGACGACTGGACCCAGTACAGCGGCGCCGCCACCGCTCTGGGGGTGCTGCTGTATACGTTGCAGCTGTACGCGGAATTTTCCGGCTGCATGGATATCGTCTGCGGTTCGGCGGAGCTGTTCGGGGTACATCCGGCGGAAAACTTCCGCCAGCCTTTCTTTTCCGCCAGCGTGGGCGAATTCTGGCGCCGCTGGCATATCACACTGGGGGCCTGGCTGCGGGAATATGTCTTCCAGCCCCTGATCCTCAGCAAGCCCATGCAGAAGTTCGCCCGCCTGTGCCGGGACAAGGTCAGCCCTGCCGCGGCCCGTCAGTGGCCGGTGTGGACGGGCCTGGGCATCACCTGGGCACTGATCGGCCTGTGGCACGGGGCGGGGTGGCTGTACCTTTTGTATGGCCTTTACTACTTTGCCCTGCAGTGGCTGGGGGAACTGGCCGAACCGGCCCTTCTCCGGGTGCTGCCCCGCCTGCCCGTCTGGCGCAAGGCCCGCCCTTATCGCCTGTGGCAGGTGCTGCGCACCTTTGTGCTGGTCAACTTCGGCATGCTGCTCTTCCGCGCCAACGGGGTGTGGGCGGCCGTTGACATGCTCCGCAGCCTGACAGTGCCGTATACGGGCAGCCTGCTCATCAAGCTGGACGCCCGGGACATGGCGGTGCTGGCGGTGGGAGCGGCGATTCTGTTTGCTGTGGACTGGCTGCATCACCGGGGCCATCAGCTCCGCGCGGAACTGGCGGTGCGCCCGCTGGTCCTGCGCTGGACCGTGTACATTGCAGCGGTGCTGGCTATCATGATTTTCGGCGCTTACGGGGACAATTACGACCCCGCAGCGTTTATCTACGCGCAATTCTAAGGGAGTATTATGAAATCCTGCATCAAACATATCCTCCACGTCACGGCTTTCCTGCTGGTGCTGGCCATGGCCGTGTTCCTGGCGGGCCATTACCTGATGCCCCACTCCAACCGGTATCTGTCCGGCTACACGGCAGGCGGCATCCTGGGGGAGGACTTCGACACCATTGACGTGCTGGTCATGGGGGATTCCAACGCTGCCCAGGGAATTTCCCCCATGCAGTGGTACTGTGACAGCGGCGTGACCGGCTATACCTATGCGTCCGGGTGGCTGTCGGTGTACAATATTTATTATCGCCTGCGTTCCATCTATGAGGAGCAGTCGCCCAAGGTGGTGGTTCTGTGTACCGATGTGGTGTACAGCCGCATGGGGGATGAGACCGAACTGCAGGCTGCCATCGGGGACATCACCGACGAACTGATCCCCCTGGTGCGCTTCCACGACAACTGGAAGGACCTGACCTGGGACAATCTGCTGGAAGAGCATGATTACAGCTGGCGGGACACCAACAAGGGCTTCACCCCCATCACCACGGTGGGGGCCAGCATGCGGGGAGACTACATGTACGACGACGGCAGCCGGGAACCCATTCCGCTGCTGGTGCGCCTGTACCTGGACCGGATCGTCAAGCTGTGCCGGGACCATGACAGTGAACTGCTGCTCATCACGGTGCCGGCCTCTTCCAGCTGGAATCTGGCGCGGCACAACGGCATCCAGAGCTTTGCCGACGAAAATGGCCTGACCTATCTGGATTACAACATGGCCGACACGGACCCCGGCATCAACTGGAAGACGGATACCCCGGACGGCGGTTCCCACCTGAATGTGCTGGGCGCACAGAAACTCACCGCCGCCCTGGGCACCTACCTCACCGGGCACTATGCCCTGGAGGATCATCGGGGCCAATCCGGCTTTGAAAGCTGGGATCAGGACGCCGCCGCCTACACCCAGTCCATGACCGACGCGCTGGCACAGAATCAGCAAGCCGCCGACTACCAGCTGTCCGTACTTGAGCAAACCGCCTGAGCAGAGGGGGGCTGTGTGCAAGGATGTTGTACACTGTGCCCTCTTGCATGGCGGGATGCAATGCGCTATAATACAAGAAAAGCAAAGGTGCTTTGGAGCGTACCGCTCGAAGTACCTTTGCTTTTTTGCATATCAGAAACAGGATAAGAAGAAAACCAGAGCGCCTCGGGGTTCCGTAGAACTCAGAGGGGTGGGTTTTGCCAGACGGGACTGTGCAAACGGGACGCTCTGTTTTTCTCCTTCTTCTCAGGCGGGGTGAGTGCTGAACGCTCCGCCTGCTCTTTTTTGTCCGGAAGATGTTTACACCATCACGTCGCCCACCAGCATGCGTCCGGCGGGATCGATGGCATATACGGTATATTTGGTAGGCGGTTCATCGGGGGCGGTGCGGGTGCCCAGATGGATGCCGCCGCTGACCGGGCGGGTGAAATGCAGGGTCCGGTGCGCGGTGGTGGCGTGGGGCCGTTCGTCCGGGATGGACCAGGCCAGCACCCCCACGGCAGCGGGACGTGCGGGGGCTTCCGGTGCGGGGGAAGCGGGGGCCTGCTGCGGTGCATCCGCGGCTTCCCCGGTCTCCTCAGGGCGGGGCGCCGGCACCTCTGCTCCGGGGGCCTCGTTGGGGGCTTCCCCGCAGAAGTCGTCGGGCAGGGGATGGGCAACGCCGCCCAGATACATCTGATACAGCCCGTCGGGGGCGTCCTTTTCGTGACGCAGCCATACGGAGGAACGCTCCGGCCGTCCTTCCGGCAGTTCCTTGCAGCGCTGGCGCATGCACAGGGCCAGATTGGTCCAGGCCACCAGAAATTCATCCAGGGGCATCTGGGTCTCGGCGTCAAAGTTGCTGATACCCGCCCAGGGATCAATGAGCAGGGCACAGGGCGACCCGTCCATATTGGCAAAGCCCCGCAGCGCCGCATACCGGATGGGGGGCATACCGGCGTCGATCTCCACCGCACGGCGGCTCAGCGCCACGATCACCCCGTATCCGGCCCGGACTTCGGCACGCAGCAGGGCCAGGTCTGCCCAGCAGGCCCAGGCGGGAAATCCCCAGCATCCGGCGGCAGCCGCCGCAAAACTCAGGTTCCGCGGGTCCTGCCCCGGCTGGAAGTCCCGCATGGCCAGGGCGAACTCTTCGGGCAGGATATCGGCCCCCCAACGGTTGGTCAGGCTGGTCAGGCAGATGGCCAGGTCCATCACATCGTGCAGGGCGGGGGAGCGGGGCGCCACCGTATAAGGCATCAGATTCAGTTTGGCGTTTACGGGACGTCCGCCGGCGGGGATCACATCCACCGCATGGACACTGACCCCCAGCAGACTTACGGTGGGGGTCTTTTTTTCATCTTTGGTGTACAGGTAGATCCGCAGCTGTACCTGCATGCCCACCTTGGAATCCAGGGTCAGGTGGTCGGAGGAAAGGACCAGCGGTCCGCGGGTGACAGGGCGTGCGCCTTCCCGGTCCAGATAAGGGCTCCACCGTCCGAAGCTGGACCAGGCGCTCCAGTTGCCGTCCACCAGCACCCGGGCCTGGGCCTCCACGGCGGTGTCCGGCGGGGTGCCGGCATTCCAGCTCACCCGCACCGCATCAAAGGCAGGCAGAGAGATGGCCGGACTGGTGTAGCAGCCGTAGGGCACATGCCCGCCCTGCACAATGTCCAGCAGGATCCGGCCACCGGCCACCGTTACATTGTCCAGTTCTCCCCGCATGAACATCTCGGTGTCCTGCAATAAAAAGGTGTTTTTGTTGTCCATCAAAGACTCACCGCCTTACGTTTCATCCTGATCGTCCCGCTGCGCCATGATCTGCTGCAGTTCCTCGTCCCGCCGCTGCCGGATGGTGGATTCCAGCGCAAAGGCGCGGTCCAGACCCGGGTACAGCACCTGCAGCCCGATGGTCACCGGCAGCCAGAACCCGGTCACCAGCAGCACGGGCAGGGTATAGGGCATATACATCAGAACCGGCACCCAGTACACGCACTGGACCAGGGTGGCGGCCAGGGTGCGGGGGAAGAATCCCAGGAAAAATAGCCCGCTGTTCTTGAGCAGTTTGGGCAGGGGCAGGCTGACCAGCACCAGCTGGGCAAATACATAGGTGAAGAACCCTACCAGCACCGCGCCGCTCACGATCATGCACACCCACACCGAAGTGGGCACATCGGTCATATCGGGCAGGGCGGTCAGCACCCAGCTCCACAGACCCAGGACTGCACCGGCCAGGGCACCCGGAGCCAGGGCATCCCGCCAGTTCTGCTTCCAGGCATTGCGGTAGGTGTGCCACCAGTAACCGGGTTCGTCACGCAGGGCGCGCAGCACGGTATCGAACATGCCGCACAGGAAAGGTGCGGCGATCATGCCGCCCAGTGCGCCGCCCAGCAGGCTGATCCAGACGGCCCCGGACAGGATGCCGAAGAAAACCGCCAGAAATCCGGGCACGAAGCCCACACAGCAAAGGATGCTGGCTTTATAGAAGGGCCACAGGTCCCGCCCCATCAGTTCAAAAAAGCGGGCAACGCCTACCTTGCGGGGCGTGGCGGCAGAGGCCGGTGCCGTATCCGGACCGGATACGGCGGTGGGCTGCGTCTTTTCGGTGTCAGTCATGGTGTTTCCCCCATCCATGGATATAATAATACATTTTTATGATATCCTTTTTTGTCGGCCGGTGCAAGGCGCGGGCGTAAAATGGTCAGAATATTTTTACAAATTACACATGGTTTTGTGTTACAATCAATACATCACAGTTTGGAAAGGGGAACCCGCCCATGGCCTGGGTCACAAAAAACAGTCAGGAAACCTATACAGAAACCGAACCGGAACGTACATACACCAAGGCGGAAAAGGCCGGAAACTGGTGGCATTACCATAAGTGGCAGGTGGTGGCGGTCCTTGTGGTGCTGGGCATTCTGGCCAGCATTATCAAGGAATCCTTTTTCCGCACAAAGCCGGACTATCAGGTCGGCTATGTGGGCCAGCAGGAACTGCCCACCGATACCGCCAATGCCCTGACCGCTGCGCTGGAATCCTTCTGCGATGACCGCAACGGTGACGGCAAGGTGGTGGTTCAGCTCAACCAGTATGCCATTGATCTGGCCACCGAGGCCGGCACCGCCGAGACCGCCCAGACCACAGAGGCTTCCTCCGGGTCCGAGACCTCCGGCCTGGAAGACAGCACCGACGCCTATGTGCGCATGGCGGTGCTGACCCAACTGAGCACCGATATTTCCAGTGCGGACGGCAGCTATATTTTCCTGCTGGAAGACCCTGCCAGCTTCCAGGACAACACGGCGGTGCTGCGGTATCTGGACGGGACCATTCCGGGGCAGGACCAACCCGCTTCCGACTGGCAGAACATGGTCTACCGCTGGACCGACTGCCCGGTGCTGACCGGCCTGGACCTGGGCACCTATACAGGGTACACCCTCATGGACGATACCACCGGCAGCAACCAGGATGTGCTGAGCCGGCTGTACATCGGCTGCCGGGGCACCTGGACCGACAAATCGGCGGAATCCTACGCCGATGACGATGTCCTCTGGCAGAAGCTGACCCAGGGCGCGGTGTCTACCGCGGGGCAGGGCTGATGCGCTGGCGTCCTTGCCGCGGCCGCCGGCCGGAATCCGCCGCCCCAAAGGCCCCCGTACCGGCACCCCCGGCACCGCTGCCGGAAAATCCCTACCGCCGTTTTTACACACAGATGCCAACCTTTGAGGAACTGGTGCGCCGTACCAAAAACGATGCACCGGACAAAAAAACATGACCCCCTGTTCCGTCAGGCGGCTGCCGCAGACCGGCAGCCGCTTTTTGTGTTTCCCTGCGGCCCGGAAGCTGCGTTTCCGGCAGACGGAAAATGTACATTTCGTACACACAAAAATAAAAGTTCATATTGTATAGAGCACGCAAAATCTCCCGACATTTTTCACGGTTTTTACTTGAGATACAGACCGGTTTATGGTATATTGAATCTGTATACGTATCATAACGGCAGGGGGTATCAGAATGGATCAGCTGCAGCAGGCGCGGGAGACCATTGACGAGATCGACGCTCAGATGGCCGCGCTGTTTGAACGGCGGATGGAGGCCGTGGGCCAGGTGGCGCAGTACAAGGCGGCCACCGGCAAACCGGTGTTTGACGCGGCCCGGGAGGACGTGGTCCTGGCCAAGAACACCGCCCGTCTGCACAACGAGGAACTGCGCCCGTATTACCGTCATGTCCTGCAGGAGATGATGGTGGTGTCCCGGGCTTACCAGCGCAAGCTGCTGGGGCGGGATGTGGCCGCTTATCAGGGGGTGCAGGGGGCTTGGAGCCACATTGCCCTCACCCGGCTGTTCCCCTTTGCCCGGGCCAGAGCCTTTGACACCTGGGCCGAGGTATTTGATGCCGTGGCGGCAGGGGATGCCAGCTTCGGCGTGCTGCCCTTTGAAAATTCCAACGCGGGGGATGTTTCCACCGTGCTGGATCTGCTGTACGCCCACCCGGAACTGAGCGTGGCCCGCATGTGTGACCTGCCCATCCGGCAGGACCTGCTGGCACTGCCCGGGGCACAGCTTTCGGACATCCGCACCGTCATCAGTCACCAGCAGGCCCTGGCCCAGAGCAGCGTGTATATCAAGAGTCACGGTCTGGCCACCCGGGTGTGGGGCAACACTGCCGAGGCGGCCCGCTATGTGGCCGAAACGGGGGACAAGTCCCTGGCGGCCATTGCGTCGGCCCAGACGGCGGAACTCTACGGTCTGCAGATCCTGGCCGAGGGCGTCAACGAGGACGGGGACAACACCACCCGGTTCATCGTCATCACCCGCACCGACGCCGCCGCGCCGGTGCCCCCGGCTCCCGGCCGCCGTATGGCCATGCTCTTTACCGTGGACCACAAACCGGGCAAACTGGCGGATGTGATCCGCCTCATCGGGGAACAGGGCTTCAACATGGAAAACATCAAGAGCCGCCCGCTGCCCCATGTCTCCTTTGAATATTACTTTTACGTGCAGCTGGTCTGCCCCGACACCGACGCCCCCGCCACCTGCGAGGCGCTGGTGCAGGCCATGCAGAAGGTCTGCCGTACCGTGCGGGTGCTGGGGGTATTTGCCACCGGTCCGGCCGATGAAATGCAGTAACCAAGGTCACTATATAAAACAGGAGGGTCCCTTATGAAAATGACGATGAATCTCGGTACCCGCAGCTATGACATCATCCTCAAGCGCGGCTGCCTTTCGAACCTCCATCAGTTTACCGACCTGACACACCGCCGGGTCTTTGTGCTCACCGATTCCGGTGTGCCCGCCCAGTATGCCCGGACCGTGGCGGACCAGTGCGAAAACGGCACCGTCTACACCATCCCCCAGGGCGAAGGCAGCAAATGCCTGAAGGTCTACGGCCAGGTACTCACCGCCATGCTGGAATTCGGCATGGACCGCAAAGACCTGCTGGTGGCCGTGGGCGGCGGCGTGGTGGGAGACCTGGGCGGTTTCTGCGCTGCCAGCTATATGCGGGGCATCGACTTTGTCAACTGCCCCACCACCACCCTGTCCCAGATCGACTCCTCCATCGGCGGCAAGACGGCCATTGACCTGGGCAGTGCCAAGAACATCGTGGGCGCCTTCTGGCAGCCTCAGGTGGTGCTGGTGGACCCCGACACCCTGACCACCCTGCCCCGCCGCCAGTATATCAACGGTCTGGCCGAGGCGGTCAAGGCCGGCCTCATTGCCGACCCGGAACTCTTTGATGTGTTTGAGCACGGGGATGTGGACAAGGACATCGAAACCATCATCTACCGCAGCCTGCTGGTGAAAAAGAAGATCGTGGAGCAGGATGAACGGGAATCCGGTGCCCGCAAGGCACTGAATTTCGGCCACACCATCGGTCACGGCATCGAGGCCGTCAAGGGGGTGCGGGGACGCCGCACCAACGGTCTGTATCATGGGGAATGCGTGGCTCTGGGCATGCTGCCCATGATCGAGGACCGGTCCCTGCAGAAGCGGACCCGGGCGGTGCTGCGCAAGCTGGGCCTGCCGGTGCGCACCGGTGTGGACAAGCACAAGGTGCTGGAATATATGCGCCATGACAAAAAGAGCGGCGGCAAGAGCATCACGGTCATCCGGGTGCCGGGGCTGGGCTGCTGGCGGGCGGATACCCTGCCCATGACCCAGCTGCCTGCCCTGCTGGGCCTGGAAGAGGAATAAGGGGGCTGACCACCTATGAAAAATACCTTTGGCAGTGCGGTGTCCCTGACCATCTTCGGCGAAAGCCACGGTCCGGCCATCGGTGCCGTGCTGGACGGTCTGGCCGCCGGACTGCCGGTGGATACCGATTTCATCAACATCCGCATGGACCGCCGTCGGGCCCGGGGCGACGGGCTTTCCACCGCCCGCACCGAGCCGGATGAGGTGAAATTCCTTTCCGGCGTGCTGGACGGGCACACCACCGGCACCCCCCTGACCCTGATGGTGCGCAACACCAACACCCGCAGCCAGGACTATGCCAAAAACGCGGCGCTGCTGCGCCCCGGTCACGCGGATTACACCGCCTTCGCCAAGTATGAAGGGTATCAGGACGCCCGGGGCGGGGGACATTTCTCCGGCCGGATCACCGCCGCCGCCGTGGCGGCCGGGGCCGTCTGTGAGCAGGTCCTGCAAGGTCTGGGCATCCGGGTGTACACCCACATCGCCGCCTGCGGCGGTGTGCAGGACGCGCCCCTGTCCAGCGCCGCAGGACTGGTCATGCCCGAGCCGGAACCGGGGCATTTCGCCCTGCTGGACCCGGACAAGGAAGCCCCCATGCAGGCGGCCATCCGGGCTGCCGGGTCGGAGGGAGACAGCGTGGGCGGTATTCTGGAAACGGTGGTCACCGGGCTGCCGGCCGGGGTGGGAGAACCCTGGTTCGACAGTGTGGAGAGCACCCTGGCGCACCTGATGTTTGCGGTACCCGCCGTCAAAGGCATTGAGTTCGGCGCCGGGTTCGGCTTTGCGGAACTGCGGGGCAGTCAGGCCAACGACGCCTTCCGTATGCGGGAAGGGCAGATCCGGACCGCCACCAACCATAACGGCGGCATCAACGGGGGCATCACCAACGGCATGCCCATCGTGCTGCGTACGGTGGTCAAGCCCACCCCCAGCATCTACCGCCCCCAGGATACGGTGGACTATCCCGCCAGACAGGACGCCGAGATCCAGATCAAAGGCCGGCATGATCCCTGTATCGTGCCCCGGGCGGCGGTGGTGCAGAACAGCCTGACGGCTTTCGGTATTCTGGACCTTATCAGCATCCGTTACGGCACGCTGGCGCAAAAGCACGGCCTGCCCCGGTTATAAACGGCAAGGGAAAGGGGAGAATCGGAACATGGAATATGGTTTGATCGGTGCCAAGCTGGGACACAGCTATTCCCGGCAGATCCACCAGCGGGCGGGCGGCTACGCCTATGAGCTGCGTGCCCTGCCCACCGAGGCCGACGCCCGTGCCTTTCTGCAGGCCCGGGCCTTCAAGGCCATCAACGTGACCATTCCGTACAAGAAGCTGGTCATGGAATACTGCGATGTCATCGACCCGGCGGCCAAGGCTATCGGTGCGGTGAACACCGTGGTGCAGCGGGACGGCCGTCTCTACGGCTACAACACCGACTACGCCGGCTTTGCATGGCTGGCCCGCCGCCACGGCGTGGACTTTGCGGGGCGCACCGTGCTGGTGCTGGGCACCGGCGGCACCTGCGCCACCGTCAGCGCCGTCTGCCGGGACGCCGGCGCCAAAGCGGTGCTGCCGGTCAGCCGGCGGGGCGGCAAGAACGTCCTGACCTACGATCAGGCAGCCCAGTGCAAGGAAGCGGAGATCGTGGTCAACACCAGTCCGGCGGGGATGTTCCCCCATGTGGGGGAATGCCTGCTGGACCTGAGCGCGCTGCCCAACCTGAAGGCGGTGCTGGATGTGGTGTACAATCCCTTCCGCACCGAGCTGCTGCTGCGGGCAGAGGACCGGGGCATCCCGGCTTACTGCGGCTTTGAGATGCTGGTGGCCCAGGCGGCCTACGCCTCCGAACTGTTCACCGGCACCACCATGGATAAGGATGCCTTCATCCGCACCACCAGCCGGGACCTGAAGCGGGAACTGAGCAACGTTTCCCTCATCGGCATGCCCGGATGCGGCAAGAGCACGGTGGGCGAAGGGCTGGCCAAAGCCCTGAACAAGACCTACGTGGATCTGGACGAATGGATCGAACAGCACGCCGGCATGCCCATCCCCGACATCTTTGCCCGGGAAGGGGAGGCCGCCTTCCGCCGGTATGAGGCGGATGCCCTGTCCGAAGTGTCCAAGCAGAGCGGTCAGGTCATCGCCTGCGGCGGCGGTGTGGTCAAGACCCCCGGCAACACCCGCCTGCTGCGCCAGAACGGCCCCGTACTGTGGGTGCGCCGTCCGGTGGAGTTCCTGGCCATGGGCGGACGCCCCCTTTCCACCGGCCGGGAAGCCCTGCGCCGGATGGAAGCGGAGCGGGAACCCGCCTACCGCAGCGCCGCCGACGGGGTGGTGGACAACACCTCCACCCTGGCCAACGCGGTGAACGCTGCCCGCGCCGCCTTTGAAAAGACCTTTGATTATACCCGCTGACGCCGTACCGTCACCAACCAAAACCATAGAGAGAGGGACATGTAACCATGATTATTTCTACCAAAAAAGGCACGCCGCAGGTCGAACTGGACCGCATCATTGACAGCTTCGAAAAACAGGGACTTTCGGTCACGCTGATCCGCGGCACCGACTACAACGTTTTCGGTCTGGTGGGCGATACCACCAAGATCGCCGAAAAGGACGTCCTGGCCAACCCCTGGGTGGAAAACGTCACCCGTGTGTCCGCCCCCTACAAGCGGGCCAACCGCCTGTTCCACCCCGATGACACCGTCATTGATGTGAACGGCATCAAGATCGGTGGCAACTCTCCTGTGGTGGTCATGGCCGGTCCCTGCAGCGTGGAAGGGGAGGACCACATCATCAAGATGGCCAAGCTGGTCAAGGAAGGCGGCGCCAACTTCCTGCGCGGCGGCGCCTACAAGCCCCGCACCAGCCCCTACTCCTTCCAGGGCCTGGGCACCGAGGGCATCATGGACATGGTCAAGGCCCGGGAAGTCACCGGCCTGCCCATTGTCAGCGAGCTGATGGACGAGACCCACATCGACGAGTTCGAGGAATACGTGGACATCGTGCAGATCGGCGCCCGCAACATGCAGAACTTCCAGCTGCTCAAGGCGGTGGGCAAGATGAGCAAGCCCATCCTGCTCAAGCGCGGCTTTGCCAACACCATCGAGGAATGGATCATGTCCGCTGAGTACATCATGGCCGGCGGCAATGAGAAGGTCATCATGTGCGAGCGGGGCATCCGTTCCTTTGAAAAATACACCCGCAACACCCTGGACCTGTCCGCCGTACCGGTCATCAAGGAAAAGACCCATCTGCCGGTCATCGTGGACCCCAGCCATGCCACCGGCGACTACAAGTACGTGGAAAGCATGGCCCTGGCGGCGGTGGCCGCCGGTGCCGACGGTCTGGAGATCGAGGTGCACGACAATCCCCAGTGCGCCTGGAGCGACGGCGCCCAGTGCCTGAAGCCCGACAAGTTCGCGGATACGGTGGCCAAGTGCCGCAAGGTGGCCGCTGCCATCGGCCGCGCCATGTAAGGGCCAATCTCTTCCAAAAAGGTGGTGTCAGTTTGGACGCAATCCTGCATGCCAGCCGTCTGGGCGGCACGGCCTGTGTTCCGCCCAGCAAGAGCGCGGCACACCGGGCGGTGCTGTGCGCGGCGTTGGCCGGCGGTACCAGCCGCATCGAAAACATTGAATATTCCGACGACATCCGTGCCACCCTGGGGGCGGTGTGTCAGCTGGGCGCCCAGGTTCAGCAGGAAAAGCATGCCGTGGTCATCAAGGGGCTGGGCTCGGACGGATTTCCCACCGTCACCCGCCCGGTTTTCTGCAATGAGAGCGGCAGCACCCTGCGGTTCCTGATCCCGGTGTTCAGCCTCACCGCCCAGAAGATCCGCTTCACCGGGGCGGGGCGGCTCATGGATCGTCCCCAGGAAGTCTACCGGATGCTCTTCAACCGGCAGGGCCTGCGGTTTGAGCAGTCCAGCGAGGGCATCACCGTCTTCGGGCGGCTGCGTCCCGGCGGGCTCACCCTGCCCGGGGATGTATCCAGCCAGTTCATCAGCGGGCTGCTCTTTGCGGCACCGCTGCTGGAATCCGAGACCACCATCGAGGTCCTGCCTCCCTACGAGAGCCGCAGCTATGTGGACCTGACCATCGCCGCCATGCAGCGGTTCGGGGTCAAGGTGACCCAGCGGGCCAAGAAAAACGGCGGTGTCATCTACCGCATCCCTGCGCCCCAGCGCTACCTGCCCTGTGATATGGCGGTGGAAGGGGACTACAGTCAGGCGGCCTTTCTGGCCGTGCTGGGGGTGCTGCTGGGCGGCATCTCGGTGTCCGGGCTGGACCCCGCCAGCCGCCAGGGGGACCGGGTCATCCTGGATATCCTCAAGGGCTGCGGCGGCAAGATCGCCAACGTCAACGGCGCCCTGCGGTTTTCCCGCAGCCTGATGAAGGCGGGGGACATCGACCTGGCCGACTGCCCCGACCTGGGCCCGGTGCTCATTTCTCTGGGCTGCCTGTGCGGCGGCACCACCACCATCCGCAATGCCGGACGCCTGCGCATCAAGGAATCCGACCGCATCGCTTCCATGCAGCAGGAGCTGGCCAAGATGGGCGGGCGGGTGCAGGTGGACGGGGATACCCTGACCATGACCGGCGGGGCGCTGCACGCCCCCGCAGAACCCCTGTCCGGCCACAACGACCACCGCATCGTCATGGCATTGACGGTGGCCGCCCTGGCCGCCGGGGTACCGGCCACCATCCGGGGGGCCGAGGCCGTGCGCAAGAGCTGGCCGGATTTCTTCACGGTGATGCGCTCTCTGGGCGCCAACATCGACCTGGTGGAAAGTGAGTGACGTTCTGATGGATCACAGCCATACCTATCTCATCGTCGGTCTGGGGCTGTTGGGCGGCAAATACGCCCAGGTGCTCTCCGGCAAGGGATACCGGGTCACCGGCATCGACAAGGACCCTGCCGCCGTGGCCTGGGCCCTGGAAAAGGAATATATCTGCGCCGGGGCAGACCAGGATTTTGAAGACCTGGTCACCGGGGCAGACCGGGTCATCTTCGGGCTGTACCCCACCGCCTTTCTGGACTGGGTGCGGCAGTACGGGCATCTTCTGCGCCCCGGTACCCTGGTCACCGACGTGTCCGGCGTCAAGCGCGGGGTGGTGGGCCCGGTGCAGGCCATGATGCCCCAAGGGGTGGAGTTCATCGCCAGCCATCCCATGGCCGGGCGGGAGACCAGCGGCATCACCCACAGCGCCGAGGTGGATTTCGCCCCCGCCAACTTCATCATCACCCCCACCGACAAGAACACCCCGGAAGCCATCCGGTGGTGTACCGAGCTGGCCGGGGTGCTGGGCTTTGCCCGCATCACCACCCTGACCCCCGCCGAGCACGACCGGATGATCGGCTATGTGAGCCAGCTGTGCCATGCCATCGCCGTCTGCCTGATGTGCGCTTCGGACAACAGCGAGCTGGCCTGCTACACCGGCGATTCCTTCCGGGATCTGACCCGGATCGCGCGCATCAACGATAAAATGTGGGCGGAATTGTTTTTGTGGAACAAGGATAACCTGATCGGTGAGATCGACATGTTCTCGGCGGCGCTGGACCGTCTGCGTGACCGTCTGGCGGCCGGGGACCGGGAAGGCCTGGAAGAGATGTTCCGCCTTTCCACCAAACGCCGTGAAGCCTTCGATCGAAAATAAAGCGAGGAGGAGACCGCTATGCCCCGCAAAGAAGGACAAAAACTCAAACTGCTGACCCTGCTGGAGATCCTCTCCCGGGAGACCGACGAACAGCATCCCCTGAGCGTACCGCATCTGGTGGAACTGCTGCGGGAACGGGGGGTGGATGCCGAGCGCAAGAGTGTGTATGACGACATCCAGACCATCAATTCCATGCCCGGTGCTCCTTTTGAGATCGTGCAGCAGCGTGGCCGCGGCGGCGGTTATTATATGACCGACAGCCCCTTCGAGTTCGCCGAACTCAAGCTGCTGGTGGATGCGGTGTATGCCAGCAAGTTCATCACCGCCCGCAAGAGCCGTACCCTCATCGACAAGCTGGGCAAGTTCACCTCCCGCTACCGGCAGGCGGAACTGGACCGCACCGTGCTGGTTTCCGGCCGGGTGAAAAGCCAGGACGAAAAGATCCTGTACAGCGTGGACGCGCTGCACACCGCCATCACCACCGGGGTGCAGGTACAGTTCAAATACTGTGACTGGGATCTGCAGAAGCAGATGGTTCCCCGCCACAATGGACAGCTGTACAAGGTCAGTCCCTGGGCCCTGGTATGGGAGAACGGGAACTATTACCTCATCGCCTACACCGAAGGACATCTGCGCCATTACCGGGTGGACAAGATGCAGAAGGTGGAGCCTCTGCCCGAAGTTCCCCGGGAAGGCGCCGGGGAGTACGCCGATTTTGATGTGAACAGCTATACCCAGCAGATGTTCGGCATGTTCAACGGACCCCTGAAAAAGGTCACCCTGAAATGCGAAAACCGTTTTGCCGGGGCGATGATCGACCGTTTCGGCACCGGCCCCACTCTGGTGCCCTGCACCGGCGGCGAGCATTTTACCCTGACGGTGAACGTTCAGATCAGTCCGCAGTTTTTCGGCTGGGTGGCCGGGTTCGGCAAAGGGGTGGAGATCCTGACCCCGCCGGAGGTGCGTGCCGAGATGCGCAAGACCCTGGATACCCTGCAGACCATCTACCGCTGAACCGGGAAGGGAGAGCCTGAATCTTGAAACAAACCCTCAAACGCGTTCTTCCCTGGGTGCTGCTTCTGGCGGTTCTGGCAGGGCTGGCGGCCGTGCACGGCCTGGATGCCAACTTTGACGCCAGTTACGAGATCATGAACGGCGATTTCCAGAACTACAATCCGGTGCGGCATCTGCTGGCCGGACAGGCACCTTATCAGGATTTTGCGGTGTACCTGGGGGCAGGGGAGCTGTACAGCGTGGGCGGTCTTTTGCTGGTGCTGGGCAACAGCTTTGGCCGCAGCGTCTTTGCCACCAACTTCTGTACCTGGTTTTACTTTGAGCTGCTGGTCCTGGCCGCCTGTGCGGCGGTGCTGGGCCGGGGCCGTCGGGCTCTGTTTGCCTGTCCGGCCCTCAGCGCCTGGTTTTTGCTCATTGCCCATGATGTGCCGGTGCCGCTTCAGGCCCAGCTGCGCCCGCTGATCGAGTACGCAGCCAGAAACGGCAACAGTGCCCGCATGATGCGGGGCGCCGCCCTGCCGCTGGCAATCCTGCTCATCCTGCTGGGGCTGCGTGTCTGGGCACGCCGGGACCGCACCGCCCAGCGGGGCAAAGCCGTCGCTCCCTGGGTTCTGGTGCCTGCCGTGGCGGGATTCCTGGTGCCATGGAGCAATGATATGGGCGCTGCCATGTACATTTCTGTGGCGCTGGGCTACGGACTGTTCCTGCTGCGTCAGTACGGTACAGCCTGGAAGCGGATTCTCCTGCGGGTGGGACAGTATATCCTCATCAGCTGTGTGGGGCTGGGGGTGTCGGTGCTGCTCATCAGCTTCGGCCATCCCATCGCATGGCTGCAGCAGACCCGGGGGGTCAGCGCCTTCCAGGGCTGGTATTACGGCACTTCCGCTGACGGAAAACTCTGCTATCTCACCGATTACATCCCCCAGCCCGCGGGTGCCCTCTG
Organism: uncultured Gemmiger sp.; assembly: GCA_944388105.1. GTDB lineage: Bacteria > Bacillota > Clostridia > Oscillospirales > Ruminococcaceae > Gemmiger. The sequence goes on along the minus strand of CALXHN010000005.1, from coordinate 26,115 downwards.
CCTGGTGCTGGCGGTGCTGTTTGCGGTGGGCATCTTCCGCTGCCGCCGCAATCGCTCGGCAGCGCTGGCGGCAGCCGGGTTTGCCCTGTGCCTGGGCATGCCTTTGTGGAATCTTCTCTACTGCATCCTTTCCGGTTCCCGGGAAGGCGGCCCCACCGGCGGCGCCCAGGCCCTGCTGGCCATCCTGCTGCCGCTGTTTGTGCTGCGTGCCGTGCTGGAACTGGCCGGACGCCTGTTGCAGGGGCATACAAAGCCTGCCCACCTTCTGGGATATGCCTCGGCCGCGGGGTGCACCGTGTTTGCCTGTGCCGTGCTGGCCGTGGGCATGACCGGCCAGGTGCAAAGCCGCCTGGGCGGCCACGGGGACCTGACCTATGTGCCGGAGCTGGGGGGCTGGTTCGGGGACCAGGCGGACAAGCTGGCCACCGAGAAGGCCATGAACGAGGGAAAGACCCTCTTCGGGACCTATTCCAGCGCCCTGGAAGCCATGACCGGCCAGCTGCAGCCCACCGGGGTGGATTACATCATCCACGCCATGGGGGACCGGCAGCGGCTGGCCTACCTGACCGCCTTCCAGACCGGCACCTTTGACCGGGTGGTCACCCCCAGTGCCAAGGTGGCCCTGTCCGAACGCTGGAGCCGCAACGCCAACTGGTGGTTCTACCGGGAACTGTACCGCTGGTGGAGCCCGGTGGCCAACACCTATAACAGCGGCGGCATGCACCTGTTCTGGGAACGCACCGGCGTCTGCAATGATCTGGCCCAGCCCTGCACGGTGGACCTGGCGCAGGACGGCAAGACGGTGACCCTCACGGTCACGACGGATGACCCCACCTTCTGCGGGGTGGCGGACGTGACCCTGGACTACACCTTCTCGGTGGACAGCGGCTACACGCTGCGGGGCGGGCTGCACAGCTTCCTGTTCTGCACCGCCGTCACCGAAAACGAGCTCTGTGTGGCCGCGGAGCGGGACCCGGATCAGGGCAACTTCTTCCTGCCCACCGACCGCTCCGTCTACAATGTGCCGGTGACCATCTCCGACGGTGTGGGCACCATCACCCTGGAGGCTCTGCCCCAGGATGCGGCCCATGTCACCGTCAACACGGCCACGGTGGAAGCCACTTACTTTGACTGGGAATACTTCTTTGAATGACCCCCGCTGCCTGCGGGGCCGCCTTGCAACCTGGGCGGGAGTATGCTATTCTATATAAATGCCCATTTCTTACGCAGTTTCGAATTTGTTGTGAAAGGAGGCCGGCGGTATGCTGGAAAAGAACAAACGCATCCGTGCCTGGTTCAGCAGCGGACTGGACGCGGTGCTCCTGTTCGTGGCGTATCTTCTGGCCAACCATCTGCGGTTCAATTATCTGCGCTTTTTCCAGCCCGGCGGCGCCGGCCCTGCCCTGGACATCGCCCAGGAAACGGTTTTTGCCGGTGGGGTCTATGCCGTGGTGGCGGTGGCCGTATTCTGGCTGTGCGGGTTGTATGATGCTTCCCGCCTGCGGGGCTTCTGGCGGCGCTGCCGGCTGATCCTGCTGGTCAACGCGGTGTGCATCCTGGGCTTTGAAGCCCTGCTTTACCAGTTCCGGGTGGTCAACTTCTCCCGTCTGGTGGTCATTCTGTTCTATGTGTTCGGCACCGGCCTGCTGATCTTCAAGCGGATGCTGCGCCGCTGGTATGACCGCTGGCGCCATCGCCGGGGCATGGACTTCCATCACGTTCTGCTGGTGGGCGGCGGCAAGGCGGCTGCCCAGTACCTGCAGGCGCTGGAACAGAATCCGTATTACGGGTACTATGTGGACGGGTATCTGGCCGACAACCCCAACAAGGCCCTGAAGGCCGAGTACCGGGGCCCGTACACCCAGCTGGATGAAGTGCTCAGTGACCCCGGCATCGAAGAGGTGGTCATTGCGCTGGATGCGGACGAGATGCAGATGATCCCCCATGCGCTGGCTGCCTGCGACAAGCAGGGGCTGCGCATCACCATGCTTCCTTTCTATAACGATTATATGCCCGCCCGTCCCACCATCGACGTGCTGGGCAGCTGCAAGCTCATCAATGTGCGGCAGACGCCTTTTGACAACATTCTCAATGCTTTTGCCAAACGGCTGTTTGATATTCTGGGCAGCCTGTTCCTCATTGTGCTCACCAGTCCGGTCATGCTGGCGGTGGCCATCGGGGTCAAGCTGTCCAGCCCCGGTCCGGTCATCTTCTGCCAGAAGCGGGTGGGACTGAACAAAAAGGAATTCATGATGTACAAGTTCCGCTCCATGCGTGTGAACACGGACGAAAAGACCGGCTGGAGCACCAATTCCGACCCCCGCAAGACCCGTTTCGGCAGTTTTATCCGCAAATTCAGTCTGGATGAGCTTCCCCAGTTCTTCAACGTCCTCAAAGGCGATATGAGTCTGGTGGGGCCCCGGCCGGAAGTGCCCTTCCATGTGGAGCACTTCAAGGAGGAGATCCCCCGCTACCTGGTGCGCCAGCAGGTGCGCCCCGGTGTGACCGGCTGGGCCCAGGTCAACGGCCTGCGGGGCGACACCGACATCGCCGAGCGCATCCGGTACGATATCTGGTACATCGAAAACTGGACCCTGGCCCTGGATATCAAGATCATCTTCCGCACTGCGTTCGGCGGCAAGATGATCAATGATGAAAAACTCGTCTGAACTGCCCGTTTCGCCCCATCCCATAAGGAGGCAGCTAATGCAAAACAACAAGCTCAAGGTCGCCATTGTGCATGACTGGCTGGTATCCTATGCGGGTGCCGACCGCGTGGTGGACTGCATGCACCACGTGTTTCCCGACGCCCCCATCTACACCCTTGTCTATGACGAGAAGAAGATGCCCGCCTGGTTCCGGGAGTACGACATCCGCACCACCTGGGTGCAGAAGATCCCCTTTGCCACCAGACTGTATAAAAAGCTGCTGCCTCTGATGCCCGGTGCCTTTGAGGCACTGGACCTTTCGGAATACGACCTGGTGCTGTCCTCCTCTTCCTCCTGCAGCAAGGGGGTCATCACCCGGCCGGACGCGGTGCATATCTGTTACTGCCACACGCCCATCCGGTATGTGTGGGACTTTTATTATACCTACCGGGCCAACGCCAACCCGCTGGTGCGGGCGGTCATGCCCGGACAGATGCACAAACTGCGGCAGTGGGACAAGTGTGCCGCCGACCGGGTGGATTATTTCATCGCCAATTCCCGGTACATTGCCCAGCGCATCAAAAAGTATTATCGCCGGGACAGTGATGTGATCTATCCCTGTGTACACATCAACCAGAGCCCCTTTGTGGCAAAGGAAGACTTTTACCTGGTGGTGGGCCGCTTTACCTGGTACAAGCGGATGGACCTGGCCGTGGCGGCCTGCACCAAACTGGGCCGGCGGCTGGTGGTCATCGGCACCGGCGACGAAGAATCCCGGCTGAAAGCCATGGCCGGACCCACGGTGGAGTTCAAAGGCGGCGGACTTTCGGATGAAGAAGTCCGCGGCTATTACCTGCGGGCCAAGGCGTTCCTTTTCCCCGGGGAAGAGGATTTCGGCATCACGCCGGTAGAAGCCCAAAGCGCCGGAACGCCGGTCCTGGCGTACGGCCGGGGCGGCGCCTGCGAGACGGTGGAAGACGGCCGCACCGGGCTGCTTTTCCATGCCCAGACGGTGGACAGTCTGGCCGAATGCATTGAAAAATTCGAGGCCGAAGGGGTGGCCTGCACCAAAGAGGAGATCCGCGCCCACAGTCTGCAGTTCAGTGAGGAACGCTTTGAGTCCCAGCTGCGCGACTATTGTGCGCGCCGTGTTGCGGATTGGCGCCGTGAACTGCATGACTGTGCCCATCTGCCGAAGGAGGAAACAATTTGAGACCCATCGTGATCAACGGCACGGTGCTGTGTGATCCCATCACCGGCATTCCGCGCTATGTCTATGAGGTCGTGACCCGGTTGGATGAGCTTCTCACCGGCACGGGCCTGGACGTGCGGCTGTGCTACCGGGATGACGGCCGTCCCTTGCATCTGCCGCCGCTGAAAAACATTCAGGTCGTGCCGCTCAAGGCCATCAAATACAGCTACAATCTGTTTGTGCTGCCCCGGTATGTGCGCAAGCATGATGCTTTCTATCTGGGTCTGGCCAGTGATATGCTCATGGGCCGTCCCAGTGCCGTGGTGCTGCACGATATCCGGCCCCTGGTCATGAATACCGACCGGGCCTTTTTCCGGTTCAAGTTCTGGGTGCACTGCCTGAGCATCCGGGCCTTTGCCCAGCGGGTGTATACGGTGAGCGATGACCAGCGTCAGCTCATTTCCCGGCGGCTGCACATTCCCACCGCCCGCATCGGCCTGACCTACAATGGCTGGGAACACCTGCAGCCGGTGGAGCCGGACGAAGGGGTGTTCGACAAGCTGCCCGGTGTGCACAAGGGGGAATACTTCTATGCCCTGGGCAGTCTGGCCGGACACAAGAACTATAAGTGGATCCGGGAAGTGGCCGCCCGCAATCCGGACAAGGTGTTTGTGGTGGCCGGCGGCAAGGACCTGGCCGCTTTCGGAGATGACGAGCAGGCGGTGAGCGCCGGCAACCTGCATTATCCGGGCTATGTCACGGACGGGGAAAACAAGGCCCTGATGCAGAACTGCCGTGCTTTCCTGCACCCGGCACTGTTTGAAGGGTTCGGCATCCCGCCGCTGGAAGCCCTCAGCCTGGGGGCCCAGGTAGCGGTGTCCAACGCTTCCTGCCTGCCGGAGCTCTACGGCAACACGGTGCGCTATTTTGACCCCATGGATTACGATGTGGACCTGGACGAGCTCATGTCCCGCCCGGTGGAGTCTCCCCAGAAGATCCTGCAGAAATACAGCTGGCCGGTGACGGCGGCGTTCTGGCTGGATGAGATCCGCCGTTTTGCGGCCCAGTGAGAGAGGGGAGAAGGATATGGACCGGATCGCAGTGCTGATCCCCTGTTACAATGAGGAAAAGACCGTGGCCAAGGTGGTGTCCGACTATCGTGCCGTCCTGCCGGAAGCTGCCATTTATGTCTATGACAACAACTCCACCGACCGCACTGCCGAACTGGCCGCTGCGGCCGGGGCGGTGGTCCGCCACGAATACCAGCAGGGCAAGGGCAACGTGCTACGCCGGATGTTCCGGGAAATCGATGCCGACTGCTATCTGCTGGTGGACGGAGACGATACTTACCCCGCATCCGCCGCGCCGGAACTGGTGCGGCCCGTTCTGGAGCGGGGAGCGGATATGGTGGTGGGGGACCGCCTTTCCAGCACCTATTTTACCGAGAACAAGCGCCCCTTCCACAACTTTGGCAACAGCCTGGTACGGTTTTCCATCAACCGGCTGTTCGGCAGTCAGATCCAGGATATCATGACCGGATACCGGGCGTTCAGCTTTCAGTTTGTCAAGACCTACCCGGTTTTGTCCCGCGGTTTCGAGATCGAGACCGAAATGTCCATCCACGCGGTGGAGCGGCGCATGCAGATCGAAAACGTGGTCATCGAGTACCGGGACCGTCCCCAGGGCAGCGTGTCCAAGCTGAACACCTACAGCGACGGTGCCAAGGTGCTGCGGACCATTGCACGGCTGTACAAAAACTATCGGCCTTTCGCCTTTTTCACCATTCTGGCTCTGCTGCTGGCCCTGGTCAGCACCGGGTTCATGGTGCCGGTGGTGGCGGAATATTTCCGCACGGGTCTGGTTCCCCGTTTTCCCACCCTGATCGTATGTGCCTGCGGCATGGTCGCGGCGCTTCTGTTGTTTATTTCGGGCGTGATCCTGTCCAACCTGCTGGCCCAGGATGCCCGTGATTTTGAGTTCAAGCTGCAGCAGGCCGAACGCTGGAAGTGGGAGGCCGATGCGCTGCAGGGTTCCAGTCAGAAGGAGGTCGTTTCTGATGGCAAAACAGTATGATTATCTGATCGTTGGTGCCGGTCTGTTCGGCGCGGTGTTTGCCCATGAGGCCACCAAGGCCGGCCGTACCTGCCTTGTGATCGACAAGCGGGATCACATTGCCGGCAACATCTACACCGAGACCATCGAGGGCATCAACGTTCACAAGTACGGCGCCCACATCTTCCATACCAACAACAAGAAGGTCTGGGACTATGTGAACAACTTTGCGGTGTTCAACCGCTACACCAATTCTCCGGTGGCCAACTACAAGGGCGAACTGTACAACATGCCCTTCAACATGAACACCTTCAACAAGATGTGGGGGGTCATCACGCCGGCCGAAGCCGCCGCCAAGATCGCCGAACAGCGGGCCGCCCACTTCACCGCCGAGCCCAAGAACCTGGAAGAGCAGGCCATCAACCTGGTGGGCACCGATATCTATGAGAAGCTCATCAAGGGGTATACCGAAAAGCAGTGGGGACGTCCCTGCGACCAGCTGCCCGCCTTCATCATCAAGCGGCTGCCGGTGCGCCTGACCTTTGACAACAACTATTTCAACGCGCTGTACCAGGGTATTCCCAACGGCGGCTACACCGCCATGGTGGAAAAGATGCTCCATGGCATCGAGGTCCGTCTGGGAGTCAACTATCTGAAAGACAAGGCGGAGCTGGATGCCCTGGCCGGCCGGGTGATCTACACCGGCCCCATTGATGCCTACTTCGACTATGAGCTGGGCGCACTGCAGTACCGCAGCGTGCGCTTTGAGACCGAAGTCCTCAACTGCCCCAACTACCAGGGCAACGCGGTCATCAACTACACCGACGCCGAGACCCCCTACACCCGCATCATCGAGCACAAGCACTTTGAGTTCGGTTCCACCGAGCCGGGTACCAAGACGGTGATCAGCCGGGAGTACTCCGCCGAATGGAAGCCCGGGGATGAGCCCTATTACCCGGTCAATGACGAGCAGAACAATGCCCTGTATGCCCGCTACAAGGCCATGGCCGACGCCGAACCCCATGTGGTCTTCGGCGGCCGTCTGGGCGAGTATCGCTATTACGATATGGACAAGGTCATCGAAAGTGCCCTGGATTGTGTCCGCGTGCAGCTGGACAAGATCAATCAGTACGGCATCTGATTTTTTTCAAAAATTTTCACAAATCAGGCGGCAGCCCCGTCGGCATGGGGCTGCCGCCTGATTTTCCAGACAGGGGTCTGCGATAAATATTTGATTTTTGTGCCGTATTACGGTACAATAAAACATGTATGAGTGTGCGCAGGGGTGCCCGCGCGGGAAAGTGTATCAAGGATAAAGGAATTTGGAACTATGCAAACAAAACTGAGCGTGTCGGTCCTGTCGGCCGATCTGGCCAATCTGGCCGCGCAGAGCCGTGCCGCCCTGGATGCCGGCGCGGATATGCTGCACATCGACGTGATGGACGGCCACTTCGTCCCCAACATCAGCTATGGTGCCCCGGTACTCAGCTGCCTGCACAAGGCCCTGCCGGATGCCTTCTACGACGTGCACCTGATGATCGAGAATCCGGCCTTCTACGCCAAGGATTTCGCCGCGGCGGGGGCAGACCTCATCACCGTTCACCTGGAAGCCGAAGGGGTGCGCAAGAACCCCCGGGCTGTGCTGCGCACCATCCGGAAACTGGGCTGCCGCACCGGCCTGAGCATCCGTCCCGGCACACCGGTGGAAGAACTGTTCGATTACCTGGACGAGGTGGACCTGGTGCTCATCATGAGCGTGGAGCCCGGTTTCGGCGGTCAGTCCTTCCTGCCCCAGACCCCCGAACGTCTGGCCGCCGTGCGGGCCGAACTGGACCGCCGCGGCCTGTCCGTCATGCTGCAGGTGGACGGCGGCGTCAACACCGACACCGCCCCCCTGTGCACCCGTGCGGGCGCCGATGTCCTGGTGGTGGGCAGCGCCCTGTATAAAGCACCCGATATGTCCGCCATGGCGGCGGGCATCCACGCCCTGTAAGCAACCGCCGCCCGCACGGCGGGCAGCAAAGGAGAGCTTATGCCAAACCGTAACAAGATCGAGCGGAGCGCCAACTACAACTACTATGCAGACGTGCTCTGGTGCTGTGTCCCGCTCATGGCCATGGCCTGGTTTTTCTATGGTCCGCGGCCGATTTTGCTCATGCTGGTGGGTCTGTTCACCGCCTATGTCTGCGACTGCCTGGTCACTCCGCTGCATGGCGCGGGTTACCGGCCCCATGAACCTTCCAGTGAATGCTTTGCCGCGCTGATTGTACTCATGATGCCGGCTTCGGTTTCCTATTTCATGGTCGTCGCCGCGGTCATTGTGGCGGTGCTCATCAAGGAGACCTTCGGCGGTGAAGGTCACTATCCCTTCCACCCGGCTGCGGTGGGCGTGGCAGTGGCGGCCCTTTCCTGGCCCAACCAGATGACCCGGTATCCCACCCCGGGCACGGTGCTGCCGCTGTGGGGGATCACTTCCGACACCACCCTTGCTGCCGGTATGAACACCACCCTGTCCAGCGGCGGTCTGCCTTCCGCCACCACCATGAACCTGCTCACCGGCAATGTCAGCGGCCCGCTGGGAACCGGTGCTTTCCTGGTCATTGTGGCCTGCGGCCTGTTCCTGCTCTGCCGGGGCCATCTCCAGCTGTCCACCCTGCTGCCGTACCTCATCGTGTGTGTGGCAGTGCCCTGGCTGCTGCCCAACCTGAATGACCTGCCTACGCTGAGCCTGCCCTGGGAGTTCATCCGCCAGCGCGTTTACCTGGAAAAGTATATCCTGCTCACCGGCGGCATGGCCTTCGGCGGTGTGTTCCTGATCTGTGAACCGGTCACCCAGCCCAACCGTTTTACCAGCCGGCTGATCTATGGTCTGCTTCTGGGTCTGGCCACCACCGTCTTCCGTTACAATACCGTCTATGAGACCGGTGTCTGCTTTGCACTGCTCATCGTCGGCGCCGTGCCCGAATGGCTGGACCGTGTGTCCCGCCGTGCGGAGCGCATGAAGTTCATGAAGAAGGAGGCGAAACGGCTTGCAAAACGAGCAAAACCGGAAGCCCTCTAAACCGGCGGCCCGCACCGGGCGCAGGAAGAACCAGCCGGAACATTCCCAGACCGTCATCATTCCCCAGCTTTCTCCCGAAGTGCTGGAGCGTGCCCGCCGTGCCGCTGCGGAAGGCAAGACCCCGCAGCAGATCGACGAGGAGGCTGCCGCTGCCGCGCGGCAGGCGGCCCAGGCCCAGTCCGCTGCGGAGCAGGCCGTTGAACCCAAACCCCAGCCCAAACCCCAGGCCAAAGCCCGCAAGACCCGGGCGGAAGCCGAGGCCGAACTGGCCCAGAGCATCCACGATGACCATCTGTGGCTGAACAACCCGGTCATGGTCCGCGGCCTGGGTCTGGCCCCGATTGTGGCCATGGCCAGCGACGGAGACCGCGCCCTCATGCTCTGCGTGCTGTCCATCCTGCTGCTCACCGCCACCCGTATGCTGGCGGTGGCGGTCTGCCACATCACCGGCAACCGGTTCCGCCCGGTGGTGTATGCCTACTCGGCCGCCATCCTGTATATCCCGGTGTATATCATCATGTACAATATTTTCGGCACCAACCTTTCCATCATGGGGATCTATCTGCCCATGATGGTGGTGGAACCGGTCATTGTCAAGCGTATGGAAGCCGCCGAACTGGAAACCATCGGCGAAGCCTTCCGCAAGGGCATCAACAACACCATCGGCCTGTGCATCGCCATCCTGCTGGTGGGAACCCTGCGGGAGCTGCTGGCTTACGGCACCGTCTTTGAAAAGCCGCTGCTGTCGGTGGGGCTGCTGCCCCTGGCTGCCCAGCCCGCGGGCGGGTTCCTGCTGCTGGGTCTGCTGGCCGCCGGCTGGACGGCCGTGGGCGGCGCCTATGTGCATTATAAACAGGAGGAGGTGCGTCACTTGTATGCTGACCGTAAGCAGTGATCTCACGGTGGTGCAGGGCGTGGCGCAGTTCGTCTCCTACGCGATCCTGGCCATCTTTGCCGAAAACGTCGTATTCTCCCGGGCTATGGGTGTTTCCCGCCTGATCAAACTGGTGAGCGACCCCGAAGTGCGCACCTGGCAGTACTGCACCCCGGTCATCCTGGTGCAGCTGTTCAGTGCCCCTCTGGGCTGGGCCTGCATGACCTATCTGGCGCCGCTGCTGCACCTGTATCTGCCGGACTGGCTGCCCATCGCCTCTCTGCGTCCCATCCTCTACCTGACCTGTGCGGTCATTGCCATGGGGGTGGTGTGGGTGCTGCTGGGCATTCTGCCCGCCGTGCACCGGTCTGCCTGTCGGGAACAGCTGCCTCTGGCCACCTGTACCTGCAGTGTGCTGGGTACTCTGCTGCTTTGCTCCAACCAGAACTACAACCTGCTGCAGTGCATCGCCTTCGGTTTCGGCAGCGGGCTCGGTTATCTGTTTGCGGTGCTGGTGGTGGATGAGGGCCGCCGCCGTCTGGGCAGTAAGGATGTGCCCGCCATTTTCCGCGGCCTGCCCAGTTCCCTGATCTACATCGGCATTCTGTCCCTGGCCATCTATGGTCTGGTGGGACATGGCGTTGCGCGGTAAGCGGGCGCCCAGTCTGAATCGGAGTTGATACCAATGTCCAACTGCTTTTTGCCGGCCGATATCCTGCTGCCCGATGTCTCGGTCCCTCTGGACCCCTGGGCCAGCATTGCCGTCGACCAGTTCACCTCTCAGCCGGACTACTGGCAGCGCGCGGAAGCCTGCGCGGCCGGCAAACCCAGCACCCTGCACATTGTCCTGCCCGAAGCCTACCTGGGCACCCCCGGGGAAGGGGAACGCCTGAAGCAGATCCGCGCCGCCATGGCGGAATACCGCCGGACCGTGCTCACCCGCCAGGTCCACGGCTATGTGTATGTGGAACGCACCCAGCTGGACGGCAGCGTCCGTCAGGGGCTGGTGGGAATGGTGGACCTGGAAGCCTACAGCTATGAGCCGGGGGCAAAGACCCCCATCCGTCCCAGCGAAAACACGGTGGTGGAGCGTATCCCGCCCCGTCTGGCCATCCGTCGCGGTGCGGAGCTGGAAACACCCCATGTGATGATGCTGGCCGACGACGAAAAATGCACGCTGATCGAGCCCATCGGCAGCCGCAAAGCCGAGCTGACCTGCCTGTATGACGGGGATCTGATGCTGGGCGGCGGTCATCTGGCCGGCTGGGCCGTGGAGGACCCGGCCCTGATTGACCAGATCGACCGGGCACTCACCGCTTTGGGGGATGCCGGCGCTTTCGCCGCCCGTTGGCCGGGAGCCGCCGGTCAGCCGCCCATGGTGCTGGCGGTAGGGGACGGCAACCATTCTCTGGCCACCGCAAAAGCATACTGGGAGGAACTAAAACCCACTCTGACCCCCGAGGAACAGGCTGTTCACCCCGCCCGCTACTGTCTGGCGGAGGTGTGCAATGTGCATTCCCCGGCCATCGAGATCGAGCCCATCCATCGGGTGGTTTTCGGTATGGGGGTGCAGGCGGTGTGTGAAGCCTTTGATGCCTGGACCGAGCAGCACAAGGCCCGCGGCCGTATGCCGGTGCAGACCTTCACCATCTTCGGACCGACCATGGCCCGCCGTTATACCCTCGACGATGCACCCTGCCCGCTGGCTGTGGGCACGGTGGAAGCATTTCTCACCGACCTGTGCGCCCGGAACCCTGCCTGCCGGGTGGATTACATCCACGGTCAGGTGGCGGCCTGCAGTCTGGCGGGGGAGAACGCCGCCGCCATCCTGCTGCCGCCCTTTGAGAAAGCGGATCTGTTCCGGGGGGTGGTCCTGGGCGGGGTGCTGCCCCGCAAGACCTTCAGCATGGGCCATGCCGAGGAAAAACGCTACTACAACGAATGTCGGGCCCTGGTATAAGGGGGCTCCGGTTTGTCATATTTACCCGCAGGAAGAAGAGGAATACGCATGCCGAATATGAAACCCGCCCAACCCCAACAGAATCAGCATAAGGAGAAAGCTCCCGGCGAGCAGGAACAGCACCGCCGCCGTCGTCGCCGTTCCCGCGGCGGACCGGGAGCCGCCCCGCAGGGGCAGGCCGCGGCCAAAACGTCCCAGCAGCCCCAGCAGGGCAAGAATGCCCCGGCTGCCGAAAAGAACGGTCAGCCCCGCAAGGGCCGGAACCCCCAGAACAATGGCCAGGGCGGCACCCAGAACGGCGGCCGCCGTCAGCAGCCCCAACAGCCTGCTCAGCCCAAGAACCAGCGCCGCGGGGGCGAACAGCGTCCCGCCCGCCAGCCGGAATCCCAGTCCGGCCGCCGTGCCGGCAATGCCCGTCCTCGCCGGGAATCCCAGCCGGAGGACGTGGGTCTGCTGCTGATCACCCGCCGTCCGCCCAAACAGAAGTTTGCCAACTTTGAAGAGTACATTGCCGCTCATGGCGGTGTGACCGTGCCGGTGGAGGGCAACCCTGCGCCCGAAGCCCCGGCCGACGCCGAATGAACGCCGCACAGGCGGCCGGCCTGCGCTGTCCGGTGTGCGGCGGGGCCCTGGGCATCTGGGGCAGGACCTTGCGCTGCGCCAAAAATCACAGCTTTGATATGGCCAAGGAAGGGTATGTGAACCTGCTGCCCATCCAGAAGCGCCACGCCGCCGACCCGGGCGACGGCAAAGCCATGGTGGCGGCCCGCCGGTCCTTTCTGCAGAGCGGTGCCTACGACCCCTTCCGCAAGGCCCTGGGGGAGCTGTGTGCCCGGGCCGGGTATGCCGCGCCCCACATCGTGGACGCAGGCTGCGGGGAAGGCAGTTATGACCGGACGGTGCTGGACACTCTGGCCGCTGCCGGACAGGAAGCCCAGCTCATCGGGTTCGACCTCTCCAAGTCGGCGGTGCGTCTGGCAGCCAAACTGGTGCCCCAGGCGGCCTTTGCGGTGGGGGGAAGCTTCTGCGCTCCGGTGGCCGATGGCTGGGCGGATATCCTGCTCAACGTCTTTTCTCCTTTTGCCGAAGCGGAATTCTCCCGCATGCTGCGCCCCGGCGGGCTGCTGATCTATGCCGTGCCCACACCGCGCCATCTCTTCGGCCTCAAGGAAGTGCTGTACGACCAGCCCTATGAAAACCCGGACATCCGTACCCAATACCCCGGTTTTGTGCCGGCGGGGGAGCAGACCGTCACCGGGACCGTCACCCTGGACAATGCCATGGCTCTGAACCTCTTTGCCATGACGCCCTACTATTACAACACGCCGACAGAAGGTGCGCAGCGGCTGGCACAGTGCCCGGAACTGACCACCGAGATCGGCTTCCGCTTTTTGCTTTATCGCCGCGCCGCATCCTGAATCCAAGGCCCCGTCCGGGGTCTTTTTTAATTGGTTCAGCCGGAGGGTTTTGCCCATTTACAAAGGGCATCTTTTGGGCTACAATGGCGGCATGACCCCGCACAGCGGGCCGAAAGGATGTGTAACCATGGAGACCGAAGAAAAACGCCGTCAGATTCCCAACAGCATCGGGCGGGCCGTGTTTGTGGCCCTGTCTTTCCTGCTGCAGGTGGGGTGGATCCTGGGCTTTGCCCTCTACCTCACCCGGTATTATGCCGTGATTCAGCTGGCATCCAGCCTGCTGGCCCTGCTGCTGGTCTTTTCGGTGTACGGCCGCAACATGAACTCGGCTTTCCGGCTCAGCTGGATCATCCTGATTCTGCTGTTCCCGGTGCTGGGAACCTGCCTGTATCTGCTTTTCGGCCGGCCGGTGGCCCTGTGGCCTCTGCGCCGCCGCCTGCGTGCCGCCGACGCCGCCCTGGAACCCGCCCGACAGCGGGAACGGGAAAACGGTGCGGCCGTCACCCGGGACCTGCGCGCCGCCGCCCCTGACCTGGGCGGACAGGTGACCTACCTGCAGGACCGGGCGGGATATCCGGTGTACCACAACACCCGGGTGCGCTTTTACGGCGACACCAATGAAGCCCTGGAAGCCCAGCAGGAAGCCCTGCGCAGCGCACAGCACTTCATCTTTATGGAGTACCATGCCATTGAGGATTCCATCGCGTGGCAGAGTCTGGAAGATATCCTGACCGAGCGGGCCCGGGCTGGGGTGGACGTGCGGGTCTTTTACGATGATGTGGGCAGTATGGGCTTTATCAGTCCGCCCTTTGCCCAGCGGCTGCGGGCCAAGGGCATTCAGTGCCGGGTGTTCAACCCCCTGATCCCGGCCATGAATATCATCATGAACAACCGGGACCACCGCAAGATCACGGTGGTGGATAGCCGGGTGGGCTTCACCGGCGGGTACAATCTGGCGGATGAATATTTCAACCTCACCCATCCCTACGGCACCTGGAAGGACACCGGCCTTCGGCTGGAAGGGGAGGCTGTCCGGGGTCTGACCCTGATCTTCCTGCAGATGTGGGGGGCCACCCAGAAGGAACCCCTGGACCCCACGCCCTTCCTGCCGCCGGTGCAGCCGACCCTGCGCTCGGACGCGGTGGTGGTCCCCTATGCGGACGACCCTCTGGATGAGGAACCGGTGGGGGAAAACGTGTACATGAACCTGATCACCCATGCCGACCGGTATGTGTGGCTGACCACCCCGTACCTGATCATCAGCGATGAGATGCAGCGGGCCCTGACCCTGGCCGCCCGCCGCGGGGTGGACGTGCGGATCATCACCCCCGGCATCCCGGACAAGAAGATGGTGTTCCGGGTCACCCGCAGCCATTATGCCCGTCTGGCCGCGGACGGTGTGCGCCTGTTTGAGTACACCCCCGGTTTCATCCATGCCAAGCAGGCGGTGGCCGACGATAAGGCCGCGGTGGTGGGCACCATCAACCTGGATTACCGCAGTCTGTACCTGCATTTTGAGAACGCCTGCTGGTTTTCCGGCTGTGAGGCGGTAGGGGATGTGCGCCGGGATTTTGAAGGGCTTTTCCCCCAGTGCCGGGAGGTCACGGCTCTGTACAAGGAACGTCCGGCGGCGGTGCGCGGGGTGGACTGCCTGCTGCGTCTGTTCAGCCCTCTGATGTGACAAAACAAAAAGGCGGTGTGCTGTTGCGGGCACACCGCCTTTTTGTCTGCTGCGGGAAAATCAGAGATCCGGGTCCTCCGGCTGTGCTTCCATCTCAAACCATTCCCGGTTCTCGGTGGTTTCGGTATCTTCGGTTTCCTGGGTGGTTTTGGTGTCTTCGGTCCGGTTCTGTGCCTCCCGGCGGGCTTTCATTGCATCCGGGTCGGAAGGAATCATCCCGGGGATCATGTCGCTCCCCTCCATGATATCGGTCCAGAAATCTTCCTGTTCGCTCTCGGCGCCGCGGGGGCCGTAAGGTCCGTGATACATAAACGTTTGCCTCCTTTGTGCATAAGGCCGGGGCAGATTGCCCAAGCTATGACTACATTTTGCAGCAAAGAGGTGTTCTTTATGCATAAACGCCGCGGACTTTTTTTTCAGAGCCTGGTTCTGACCCTGATCCTGGTGGTTCCCATGATGGGTACGGTGGTCTTTTTGGCTTCCCAGCGCACTGAGCAGCAGATGCTCCGGCAGGCGGCGGCCGACCAGGCCCAGCTGGCGGAGCCGGCAGGCGCCCGACAGACCCACCGCCTGCTTCTGGCCGTGCAGTCCGACGCGCCGGCATTCCTGCTGCTGCGGCTGGATGGTCCCGAGCAGGCGGCGCTTTTCTGCGCGCTGCCGGGGGATCTGGTCCTGCAGGCGCCTGCGGGCACCACCACCCTGTCCGAGTGCTATCTGGCCGCAGGTCCGGCCCGGGCGGAGGAACTTCTGGGGCAGACCCTGGGCGTTGCGCCGGATGCCTATCTGGCCGCCACGGCCAACACCTATGCCAGTCTCTGGGGACTGGAGGACGCCGTCCGGTTTGATACCGCTGCCGTCTTTACCGCGGAGGAGCGCAAGGAGCTGGACTGCGGGGAAGAGTCGGTGGTGGAGCTCACCGTCGCCCAGGCATCGGAATTCCTGGCGCGGGCGGCGGCGCTGCCGGACCAGACCCCGGCTGCACTGGCCCGCGCCCGGGGGGCACTGTGGGCGGCCTTTTTCCGGCAGTTTCCGGATCATCTGGCGGACCTGGCCGCCGGTGCCCGCAATGTGAGCAGCCAGACCCTCACCGACCTGCGGGCCCAGGACCTGTATGAACTGGAAGAGACCCTGACCTGGCTTTCGGGAGCCACCGGCTACCATGTGGATTACCAGACCCTGGAACTGCAGCAGACGGCAGGGGGCAGCCGCCTGACCGACACGGACCTGGAAACGGTTCAGGTTTTGCTGGCCGGTGGGACCGCCGTGGAATGAGCCGACCACGCCCGCCCCAGGGCCGAGGCCACGGCGGCAATGTCCCCGGTGCGCAGGGCGGCATAGCCGGCCACCACCGTGTCGGGGCGGCAGCTCTCCGGGCGGGCCATGTAGTATTCGCTCAGCCCCCGCAGCTGGACCCCTTCGGCCCGGGCGGCGGCCACCATGGCCTGTTCTCCGCCGGCTCCCGGCAGGGTCAGCAGAAAATGCAGCCCGGACTGGGTACCGTCCAGCACCATATCCGGACCCAACGCCTCCCGCAGTGCGGCGGCAAAGGTCTCCATCCGCCGTTTGTAGGCCAGACGCATCCGGGCAATGTGCCGGGTGAAATGCCCCTGGGCCATGAACCGGCACAAGGTCTCCTGCTCAAACCGGCTCACCGTGTTGGAATACACCGCAAAATCCCGGCGATAGCGTTCCAGCAGATGGGGCGGCAGTACCATGCAGGCGATTCGGATGCCCGGGGCCAGACTTTTGGAGAAGGTGGTCAGATACACCACCGGTCCGTCAGCCCCGGCCATGCCCTGCAGGCTGGGCAGGGGGCGAGTGCTGAACCGGAACTCCGAGTCATAATCATCCTCCAGAATGTACCGTCCCGGTCTGGCGGCGGCCCAGGCCAGCAGCTGGGCCCGACGCCAGGCCGGCATGGTCACCCCGGTGGGAAAGTGATGGCTGGGGGTTACATAGCACAGGTTGGCCCCGCAGGCTTCCAGGCCGTCGGCGGGCAGACCGTGACGGTCGATGTCCACCAGCCGGCAGGGAATGCCGTTGTTTTCCAGGATAGTGCGGGACCGGGTGTAGCCCGGGTTCTCCACTGCGGCGGCCGACCCGGCAAACAGATGGGCCACACAGCCCAGAAGGTACTCAATGCCCGCACCCACCACCACCTGTTCCGGGGTGCACACCACCCCCCGGTACTCGGCCAGATACCGGGCGATCTCCCCCCGCAGGTCCTCGTCTCCCTGCATGGGCCCGCGCTGCAGCAGTTCCGGGGCCTGGTACAGCAGTTCCTTCTGGATGCGTCCCCAGCTGCGGGCGGGGAAGAGCTCGGTGTCGATGCTGCCGGTGGACAGGTCATACCGGGGCGCCGCCTCTGGCCGGACAGGTTCGGCGGAAACCGCCGGCTCCGGTTCCGGGGCGGCCGGGGCAGGGCAGAGCATTCCCCCGGTGTCCTGCACATAAAAACCGCTGCGTGGCCGGGATTCCGCCAGCCCCTCGGCGGCCAGCATCTGGTAGGCAGCATCCACCGTGTTCACGCTCACCCCCAGCTGGCTGGCCATGGTCCGGCGGCCGGGCAGGGGACTGCCGGGGGCCAGGGCGCCGCTGCGGATATCCGCAGCCAGTCGGGCATACAGCTGTTCATACATGGGGGTACTGCTTTTGGCAGACAGTGTGATCATGAAGGCCCTCCCTTCCTGTTCTGCGAACTGGCCCCATGAAAAATTCAAATACTGGATATTCACACAAGGCCAGAAACGATTATAATGAGAGCATACCCCGACGGCGGGCAAATGTCAAGCCGCCGGGAAAATCACCGCCGGCAGGCGCAAGGCGCCGCGCACAGCCGGCCATGAGGGGAGATTTCAACTATGCAGCCTGCTCTGATCTGGCTTTTGTTCTTTTGCGTGGTGGTGCTGGTCCTGGTCTTTGCCGCCTTGTCCCGCACCCGGTTTACGGTCCAGAAGATCGCACTCATCGGTGTGATGGCCGCACTCAGCTTTGTGGCTTATGAGTTCTTCCGGATTCCCAACATTCTGGGCACCGGTTCCTCCTTCCATCTGGGCAACACCTTCACCGCCCTTACCGCCATGCTGCTGGACGGCGTTTCCGGCGGTCTGGCCGGTGCCATCGGTCTTTCTCTGGCGGATCTCGTGGCCGGCGACCCGGGATATGCCATCACCACCTTCCTGCTCAAGTTCATCATCGGTCTGGTGTGCGGTGCTGCCAGCCACCGCCTGTTCCATCTGGCCGACCGTCATCCCGCCCGCAAGGTGGGCGCGGACCTGAAGTATCTGTCCATGGTCACCGGCAGCGCCTTCAGCGGCCTGCTGGTCAACGTCTTTACCGACCCCTTTATCGGCTACTTCCGCAACCGGTACATCTTCGGGCAGGATGTGGATCTGGCCGCCACCATGACCAAGGTGGCCAGCGGGGTGACGCTGGTCAACTCGCTGCTGTCCACCGTCTGCGCCGTGGTGCTCTATCTGGCCCTGCGCCCCGCCCTGGAAAAAGCCCGCCTGCTGCCCGGTACCCGCCGCATGCACGCCTGAGACAAGCCCAGCAAGCAACCGAAAAAACCGCCGGTCCCGTATGGGACCGGCGGTTTTTGCTTTCAGAAATCCGGTTTGGCGGCAATGCGGTCGGTAATCTCGTCCAGGGCGGCCAGCACCTGCTCCGCACCGAACTTTTTCCGGTTTTCCGTATAGGTGTAGTAGGCTCCCTGCACCTGGTAGGTCAGCATGATGTTGAACCGGGCGTCGTTGCGGGTTTCGGGCACAATGGAGAAGATGTGCTCCTTGATGCCCCGCTCGATGCTGATGGGCAGTACCGCTGCCTGGGACCCGGAAAACAGGATGTTGGTCAGATTTTCGTGGGCGGCAAAGGAAGCAAACAGCTCCCGGGTGAACCGCTTGCGGTCGGTGAGAAAGCTGTCCGGCTGCTCCAGGCTGTCCAGCATCATCCGGATGACCTCGCTCTGCATCTGTTCCGACAGATCATAAATGTCGTGATAATGCAGGTAAAAGGTGGCTTTGCTGATCTGGGCCAGTTCGGCCAGCTCCTTCACCGTGATGCGTTCCAGGGGTTTGTGGGCCCGCAGCTGCAAAAAGGCGTTGCGGATGCTCTGCCGGGTCTTTTTTTCTCTCATGTCCATGGCTTCGCCTCCCTTGTCGATTTTTCAAAAGCGTCCAGTATTGTACACATTGTCAAATCCGCAGATGGTACAGCTGTGTGGTGTCTGCTATATTGATTATAGTAAATTACTGGACGACAGTCAAATAAATATGGAGGCGACCCCTATGGATTTTTACGGCTTTTACACCGGGCAGCTGTTTGATGCCTATGAATTTCTCGGGGCCCATCCCGGGGTGGAGGGAACGGTGTTCCGCACCTTCGCCCCCGGGGCGGCGGGGATCGATCTGCTGCTGGACGGCCAGCCCCGCCCCATGCACAAGATGGGGGACGGCAATTTCTATGAACTGACGGTACCCGACGCACCCCCCGGCACCCCCTATGAGTACCGGATCCACACCCGGGACGGGCAGTTCACCGACCACTGCGACCCCTATGGATTCGGCATGGACCTGCGTCCGGCCCACCGGTCCATCGTGCGGGATCTGGGGGAGTATACCTTCCGCGATGCCCACTGGATGCGCACCCGCACCGACCGCCGCAATGAGCCTCTGAACATCTACGAGATGCATCTGGGGTCCTGGCGGCGCAAGCCGGACGGCACGGTATACAATTATGAGGAACTGGCCGGACCCCTGGCCGACTACCTGTGCGAGAGCGGCTACAACTATGTGGAATTCCTGCCCCTGGCGGAACATCCCTGTGACGAAAGCTGGGGCTATCAGATCACCGGGTTCTTTGCCCCCACCAGCCGGTACGGTACCGCCGCCCAGCTCATGGCCCTGGTGGATACCCTCCACCGCCGGGGCATCGGGGTCATCATGGACTTTGTGCCCGCCCACTTTGCCCTGGACCCCTACGCCCTGGCCCGGTATGACGGCACCGCCCTGTACGAATATCCCCACAACGATGTGGGGGTCAGCGAGTGGGGCAGCTGCAACTTCATGCACTCCCGGGGGGAGGTGCGCAGCTTTCTGCAGTCGGCGGGGCATTACTGGCTGGAAAAGTTCCACTTTGACGGCCTGCGGTACGACGCCATCAGCCGGATCCTCTACTGGCAGGGGGACGAGCGCCGGGGCGTCAACGGCAACGGGGTGGAATTCCTGCGCACCATGAACCGGGGGCTCAAACAGCGCCACCCTGGCTGTCTGCTGGCAGCGGAGGATTCCACCTGTTTCGAGGGCATCACCCGTCCGGCGGAGCAGGGAGGACTGGGCTTTGACTACAAGTGGAATCTGGGCTGGATGCACGACACCCTCTCTTTCCTGCAGACTGACCCGGAATACCGTCCGGACAACTACCACAAGCTGACCTTCTCCATGATGTACTATTACAAGGAACGGTATCTGCTGCCCTTCTCCCACGACGAGGTGGTCCACGGCAAGGCCACCATTTTGCAGAAGATGAATGGCGGCTACGACGGCAAGTTCCCCCAGGGGCGGGCGCTGTACCTGTATATGATGACCCACCCGGGGAAAAAGCTGAATTTTATGGGCAGTGAGATCGGCCAGCTGCGGGAGTGGGACCCGGCCCGGGAACAGGACTGGTGCCTGCGCAGCTACCCCAACCACGACGGGTTCTACCACTATATCCAGGCGCTCAACCGGCTGTATCTGGAGGAGCCGGCGCTGTGGCAGCAGGATGAGGACCCGGCAGGCTTTGTCTGGCTGGACTGCCACCGGGAAAGCCAGTGCGTCTATGTGTTCGAGCGTCGGGCCGGACACCGCCGGGTGGCTGCGGCCTTCAATTTCAGCGACAAGCCCCAGACTTTCGCGGTGCCCGTCCAGCCCGGGACGGCCCGGGTGCTGTTGTACAGCGACTGGCAGCCCTACGGCGGCATGACGCCGGAAGGGGAGTGCCCCTGCACGGTGGCCGGACAGAAACTGGAAGGGACGCTGGCACCCTTCTCCGCCGTTCTGCTGCGGCTGGAATGACCCTAAGCACAGACACAAAAAAGCGCGCCCTGCATGGCACGATGGCCATGACAGGGCGCGCTTGACTTTGCATTTCTTGCACCGCGATTCTTGCGGATATTGCCTAAATGCGGACGGCCGTCCGCCGCCGGACACTCAGGCGTCGGCTTCGTCGGGGCCGCCGTACAGGGTGATATATTCGGCGGGGTCGGGCTTGCGCTTGCACAAAACAGCGGCCGCCAACGCCAGAACACCGGCCAGAACAGCCAGCACAGCGATCATTTTGAGAACGGTTTTCATCAGGCATACCTCCCTGCCCCGCAAAGGGCCCGCCATGTCATATTACGCTTGCGTACAGTATACCACACAGGCGGGCAAAAGGCAATGCAAAACCCCTGTATGGGACCACGCAGGGCAAAGAAAATGTTTCCAAACTATGGACATTGTGTAAAATTTGACCACTGCCGCGGCCTTGACTTGGCAGGATAAGCGCATTAAAATAAACCATGTATAATTTTGTCTTTTTGGCGGTGGAAGCCGGCAAAAAGAGCAACAAAGGAATGGGGGAACAGGATCCATGTTGAAAATCCTGAAGCGCTCCGCCAAGGGCGCCCGTGTCCCGCATGAGAAATCGACGGCCGACATGCCCACCGTGCGTATGCCGGTGCCCAAAAACGTCGTCATTCCCATGTCGATGCACATCGGCGCTCCGGCGGAACCCGTCGTCAAAAAAGGCGATCAGGTGTTCGTTGGCACCCTGATCGGCAAAGCCGGCGGTTTTGTCAGTGCCAATATCCACTCCAGCGTGTCCGGCACGGTGGTTGACGTGGCGCCCATGCGCATGGTCAACGGTCCGGTCTGTCAGGCTGTGGCCATCCAGTGCGACGGCAACCAGACCGTGGACCCGGCCTGCGTGCCGCCCACGGTCACCGACAAGGAATCCCTGCTGGCTGCCATCCAGGCCTGCGGCCTGGTGGGTGTGGGCGGCGCGGGCTTCCCGACCCACGTCAAGCTCATGGCCAAGGTGGACACCCTGCTGATCAATGCGGCGGAGTGTGAGCCCTACCTGACCACCGACGCCCGTGAAATGCTGGAATGCAGCGATACCATCCTGTCCGGTATCGAGGCGGTCATGAAGTACTGTGAGATCCCGCACTGCATCATCGGCATTGAGCGCAACAAGCCGGCATGCATCGATCTGATGTGCTCCCTGACCCGGGACATGAAGGGCGTTTCGGTCAAGCCGCTGCCCATGCGGTACCCCCAGGGCGCTGAAAAGACCCTGGTGGAGACCTGCACCGGCCGGGAAGTGCCCCAGATCGGACCTTCCGGCAAGGCGGGCCTGCCGGCGGACTGCGGCTGCATCGTCATGAACGTCACTTCCGTGTCCACCCTGGGCAAGTATCTCAAGACCGGTATTCCTCTGGTCAGCAAGCGTGTCACGGTGGACGGCGACGCCATCGCCAAGCCCCAGAACATCGAAGTGCCCATCGGCACCCTGTACCGGGATGTCATCGAAGCCTGCGGCGGCATCAAGCCGGACGTGGAACTGGGCAAGATCATCTTCGGCGGTCCCATGATGGGCGGTGCTTCGCCCAGTGCGGACTTCCCGGTGCTCAAGCAGAACAACGGCCTGCTGCTGTTCAGCCGCAAGGCAGCCGTTCTGCCTGCCGCCCAGCCCTGCATCCGCTGCGGCCGGTGCATCAGCGCCTGCCCCATGGGTCTGGAACCGGTGGTCATTGTGGAAAACCATAACAAGAAGGATACCGCGGCCCTGAAGAGCCTGTGCGTGGACCTGTGCGTTGCCTGCGGCAGCTGCACCTATGTCTGTCCGGCCAAGCGCCCGGTTTCCCAGGCTGTGACCCAGGCCAAGGCCTGGTATCTCAGCGAAATGCGCAAGGGAGGTAAGTAACGATGGACCAGGTTTTGTTCGTAACTGCCTCGCCCCATATCCGGGACGATTCCAGCACCCGCGGCCTGATGGGCAACGTCCTCAAGGCGCTGGTGCCCTGCATCGTCGCGGCGGCGCTGATCTTCGGCTATGAAGCCCTCATCAGCGTGGCCGTCACCACGCTGGCCTGCGTGGCTTTCGAGTATCTGTACTGCCTGATCATGAAGAAACCCAACCCGGTGGGCGACCTTTCCGCCTGCGTCACCGGCGTGATCCTGGCACTGAACTTCCCCGTGGGTCTGCCTCTGTGGATCTGCGTGGTGGGTGCCTTTGTGGCCATCGTGGTGGTCAAGCAGCTGTTCGGCGGCATCGGCTTCAACTTTGCCAACCCGGCACTGGTGGGCCGTATCGTGCTGTTCCTCAGCTTCACCGCCCGCATGACCGCTTATATCTACCCCGACATGGCGGTGGATGCCCTGGCTTCCGCCACCCCGCTGGCCGACAGCGTGGACAAGACCACCGTCAGCCTGCTGGACCTGTTCCTGGGTCTGCACGGAGGCATGATGGGTGAGACCTGTATCCTGGCCATCCTGCTGGGTCTTGTTTACCTGCTGGCCACCGGCACCATCGGGTTTGCCATTCCCGGCAGCATCGTGGGCACCGTCTTTGTGCTGTCCTGGATCGCCACCGGCAGCCTGCATGCCGCTGTGGCCGAGATCCTGGCCGGCGGCTTGATGTTCGGCGCCGTCTTTATGGCCACCGACTACGTCACCAGCCCCTTCACCACCAAGGGCAAGCTGATCTATGGCATCTTCATCGGTCTGGTGACCTTCGCCATCCGCTATTTCGGCAGCATGAACGAAGGCATGAGCTTCGCCATCCTGCTGGGCAACCTGATGGTGCCCTGGTTCAACGCCTGGAGCCACCAGATCCCGCTGGGCTACAAGAAACCCAAAAAGCAGAAAAAGGCCGCCAAAGCCGCGGCCAAGGAAGGGGGCAACGCCTGATGGCTGAGAAGAACGCAAAGACCCCCGCGCAGGAGTCCGCTTTCAAGACGATGATCTACCCGGTCATCATCCTGGTTGTCATCTGCGTGGTGTGCAGCGCCGCTCTGGCGGCCCTGAACGACGCCACCAAACCCATCATCCAGGCCAACCAGGAAGCCGCCACCCAGGAAGCGTACATGGGCGTTCTGCCCGGTGTCACCGATCCTTCCGCCCTGACCACGGTGGAGAACATCCAGACCCCCGGCGTGCAGGGGGCTGTGACCACCGCCGACGGCCTGGCGGCCGTCAAGGCTTCCGCCGCCGGTTACAGCGGCAAGGAAGTGGTTGTGTACGTTTCCTTTGACGCTTCCGGCAAGATCCTGGCCACCAGCGTGGACGCTTCCACCCAGACCACCGGCATCGGTTCCAAGACCATGAACGAAAGCTTCTGGTCCGGTTTCCTGGGCTGGGATGCCTCCCAGCATGTGTCCGCCGGCAACCCCGTGGATACCATCGCGGGTGCCACCATTTCTTCCAACGCTGTCATTTCGGCCTATAACAGCGCCATCGACTGCTACAACAATGAGATCAAGGGGGTGGCCTGACCATGAGCGAAAAACAAAGCCTGTGGAAGATCTTCACCGCCGGTATTATCCGTGAAAACCCGGTCCTGCGTCTGGTGCTGGGCTGCTGCTCGGCCCTGGCCGTCACCACCACCGTTTCCGGTGCCCTGGGCATGGGCCTGTCCATGACCTTCGTGCTGGTGTGCTCCAACATCGTCATTTCCGCCCTGCGCAAGGCGATTCCCGACAAGGTCCATCTGCCCTGCTACATCGTCATCATCGCCACCTTCGTCACCGTGGTCCAGATGGTGCTGGAAGCCTACGCCCAGGATCTGTATGACTCCCTGGGTGTGTTCCTGGCCCTGATCGTGGTCAACTGCATCATCCTGGGCCGTGCCGAAATGTTCGCCTGCAAGCACACGGTGGTGGAATCCGCCGTGGACGGCGTGGGCATGGGTCTTGGCTACATCATCACCATGCTGCTCATGTCCAGCGTCCGTGAGATCATCGGCAACGGTTCCTGGATGGGCATCACCATCATCCCCGAAA
Source organism: uncultured Gemmiger sp. (assembly GCA_944388105.1). Taxonomy (GTDB): domain Bacteria; phylum Bacillota; class Clostridia; order Oscillospirales; family Ruminococcaceae; genus Gemmiger. The sequence goes on along the minus strand of CALXHN010000005.1, from coordinate 1,205 downwards.
GCGTGGACCGTATGGGCATCATGAACCAGGCTCCCGGCGGCTTCTTCGTCTTCGGCTGCCTGATGGCCCTGTGCGTTTTTATCGAGAAAAAGACCAACCATCCCATTGAGCGCAAGACCTGCGGCGAAGTCATGCTGGACGAGATCGACGCCGCCAAATCCGAGGGAGGTGACCAGGCATGAACAATCTCGCTGTGTTTGCGACCATCTTCTTCAACCTGATCCTGGTCAACAACTACGTTCTGGTCCAGTTCCTGGGCATCTGCCCCTTCCTGGGCGTTTCCAAAAAGGTGGATTCTTCCACCGGCATGGGTCTGGCGGTCATCTTCGTCATGGTCATTGCCACGGCGGTCACCTTCCCGCTGCAGATCTTCCTGCTGGATGCCTATGACCTGGGCTACATGCAGACCGTCGTCTTCATCCTGGTCATCGCCGTGCTGGTCCAGCTCATCGAGATCACCCTGAAGAAGTATGTGCCTGCCCTGTACACCGCCCTGGGCGTGTATCTGCCCCTGATCACCACCAACTGCTGCGTGCTGGGTGTCACCATCCTGGCCGTGCAGGATTACTCCGATATCGTGGCGGAGCAGGGCTTTGGTCTGGCCTATGCCGAAGCGCTGATCTGCGCTGCCGGCGCCGGCGTGGGCTTCCTGGTGGCCATGCTGCTGTTCTGCGGCGTGCGCCAGCGTGTGGAGTCCTCCAACCCGCCGGAAAGCTTCAAGGGCCTGCCCATCACCCTGGTGTCGGCGGCCATCACCTCGATGAGTTTCATGGGCTTCGGCGGCCTGGTTGAAAACATCATCAATGCACTGGTCTGAGATAAGGAGGGGGACTAAGTATGAATCCGATCATTCTTGCGGTCGCCGTCCTGGCGGTGCTGGGTCTGGTGGGCAGTATCGTGCTGGTGCTGGCTTCCAAGTTCATGGCTGTGTATGAGGACCCGCGCATTGCGGAAATCACCGCCTGTTTGGCGGGCGCCAACTGCGGCGGCTGCGGCTACGCCGGCTGTGCCGACTACGCCAAGGCCATTGTGGAGGACGGCGCGCCCACCTTCAAGTGCGCACCCGGCGGCGACAAGGCTGCCGATGCCATCAACACCATCATGGGCAGCGAGACCAGTGACCGTCCCAGCCTGAAAGCGGTGGTCCTGTGCAACGGCGGCGAAAACTGCGGCAAGCGGTTCAGCTACCAGGGCATCCAGACCTG
>CALXHN010000004.1 GCA_944388105.1 uncultured Gemmiger sp. | reverse complement strand
CAAAAAAGGACGGGCCCTAACCCCGTCCTTGCAAAAATACTCACAGAATTCTCTGTCCGTTGATGACCAGCGCGAACTTCTGCCCCAGGGCCTCGGCGGCCTTGCGGCACAAAATCATCCGGTCGAGGAAGATCTCGAAATAATCCATCACCGCGCACATGTTGGTGTCGATGGTCAGGGTCAGGCGGAGCTCCCCGTTTTCCAGGGTGACCCGGGACTCCCGCACCGAGGAATTCACCCGGTCGTGGATGTCGTAGGTGGCGGGGTCGATGTTGCGCACCCGGTTGGCCCGCACATCCGTCTTGTCCGCCAGGATCAGGGCGGCGGCCACCGCGTTCACCGGGAAAGCCGTGCCCTCGTCGTGGTTGCCGATGGCCGTGATGATGGTGGCCGTCTCCTCCGGGGGAAAGCCCATCTTGTCCAGGATGCGGAAGGCCATCACCGCCCCGCTCTGGGCGTGGTCGATGCGGTTGACCACGTTGCCGATGTCGTGCAGCCACCCCGCAATGGCCGCCAGCTCGGCGGTGCGGGCGTCGTAGCCCAGGGTGCGCAGGATCTGGCTGGCCAGGGCCGACACCCGCCCCACATGGGCAAAGCTGTGCTCGGTGAAGCCCAGGGCCCGCAGACTCTCGTCCGCCTTGCGGATGTAGGTGTTCACTTCCTCGTTGTGCTTGACCTGTTCCAGGGTGATGGACATTTGAAAGGCCCTCCTTTGCGGGTTTGCTTCCAGCATACCACGGGGGAGGGCCTTGTAGCAAGTAAAGTTTGTGTCAATCAGGCGGGGCACAGGTCCTTGTAGACCCCGCACAGGGCCTGCCCCATCCGGGGCAGGCTGCGGGCTTCGGCCACCGCCCGTCCGGCGGCGGTCACATCGGGCAGGGAACCGTCCAGGATGCCCGCGGCTTTGGCCGCAAATCCGGCGTCGTCCCCGGCCTTGTAGACGTTCACCCCGTCGGTGAGCCAGCCTTCATATACCGGAATGTCCCGCAAAAGCACCGGCACCCCGCAGGCCAGGGCCTCCAGCACCACAATGCCTTCGGTCTCCTCGTGGCTGCAGAAGCAGAAAAGGTCCGCCCCGCAGTAGGCGTCCCGCAGCTCGGCCTGACTCACAAAACCGGGAAAATGCAGGTTGCCCGGGGCGTGTTCCATGGCATGGCGCACCGGGGCGGGCACCAGGGCAGGCTGGGTGTAGCCGAACCAGTAAAACTGTACGTCGGGCAGCGCTTCGGCCAGCCGGATGAACTCAAAAATCCCCTTGCGCTGCATGAAATGTCCCGCACTGACCACCACCTTCTGGCTGTCAGACAGGCCGTACTTTTCCCGGAAGGCCGCGCCCCGGGCCTTGTCCGGGGCAAAGAAGGCGGTGTCCACCCCGTTGGACATGGCCCGCACCGGACAGGGCAGGCCGTAGGTCTGCAAGATCCCCCTGGCGTAGGGGGTGGGGGTGAGGACGATGTCTCCCAGCCCGTAGCACAGGCAGAGCCACCGTTTGAACAGCGGCGCCAGCAGGTTGGACCCCACAAAGGAATCCCGGAAATCCTGCATGGTGGAGTGGCCGTAGTAGACCACCTTCTCCCCCCGGGCCCGGGCCCGCAGGGCGGCCAGGGGGGCGTCCGGCAGCACGGTGTTGATGTGCACCGCGTCGGCATGGCCCTGCCAGCTTTCGGTCACTTCCACCCCGGCGCTTTGCAGCATGGCCCGCTGGTGGGCCACCGCCTGACCCACCCCGCTGCGGCGGACCGTTTCCAGGGAACCGGTATACAGATGTACGCGCATAGGTAGGAACCCTCCTTACATTATGCCCAGAGCCCCAGCACGCGCTGGAACACCAGGGTCAGGCCCAGGCTGTAGGCCGCGATGGCCGCGGGCTTGCCCAGAAAGATGATGGCCGCAAACACCCGGAACCGCATGGTGGTGGTCCCGGCCAGGAAGCAGAGATAATCGTCCGGGGCCACCGGGATGAAGATGAGGAAGGCCAGCCACCGGGCAAAGCGGCCGCCCTCGGTGGTCCAGCGGTCGTATTTGTCGATGAGGGCCTGGGGGAACATCCGGTAGAGCAGGGGCCGGCCGCAGCTGCGGGCGATGGCAAAGGCCGCCAGCGACCCGGCACAGATGCCGATATAATTATAAAGGAACCCCTGCCAGGGCCCGAAGAGCACCACCCCGGCCAGACATCCCAGCCCGCCGGGTAAAATCGGCACCACCACCTGGATGGCCTGGAAGGCCACGAAGAGCACCGCTGCCCAGGGACCGAAGGGGTCCAGAAAACGCTGCAGGGCTTCCCGGGAGGTGAGCAGCCCGTTGCGCCACATCCACACCCCCGCCACCAGACAGAAGGCAAGCCCCAGCAGGGAGATCAGCTGAAAGGGGTTGCGCAGGGTCTCCACCAGCCAGTCCCGGCAGCCTTTCAAAAACAAAAAAGGATCTTTTCTCACGCGGTCCATACAGCGCTCCTTTCCAGAGCCGGGGCGGCGCGGTGGAGCAGAATCTGCTCCCGGTACAGCGCCGACGCCCGACGGGCAAAATTTTCTTCAGAAAAAGCCAGGGCCGAAACCCGGGCCCGACGGTGCATGGCATCCAGTTCGTCCGGGTCCGCCAGCAGCGCCCGCACCCGGGCGGCCATCCCGGCGGCGTCCGCACAGCCGTAGCCGTTGCCGCCGTTTGTCAGCACCCCTTTCAGGCAGGGGTCCGCCCGACAGATCACCGGCAGCCCCGCCGCCAGCGCTTCCAGATAGGTCAGCCCCTGGGTCTCGCTGGTGGAGGCGCTGAGGAAAAGGTCTGCCGCCGCGTACCACACCGGCACCTCCTTGGGGTCCACCATTCCGCCGAACACCACATCCAGCCCCCGGCGCGCCGCCTCCTCCCGGAAGCGGGGCCCGTCGGGGCCGTCCCCGGCCACCAGCAAAGTGGCCTGGGGCACCGCCGCCGCCACCTCCAGCAGGTCGTCCAGGTTTTTCTCCCGGGCCAGACGGCCCAGGTAGAGCAGCACCGGCCGGTTCTGGGGGATGCCCAGTCTGTCCCGCAGCCACAGCCCTTCCCGCCGGTCCACCTGGAACCGGTCCAGGTCGATGCCGGTGGGCAGGGTGTACACCGGGCAGGGCACGTCGTAGCCCAGCAGCAGGTTCCGCACCTTGTCGGTGGGGGCCAGCAGGGCGTCGCACCGGGCGGCGATGCTCCGGGTGAAGCCCCGCACCAGGGCCTTGCCCCATCGGCGGCTGGGGGAGAAGTAATGGGTGTAATCCTCGTATACCGTGTGGTAGGTGTGCACCAGCGGCGCTCCGCAGGCCCGGGCAATCCGCCGTGCGGGGGCAAAGGTGCTGAACTCGCACTGGGAGTGGACCACGTCCGGCCCCCAGGCGATGAGCTCCCGGATCAGGGCGTCCCCTTCGGGGGCACGCAGGCGGGCGCCGGGATAGATCATCCCCGCATCCACCGACCCCAGGGCATAGACGCCCTCCCGCACATGGCTGTGCAGATCGCCGGACAGGGTCAGCACCCGCACTTCATGGCCCTGGCGGGTGAGCTGGCGGCGCAAAGCCAGCAGAGAGGTGACGACCCCGTTGACGGCGGGGATGTACCAGTCGGACGTAAGCAGGATCTTCATATCAATCACCCTCCTCGGAGGTTGGAAATTTTTGTCTCTTGCCCACAAAAACGCGGCTGGCATCCCCGATTTGGCAGTGTTCTGTGATTTTTACAACTTTGTAACAAAAAGTTCATTTCCCGTATCGACAAGCCCTGTCCGGCGTGATACAGTAAAGAAAACCAACCGAGGGGAGAATGGCCTATGAATCGTTCCTTTTCCATGCCGGTGTACCGGGCGCCGGACTTTTCCGTTCCCGCCCTGGCCCAGGCCCCTGACGCCCGCTGGCAGCCCGCCGAGGCCGACGGGGTGGCGCCGGCGGGGTTCCACAGCACCTCCATGTACCCGGAATACTTCAAAATCGGCGGCCGCTGGACCCTGGTCCCCGAAAGCCGGATGGATTCCAGCGTGGTGCTGCGCCCGGACGGCAGTCTGGCGGTGGTGGAGAACCGCAACCTGCGCCAGGGGGACCTGGTGGCCCTGGGCCGCACCGAAAACGGGGAGGAGGGCATCTACCTGCACACCACCGGCTTCACCGGCGGCGGAGCGGGGGAGGGGGACCGGTTCGCCTTCCGCCAGGGCCGCAGCCGGGAGACCGCCTACGCCCGGGACTATGACCGGCTCATGGCGCTGCTGCGGTATGAGCGGGAGCACGGCAACATCGTCTGGGTCATGGGTCCGGCTTTCTCCTTTGACGCCGACGCCCGGGCGGCCATGCAGGCCATGATCGAGCAGGGCTACGCCCACGGCCTGCTGGCGGGCAACGCCCTGGCCACCCACGACCTGGAAGGGGCCGCCTTCCACACCGCCCTGGGCCAGGACATCTACACCCAGGAATGCCGCCCCGGCGGGCATTACAACCACCTGGACGTGATCAACGAGGTGCGCCGCTGCGGGTCCATCCCCGCCTTCATCCGGGAGCACCGCATCGACAACGGCATCATGTATGCCTGCGTGAAGCAGCAGGTGCCCTTCGTGCTCACCGGCTCCATCCGGGACGATGGTCCCCTGCCGGAGGTGGTGGGGGACGCCTACGCCGGCCAGAGCGCCATGCGGGGGCTCATCCGCAAGGCCACCACCGTCATCTGTCTGGCCACCATGCTGCACACCATCGCGGCGGGGAACATGACCCCCTCCTACCGGGTGCTGGCCGACGGCACCGTCCGCCCGGTGTTCCTGTACACGGTGGACGCCGACGAGTTCGTGGTCAACAAGCTGCTGGACCGGGGAAGCCTGTCCGCCACCACCATCGTGACCAATGTGCAGGACTTCATCACCATCGTGGCCCGGGGCCTGGGGGTGCTCTGAGAAAAACCGGCGCAATGCCTGAAAAAAATTCACATTCCCATAAGATTGTGGCACACATTTCTGCTGTTCTGTGCTATAATTGGGAGGAACAGCCTTCTGTTCCGGAATGGGCCGCTGTATCTCGGGCGGCGGGCCGTCCGCACCATGAGATTTTTTCTGATCAACAACGGGAGTGTGACAGTATGAATACCATCGAAACCCGCTATCAGGCATGGCTGGCCCAGCCCGGTCTGCCTGACGATCTGGCCGAGGAGCTGCGCAGCATCGCCCAGGACCCCGAAGCCGTCAGTGACCGCTTTTACCGCGACCTGGCCTTCGGCACCGGCGGCCTGCGCGGGGTGATCGGCGCGGGCACCAACCGCATGAACATCTACACCGTGCGCAAGGCCACCCAGGGCCTGGCCGATTACCTCAATTCCACCACCCTGCCCAAAAAGGTGGCCATCGCCCATGACAGCCGCCATAAGGGCGACCTCTTTGCCCGGGAGACCGCCCGGGTGCTGGCGGCCAACGGCATCACCGCCTATCTGTACCCCCGGCTGGAACCCACCCCCGCCCTGTCCTGGGCGGTGCGGTACCTGGGCTGCGGGGCGGGCGTCTGCGTCACCGCCAGCCATAACCCCGCCAAGTACAACGGCTACAAGGTCTATGGCGCCGACGGCTGCCAGATCACCCTGGAAGCCGCCGAAAAGATCCTGGCCGCCATCGAGGCGGTGGATATCTTTGCAGGCGTGAAGCTGGCCGACTATGACGCCGCCCTGGCCGACGGCCGCATCGTCACCATCGGGGACGACTGCCTGGATGCCTTTGTGGACGCCGTCTACGCCCAGCGGGTGGGGGACGGCGCCGGCACCGCCGACCTGAAACTGGTCTATACCCCCCTCAACGGCTCCGGCCTGGAATGCGTGCGCAAGCTGCTGGCCAAGCTGGGGGTCACCCACATGACGGTGGTCCCCGAACAGGAAAAGCCGGACGGGGATTTCCCCACCTGCCCCTACCCCAACCCGGAGATCCGGGAAGCCATGGAAAAGGGCCTGGAACTGTGCGACACCGTCCACCCGGACCTGCTGCTGGGCACCGACCCCGACTGTGACCGCTGCGGCACCGCCGTGCCCGACGGCAAGGGCGGCTACCGGCTCATCACCGGCAACGAGATGGGCATCATCCTGCTGGATTACATCTGCCGCACCCGCATCGCCCGGGGCACCATGCCCGCGGACCCGGTGGCGGTGACCACCATCGTCTCCACCGACATGGCCACCCCGGTGGCCAAAAAGTACGGGGTGGAGCTGCGCCGCACCCTCACCGGCTTCAAGTTCATCGGGGAGCAGATCGGCAAGCTGGAAGCCGAAGGCCGGGTGGACCGGTACATCTTCGGCTTTGAGGAAAGCTACGGCTACCTGTCCGGCCCCCACGTGCGGGACAAGGACGCGGTGAACGCCACCCTGCTGGTCTGCGAGGCCGCCGCCTGGTACGCCCAGCAGGGCATGACCCTGCTGGATGCCATCGAGGCGCTGTACAAGGAATTCGGCTACTACCGCAATGCCCTGTCCTCCTTCACCTTTGAAGGGGAGAGCGGCATGCACACCATGCAGCAGCTCATGGCCGGCCTGCGGGCCCAGGCCCCGGCGGAAATCGCCGGCTGCCGGGTGGAAGAAGCGGTGGACTACAACGTTCCCGGCGGCCACAACGGGCTGCCCATGGCCGATGTGCTGGAATACCGTCTGGCCGGCGGCCACAAGTTCATGGTCCGTCCCTCCGGCACTGAGCCCAAGATCAAGGTTTACCTCTCCGCCGTCGGCAAGAGCGAGGCCGAAGCTGACGCGGTCAACGAAAAACTGGCCGCCGCTGCGGCCGAAATGATGAAAGGATGAAATCCATCATGGCTATGTTCAAACTCAGACCCAGCTGCAAGGATTATCTGTGGGGCGGGTCCCGCCTGCGCACCGATTTCGGCATCGAAAGCGACCTGAACCCCCTGGCCGAAGCCTGGATGCTCTCCTGCCATCCCGACGGCCCCTCCTACATTGTGGGCGGGGAGGACGACGGCAAGACCCTGGCCCAGTATATCGAGGAAAAGGGTAAGGACATCCTGGGTACCGACTGCCAGAAGTTCGAGCAGTTCCCCGTCCTGACCAAATTCATCGACGCCAAGGGCAACCTGTCCATCCAGGTGCACCCCTCCGACGAGTACGCCCTGGAACATGAGCACCAGTACGGCAAGACCGAAGTGTGGTACATCCTGGACTGCGAGCCCGGTGCCTTCCTGTACTATGGTTTCGACCATGAGATCAGCAAGGAAGAATTCGAGCGCCGCATCAAGGACAACACCCTCACCGAAGTGCTCAACGCCGCCCCGGTGCACAAGGGGGATGTCTTCTTCATCCCCTCCGGCACCCTGCATGCCATCTGCCAGGGCATCGTCATTGCGGAGATCCAGCAGAACTCCAACGTCACCTACCGGGTCTATGACTACGGCCGGGTGGGCGCCGACGGCAAGCCCCGGGCGCTGCACATCCCCCAGGCCCTGGCCGTGACCAAGTGTGAGCCCCCCACGGAACATGACTTCGGCGGCCATATGGCCCAGTGCCCCTACTTCACGGTGGACGTGAAGGAGAACGGCTTTACCGGGACCGCGGGCGCCGAGAGCTTTGTCTCCCTGCTCATCGTGGAAGGCGAAGGCACCGTGACCTGCGGCGGCCAGACCCTGCCGGTGAAGAAGGGCGACAGCGTCTTCATCACCGCCGACAGCGGCGAATTCACCGTGGCCGGCACCCTGCGCACCCTCTGCACCCGGGTGTAAGGCGGGTTGACAGCCCTTTCCCCAAAGGTTTATCATCAGACCGTCCGGTGTGCCCCACCGGACGGTTTTTGCGTTGTGCCGAAAGGAGTTTTCCCCCATGCCGCCCATCATCGAAATTCACGACCTGAACCTGCCGGAACTGGCCCCCTTTGCCCGCCTCACCGAGGCCCAGCTGCGCAGCAGCACCGAGCGGGAACACGGCCTGTTCGTTGCCGAAAGCCCCAAGGTCATCGGCAGTGCTCTGGACGCCGGATGCGAGCCCCTGGCCTTCCTCATGGAGCGCCGCCAGATCACCGGCCCCGCCGCCCCGGTGCTGGCCCGCTGCCCGGAAGTCCCGGTGTACACCGGGGACCGGGCGCTGCTGGCCTCCCTCACCGGCTACACCCTCACCCGGGGGGTGCTGTGTGCCATGGCCCGTCCGGCCCCCCGCAGGGCGGAGGAGATCTGCCGGGATGCCCGCCGGGTGGCGGTGCTGGAGAACATCGTGGATTCCACCAACGTGGGGGCGGTGTTCCGCTCGGCGGCGGCCATGGGGGTGGACGGGGTGCTGCTCAGCCCCTCCTGCTGTGACCCGCTGTGCCGTCGGGCGGTGCGGGTGAGCATGGGCACCGTGTTCGCGGTGCCCTGGGCCCGCCTGGGCGAAACGAAGGAGGACTGGCCGGAAAAGGGGCTGGCCAGCCTGGAAGAATGGGGCTTTGCCACGGCGGCCCTGGCGCTGAACGAACACTCCCTGCGCATCGACGACCCCCGCCTTGCGGCCGAACCCAGGCTGGCCATGGTGCTGGGCACCGAGGGGGACGGTCTGGCCCCGGACACCATCGCCCGGTGCCGCTACACCGTGCGCATCCCCATGCGGCCGGGGGTGGATTCCCTCAACGTGGCGGCGGCCGGAGCGGTGGCCTTCTGGCAGCTGTGCGGGAAAGACCTGTAAAATACGTTCCGTATAAAAAATAAAAAACAATACGCCCCGGCAAGAACTTCTCTGTGGTCCCCGCCGGGGCGTATTGCAATATGGGAAGAATTGCTGGTATCAGGAATGTTCGGCCCGCACGGGTTCCACCGCGTCGCTGACCAGTTCTTTCAGGGATTTCTGGAAATGCCACATGTCATTGCCCAGAATGATCATGGTGTAGCCGTCGGCAATGGCCTTGTCGATGTTCTCCTTGGTGGGGGGCACCACCGGGCCCAGCACGCCCAGGCCCTTGGCCTTGCACTTCTCCACCAGGACCTGGAAGGCGTCGTGGACTTCCTCGCCCATGGAGTAGCCGATCTTCAGCTGGCGGGACACGGCGTAGTCGATGGGCCCGAAGTTCACCGCGTCGATCCCCGGCACCGCCAGGATCTCGTCGATGTTGTCGGTGAACTCGTAATCCTCGTCCATGGGGATGACCAGGGTATCCCGGTTCTGCTGTTCAATGTAGGCGTTCCAGTCAAAGTTGTGGTAGCCGAACCCGGCGGCCCGCACGTTGGTCTCGCCGCCACGGCGGCCCAGGGGGGTGAACTTGGCGCCTTCCACCGCCTTGCGGGTCATCTCGGCGGTCTTGCAGTGGGGGATCACCACGCCGTCGGCGCCCCATTCCAGCACCTTGCGGATGGCCACCTCGTTCTCGTCCGCCATGCGCACCAGCACCGCGATGTCGTGGAGCTTGGCGGCCATGATCTGCTTTTCAAAGGCTTCGTCCAGCATGTAGTTGGTGTGTTCCAGGTCCAGGTAGATGAAATCCAGCCCGGACATGGCGATGTTTTCGATCACGCAGGTGGTGCCGGTAAAGCAGGCCATGCCGAATACCGGTCCCCGCTTCATTTTTTCTTTCAGAGTCATGGAAGAAACCTCCCCACAAAAATCAGTTCAGGCTGTAGCCCAGCAGGGTGGGCAGCCAGGTGGTCAGCGGCGCCCACAGGCTGATGGCCAGCAGGACGATCACGTTGCACACGACGTACGGGGCAGCACCCTTGAAGATGTCCACAATGGGCATGCGGTTGATCTTGTTGCAGGCGTTCAGGCACATGCCCACGGGCGGGGTCACCAGACCGATGGCCAGACCGGTGATCATCATGGCACCGAACTGCAGGGTGGAGATGCCGTAGCTCTGCATGACCGGCAGCAGGATGGGGGTGAGCAGCAGGATGGCGGGGCTCACGTCGATGAAGGTGCCGATGAGCAGGATCATCACGCAGAACAGTAGGGCGATGGCCCAGGTGGGCATGTTCAGGGACATGAAGAAGGCGCCCACCGTCTGGGGCACGTTCTGCATGGTCAGCACCCAGGTGAAGATGGTGGTGAAGCCGATGATCAGCATGATGGAGGAAGAGGAGATGAAGGTCTTCTTCAGGGCTTCCCACACGGCCTTCCAGGTCAGTTCCCGGTAGACGAAGAAGCCGACCAGCAGGGCGTACAGAACGGCCACACCGGCGCTTTCGGAGGCGGTGCAGATGCCGAAGGACACGCAGATGATGATGAACAGCGGCATGATCAGGGCGGGGATGCCGGACAGGATGGCGTGGGCGCAGCGCTTGCCGTTGAAGGGTTCACGCTGGGGATGCCAGCCCTTTTTGGCGCTGATGATGTAGACCAGCACCAGCTGGGTCAGGCCGATGAGGATGCCGGGTACGGCGCCGGCCATGAACAGGGCGCCCACCGAGCCGCCGGAGATCATGGAATAGACGATCATGGGGGTGGACGGGGGGATGATCATGCCCATGGTGGAGGAAGCCACCGTGATGCCGGCGGAGGCGTCGGAAGGATAGCCTTCCTTCTCCATGGCGGGGATCAGGATGGAACCCAGGGCCGAGGTGTCGGCCACCGAGGAACCGGAGATGCCGCCGAAGATCATGGACGCCACGATGTTCACTTCGCCCAGACCGCCGCGCACGGGACGCAGGATCTCCATGCAGAAGTCGATGATGCGCTGGGTGATGCCGCCGGTGTTCATCAGTTCACCGGCCAGCATGAACAGGGGCATGGCGATCATCAGTTCGCTGTAGGCGCCGTTCCACACACGCTGGGGCAGCATGCCCAGGAAGGTGGGGGCGTTGGTGGTGATGTAGGTCACGCAGGATGCGCCGATGGCGAAGGCCAGCGGCACGCCGAGTGCTGCAAAGATGATCAGCAGCACCAGCAGAATCAACATTGCCATAGGTCGTGCCTCCTTTCGCTCAGGCGGGGTCGTCGGCGCTCAGAACCTTGTTCTTGGGCGCGAAGTAGGAAATGTCGGCGGTGAGCAGCATGCCGATCTTGATGACCACGCACACGGCGCAGATCACGCCGGACACCGGCATGATGCCGTACATGTAGGTCATGGGGATCTCCATGCCCTGGCTGATCTGCTTGCCGGCCATGGCCACATAGCTGAAGCCCTGCCAGGTGAAGACCACATCCACGATCAGCACGATGATGTGGTTCAGGATGGCCAGCCACCGCTTGGCGGCGGGCGGCACCCGGTCGTACAGGATGTCGATGATGACGTGTTCGTCCTTGATGACGTTGACCCCCATGCCCCAGAAGGTGGTGAAGGCAAACAGGGTGGTGTTGAACTCCGCCAGCTGTTTCCAGCTCAGGGAGAAGAAATACCGGGCAATAACGGCAAAGATGACCAGCACGGCCAGCAGGCCCATGGCAATGACGCCGATGGTGAAGTAGATGTCAAACACCTTCTTGCCGATCTTTTTCAGTGCGTCGATGGTGATCAGCCCCTTTCCTGGTTTTTTGTTAAAAAAGGCGGGCGGTCCGCGTACCTGCCGGACCGCCCGCGGTTTGGCTCATGATGTGGGTAAGGGTGCACTCAGCCGGCGTTGGCCACGATCTCCTGCATTTCGGCGATTTCTTCCTCGGTGCAGATGCCCTCGGCCACGCACTGGTCGTACACAGGCTGGACAGCTTCCTTGAAGGCTTCCAGCTCTTCCGCGGTGGGCACGTAGATCTCGGCGCCGGAGGCCTCGATCTCGTCACGGGCGGCCTGGGAGGTCTCGTCGATGAGCTGGTCGTTGTAGGTGCCCATGTCGGTGGCGCAGTCGGTGAGGATGGTCTGGAACTCTTCGGGCAGGCTGTTCCACCAGGTGGCGTTGACATAGAACGGATCGGGATGGAACTGGTAGTTCACTTCGGTGAAGTACTGCTGCACTTCATAGAATTTCATGCCCTGCACGTTGACCCAGGGGTTTTCCTGGCCGTCGGCCACGCCGGTCTTCAGGCCCATGTACAGGTCGGAGTAGGCGATGGTGGTGGTGGTAGCGCCCAGGGTCTGGAAGGTCAGGTCGATGGTCTTCATGCCGTTGGTGCGCATCTTCAGGCCCTGCAGATCCTCGGGCTTGGTGATGGGATGCTTGGAGTTGGAGAACTGGCGGTAGCCGCCGGCGTCACACAGATTGATGATGACGGTGCCGGTCTCGGCTTCTGCTTCCTCACACACGCTCTTGGCCAGGTCGCTGGTCAGCAGGGCGGTGATCTGGGCGCGGGTCTGGGTCAGGAAGGGCAGGGTGAACATCAGCAGGCGGGGGCTGAAGTCGAACTGGCCGCCGCGCATGCCCTGGATGGTGCCTGCCACGACCTGTTCCAGCATCTCCTTCTCGGTGCCCAGCTGGCCGTTGCCGTACACCTGCACGGTCACATGGCCGTTGGTGGCGGCAGCCACATCTTCCGCAAACTTCTCCATGGAAGTGTAGCGGGGGTTGCCTTCGGGCTGGGCGTGGCCCACCACCATGGTGAAGTTGCCCAGGTCGGCGTAGGGGTCTTCGCCGGTGGTCTCGGCGGTGGCGGCGGTGTCAGCCGTGTCACCCGCATCGCCGGTGGCGGAGCTGGACGACCCGGAGGCCTTTGACCTGAACGATTTCCTGAAAAAGGACCTGGACATGCACGAACTGTGGTTCCGCGCCACCGACAAGATGTTCCTGTGGCAGCAGCTCACCGACCCCCAGGCGGACTACTCCCGGTTCATCCGCCTGGATATGGTGGGGGCCAAAAACGTGCCGGATGTGATCAAGGACCACACCCGCATGATGGAGATCATCGACGCCAAGGACGAAAGCGCCATCGAGCCGCTGCTCACCCACCACCTGTACGGCGGCGTGCGCCGTCTGGGGGGCAAGATCTTTTCGGAAGAATACAGCATGTATTTCCAGGAGGCGGTCCTGTAGCATCTGCCATGCCCGGGGGGCATGGCGTCCATACCAACCAGGCAGTGGACATTTCCGCTCCGGCGGCGGTACAATACAGGTAATCCTCAAGGAAAGAAGTGTTTTGTATGGACTACCGCCGTACCGACCCGGAATTTGCCGCCCTGGCCGAAGCCTTTGCCCGCCATGAGGTGCCCGGGGACCCGGACTGCACCCTGGACCCCGTCACCCGGAGCCTGGCCGTGCTGGCCACTCTGGTGGGCTGCCAGGGGGTGGAGCTGTTCAAACTGGTCCTGCCCGAAGCCCTGGATGCCGGACTGACCCCGGTCATGGCCAAGGAACTGGTCTACCAGGGGGTGGACTACCTGGGTCTTGGCCGGGTGCTGCCCTTTGTGGACGCCGTGAATCAGGTGCTCACCGCCCGGGGCGTGGCCCTGCCCCTGCCGTCCCAGTCCACCACCACCCCCGAAACCCGGCTGGAAAAGGGGGTGGATGCCCAGGTGACCATCTTCGGGGACGGGATGCGGGATGCATGGCGCCAGGGCACCATCAACCGGTGGCTGGGGGCCAACTGCTTCGGGGACTACTACACCCGCACCGGGCTGGACCTGCGCCAGCGGGAGCTCATCACCTTCTGCTTCCTGGCCGCCCAGGGCGGCTGCGAACCCCAGCTCACCGCCCACGCCAAAGGCAACATGAACCTGGGCAACGACGAAGAATTCCTCACCAGGGTGGTGCTGAACTGCCTGCCCTACATCGGCTACCCCCGCAGCCTCAACGCCCTGACCTGCATCCGCAACGCCCGGACCTGACCGCGAAAAAGCAAGAAAACCCCCGTCTGCCCAAGCAGACGGGGGTTTTTGCGGTGAGAAGGGGGCGTTACACGCTCACGTCCTCGAACTGACTATTGTACAGGTCGGCGTAGAAGCCGCCCGCCTCCAGCAGCTGGTCGTGGGTGCCCTGCTCCACAATGTCGCCGTCCCGCATGACCAGGATCAGGTCGCTGTCCTTGATGGTGGACAGGCGGTGGGCGATGACGAAGCTGGTGCGCCCGCGCATGAGATTGTCCATGGCGGTCTGGATCTGCTCCTCGGTGCGGGTATCCACCGAGCTGGTGGCTTCGTCCAGGATGAGGATGCGGTTGTCCGCCAGGATGGCCCGGGCGATGGTCAGCAGCTGCTTCTGGCCCTGGCTCACGTTGCTGGCTTCCTCGTTGATGACCATGTTGTACCCACCCGGCAGGGTGCGGATGAAATGGTCCGCCTTGGCGGCTCTGGCCGCGGCGATGACCTCCTCATCGGTGGCGTCCAGACGGCCGTAGCGGATGTTCTCCATGATGGTGCCCTGGAACAGCCAGGTGTCCTGCAGCACCATGCCGAAGCCCTCCCGCATGGGGGAACGGTCGAATTCCCGCGCATCGTGGCCGTTCAGAAGGATGCGGCCGGCATCCACGTCATAGAACCGCATGAGCAGCTTGACGATGGTGGTCTTGCCCGCGCCGGTGGGGCCCACGATGGCCACCTTCTGCCCGGGCTGCACCGTGCAGGAGAAATCCCGGATGATGGTCTTGTCGGGGGTGTAGCCGAAGCGCACATGGTCAAAGGTGACCTGCCCGTTGATGAGGGTGGGGTCGGCGGGGGTGCCGGCGGCGTGCTGGTCCTCCTCCGGCTCGGCCAGGAACTCAAACACCCGCTCCGCCGCGGCGGCCTGCCGGAGCTGGGCCGCTGCGGCCTGCAGCTGGGCGGGCAGGGCATTGACCGTCTGCACCGCCCCGTCCAGGCCGGGGGCCGGCTCCTGGCCCTGGCCCGCGGCCATGGCGTAGAGCACCATGTCCGGGGTGGAGAAGAGCTCCTCCAGCGCCGCCCGGTCCGCCCCGGCGGTCAGGGTGCGCAGGCCGTTTTCGTCAGCGGGGGAGAAGGCCGCCTCCGCCTGTGCGGCGTCCTCCTGGGGCATGAGCCATTCCAGGGCCTGCAGGGTGTCGGCCCGCACCGTGTGGGGCACGGTGCTCTCGATGCCGCCCATCTGGATGCCCACGTCCACAATGTCCGATGTGTACCCGGGCAGGCTCAGATCGCACCAGGCCTGCAGCAGCAACAGGGCAAAGATGACCAGGCAGGTTTTCCAGCGGCTGGCCAGCAGCCGAAAGATCTTTTGTATAGGTTACTCCTTTCGTTGGGCCCGACGGGCCTCGTTTTCCGCCTGCACGGCCTCCTGGAACCGGGCCCAGTTGCGGGTGAAGCTGCGCAGGGTCTCCGGGTCCATCCGCCGTGCAATGGCGTAGGCGTAGTCGGTCACCGCCCGCTCACAGCGCTCGTGGGCCTGCAGCCCCGCCTGGGTCAGGCGGACGGTGGTCTTGCGGCGGTCATCGGGGTCTGGTTCCCGGCGGATCAGGCCGTCCTGTTCCAGGATGCGCAGCGCCCGGGACACCGCCTGGGGGGAATCGTACATCCGGCAGTTCAGCTCGGACACCGGCACCGCTCCCTCCCGCCCGCTGTGCTGGATGGCGCTGTACAGCCGGTGCAGCATGTCAAAGTGGCAGCGGGGAGCGTCGGCCAGGATGTCGGTCATGCCTGCGTGCAGGCTGCGCTTGGTCTGCATGATCTGGTGGAACAGCTCCCGGGCCATGGTGGTTTCGGTGGAATCCATGGACATCCTCCTTTTTATTTATCTATAGTTAACTATTAACGCGTGTTGTATTATAGTCCGGCCCCGGCCCGCCTGCAAGGGCGGGGCCCGTTTGTTTGAAATTTGTTTACAATTTTCACAAAAAACGGCGGTCATTTTTGGGCATTGCCCCCGCCGGTCCGCCGTGGTACACTCAAAGAAAAACGCTGTTTTCCGGAAGGAGAGGATACCATGCTGGCCTATACCTATGTGGAACAAGGGCATTTTGAACTGCGGGACAAGCCCCGCCCCACCCTGCAGGGGCCCAAGGATGCCATCGTCCGGGTGACGCTGTCCAGCATCTGCACCAGTGACCTGCACATCAAGCACGGGGCGGTGCCCCGGGCGGTGCCGGGGATCACGGTGGGCCACGAGCTGGTGGGGGTGGTGGAGGAAACCGGTCCCGCCGTTGCCAATGTCCGCCCCGGGGACCGGGTGGCGGTGAATGTGGAGACCTACTGCGGGGACTGTTTCTTCTGCCGCCACGGCTGGGTGAACAACTGCACCGACCCGGACGGGGGCTGGGCCCTGGGCTGCCGCATCGACGGCGGGCAGGCGGAGTATGTGCGGGTGCCCCACGCCGACACCGGCCTGACCCGGATTCCGGATGCGGTCACCGACGCCCAGGCCCTCTTTGTGGGGGATCTGCTGGCCACCGGCTACTGGGCGGCGGACATCGGGGAAATTCATAAGGGGGACACGGTGCTGATTTTAGGCGCCGGCCCCACCGGCCTGTGCACCCTGCAGTGCGTGCAGCTGAAAGAACCCGGCCGGATCATCGTCTGTGAGAAGGACCCCGACCGGCTGGCCTTTGTGCGCACCCATTACCCCCAGGTGCTGGCCGTGCCGCCGGAGGGGCTGCCGGAATTTGTGCGGGCCAACAGTGACCACGGCGGCGCCGACGCGGTGCTGGAAGTGGCGGGCACCGAGGACACCTTCCGTCTGGCCTGGGCGTGTGCCCGCCCCAACGCGGTGGTCACCATCGTGGCCATGTACGACCGCCCCCAGACCCTGCCTTTGCCGGACATGTACGGCAAGAACCTGATCTTCAAGACCGGCGGGGTGGACGGCTGCCATTGTCAGGAGACCCTGGACCTCATCGCCGCGGGCAAAATCGACACCACCCCCCTCATCACCCACACCTTCCCCCTGCAGGAGATCGACAAAGCCTATGATCTCTTTGAGCACCGGCGGGACAAGGTCATCAAGGTGGCCATCCAAAACACCTGACCCCCCTTGACAGGCGGGGGAAAATGGCCTATTCTTAGGTAACTAAGTATCGGGAGGGAGCGCCATGGAACACGACCGGCACGCCGCGCGGTATGTGAGCAAGCTGTCCAACAAGCTGCGCCGCCAGATGGAATCCTTTTCCACCAAAGGGCAGATGAGCGGTGCCCAGGGCAAGGTGCTCCACTTTCTGCTGGCCCAGAAAGGGGACGTGTTCCAGAAGGACGTGGAGGAGGAATACTCCCTGCGTCCCTCCTCCGCCACCCAGCTGCTGCAGAAGATGGAGCAGGACGGGCTCATCCGGCGGGAATCCCTGCCCGGGGACGCCCGCCGCAAGCGCATCGTGGTCTGCTCCAAGGGGCTGGCCTACAAGGCCGCGGTCATGGAGGACATCCGCACCCTGGAAGCCCAACTGACCAAAGGCATCGACCCCGACGACCTGGAGACCTTTCTGCGGGTCATGGAACAGATGCTCAAAAACATTCCCTGAACCCAAGGGCTGCCGGTGGGGCACAACGCCCGCCGGCGGCCTTTTCCCGGTCTATATACTTAGGAAACTAATATACTCAGGAGGCACCCATGCAAACTACCCAGGTGGATTACCGGAACGGGCCGCTGTTCCCCATGATCCTGCGCTTTTCCATCCCTGCGGCCATCTCCCTGCTCATCACCGCCGTCTACAACATTGTGGACCGGATCTTTGTGGGCAACTGGGTGGGCACCTCTGCCCTGGCGGGGCTGTCGGTGTGTTTTCCCCTGTCCTACATGATGATGGCCTTCGGGCTCATGTGCAGCGCCGGCGGCTCCACCTGTTTCAGCCTTTTTTCCGGCCAGGGAGAGACCAGGCGGATGAACCGGGCCTTCGGCAACGCCTTTGTGCTGGTCTGTGCCTTTGAACTGCTCCTGTCCGCCTTTCTGCTCCTCTTCACCGACCCGCTGCTCCGGCTCTTCGGCGTCACCGGCATCGGGGCGCTGACCAATATTGTGCTGGACGCGGTCTTCATCATCCTCTTTCACTGGGGGGTGGCGGGGGCCGCCCTGGCCACCGTCATCGGCCAGTGCCTCTCCGCCGCCTTCGGGACCTTTCTGGTGCTGGGGGCCATACCCTGGTCAAAGTCTCCCCGGACATCTTCCGCCTCCAGAAGCGGCTGAGCGGCAACATCCTCTCCTGCGGGTTCGCCTTCTGGGTGGCCCAGATGGCCATGGGCTTCATCAGCCTGGTGTACAACAGCCAGCTGGGCCGCTACGGCGGGGACATCGCCATCAGTGTGTATGCGGTCATTTCCAGCATCATGACCTTCGTCATCATGCCCGCCAGCGGCATCAGCCAGGGCATCCAGCCCATCCTGGGCAACAACTACGGCTGCGGCAACTACAAGCGGGTCATGCAGACCTTCCGTCAGGCCACCGTCCTCTCCCTGGTGCTGGTCTTACAGGAACAGCGCCGGATGTACGCAAAACGCCCCGCATAAAAAATGCCCCGGACCCATCAGGTCCGGGGTGTTTTTTGTATATAGCGTATATAGCATCAGGTTTTGGCCGCCTGTGCCGCCTCCATGGCGGACAGTTCGGGCATGACGGTGCGGCGCATGGTCAGGTAGCAGGCCAGCCCGCCGATGACGTTGGAGATGGGCTCGGCCAGAAAGACCCCGTTGACCCCCAGCCCCGCCAGATGGGGCAGGAGCAGGGTCAGGGGCACCACGATGATGGCCTTGCGCAGCAGGGAGAAAAAGACGGCCATCCTGGCCTTGTTCAGCGATTTGAAGACGCTCTGGCCGGAGAACTGGAAGGCCATCATGACGAACCCGAAGAAGTAGATGTGCAAGGAGGGCACGGCGGCGGCCAGCAGGTCGGGGTCGTGGTTGAAGATCATGATGAAGAGGGAGGGAAACAGGCTGATGCACCCCCAGATGAGCAGGGTGTAGGCGAAGCCCAGCTGGGTCATGAACCGGATGGCTTTGCGCACCCGGGGCACGCTGCGGGCGCCGTAGTTGTAGCTGATGATGGGGGAAGCGCCGTCGGACAGGGCCATGACCGGGGTCTGGGCGATCTGCCGCACCGAGTTGATGACCGTCATGACGCTGATGTACAGGTCGCCCCCGAAGGTGCGCAGGGTGGCGTTGCAGACCACCTGCACCAGACTGTCGGTGAAGGACATGACAAAGCTGGAAGTGCCCAGCACCGCAATGCGGCGGATGCATCCCCAGTCGGGGGTAAAGCCCCGGAACTGCAGTTTCAGCTCGGTCTTGGGGCCGGTGAGGAACCGCAGCACCCACAGAGCCGAAAGCCCCTGGGAAAGGATGGTGGCGATGGCCGCCCCCTGCACCCCCAGCCCGCAGGCGAAGATCAAAACGGGGTCCAGGGCGATGTTCACCGCCGCCCCCAGCAGCACGGTGAGCATGCCGGTTCTGGCAAAGCCCTGGCAGTTGATGTAAGGGTTGAGCCCCAGGGAAGTCATCACAAAGACGGTGCCCAGCAGGTAGATGACCAGGTAGGAGGCCGCATAGGGGTAGGTGGCGTCGCTGGCCCCCAGCAGATACAGGATGGGCTTGTGGAAGAGGATGCCCAGCACGGTCAGCCCCAGCCCGCAGACCACCAGCATGAAGTAGGCGTTGGACATGATCTTCCGGGCCCGGTCCTGGTCTCCTTCCCCCCGGGCGATGGAGCACAAAGGCGACCCGCCCACCCCGAAGAGGTTGGCAAAGGCGGTGACCAGGGTGATGACCGGAAAGCACAGCCCCAGCCCCGCCAGGGCCAGGGTGCCCTCCCCGGGCAGCTTGCCGATGTAGATGCGGTCCACAATGTTGTACAGAAGGTTCAGCACCTGGGCCACCAGCATGGGCGCCGCCACGGCCAGCACGTTTTGCCGCACGTCCCCCTTGGAAAAATCCACCTGTCCGGTCCCGCGGGAATCGGTGTGGTTGTGAAACAGCATGGGGTCATCTCCTCAGTGAAGGGTTTGAAAAAATGGTGTAAAGTCCAGTATACCACATTCCGGCCCCCGCTGTCGAATCCGCCCATAAAAAAGCCCTCCCCGCCGGAACGGGAAGGGAAAGGGGAACCTCAGCCCATGTACAGGCCCAGAAGCAGGCACCCCACGAAGGTCAGGACCAGCAGCAGCCGGCACAGGATCTGGAACAGGCAGACCCCCAGCCAGAACAGCCCTTCCGCCCCGCCGTGGAGCAGCATGCGGCGGGATCTGGGGTTGCGCAGGGCGCTGAGGGCAAAGTCGCTGAAAGAGGGAATGCCCAGCAGGGAGGAAAGGGCGGTGTCGCCGTCCAGCCCGGAGGTGGGCAGCAGGTTGCTCACCGCCAGAAACAGATTCCACACGCAGGCGGTGGCAAAGGTCCAGCCCGCATCACCGGGCAGGCGGGACAAAAGGGCGCACAGTCCGGCAATGCACAGGTTCATCTCGATGCCCGCCAGCGCGATCTGGGTGCGGCGGGCGCGGTGGTGGATCTCGCTCTGGGAGACATAGGCTCCCACGGGCAGGATGCCCACCAGCAGGATGCCCACATCCGCCACCTTGCACCGGTAGGCGATGGCGGCGCAGAAATGCCCCAGCTCATGCAGGAATATGGAGACCAGGATCATCAGCAGATAGGGGATGGGGGGATAGCGCAGGCTGAACCGGGAGAAGGCATGTCCCAGGCTGAAAGCCCCGGCCGCGGACAGAAACAGGCACAGGTAGGGCAGCAGCTGGTTGAAGGCGGTGCAGGGGCCCCGGAATGCCCGGGACCGGTCACCCACCACAAACAGGACCAGCCGCCCGAAGGGAAATCCCAGCTGCAGATGGCTGGTGGAGATCAGCCGGCACTTTTTCAGATCCCGGATGATGCGGGTGACTTCCCGGCGGGGAAGCCCCTGCTTGTAGAAATCATGGCAGCCGTCGGCTATGAGCAGCAGGTCGTAGATCTGGTCCCCGATGTCAAAGGTCTCTCCGCGGGCATTTTCCGCAAAGAACCCGTCATCCTCACCCTCATCGTTCTCATAGGTGCCCAGTTTGACGCCGTCCAGCAGCAGGGGATACATGGCAGACCTCCTCTTGTTTGGGTCAATGGATTGGCGGCGGAAACGGAAGTTGTTTCCTATTATACCGAATCCTGTCGAAGGATACAAGGCGCGCCGGACAGGGAAAGACCCCATGGACGGATCCGCCGCGGCGTGGTAGGATACTGGTATGGAAAACATGGCAACCAGACCCGCCTACCGGGGCGCCAGGAAGCCGGCGGGGCCGCGGGCGCCGGAGGACGATGCCTGAAAAATGGAATTTTGTCCATCCTTTGCAATTGTGCCCATGGTCTTTGCCCCCCGGCACCGTCTATACTGGAACAGACGACCGGAACAATCATTTTTTGAGGAGGATGTCCCCATGCGCACCTATCTTTCGCTGACCCGGTGGCAGTTCAGCACCCAGCGCCAGCCGGACTGGGACCATGCCCGCCAGGTGACCCTGCCCCACACCTGGAACATCGAACCCGGGACCGAAGAACTGTACGGCACCGCCTGCTACCGCTGCATCCTGCCGCCCTGCCCGGGCACCCGGCATTTTGTGCGGTTCGGCGCTGTCAGCCGGGACGCCTGTGTCTGGCTGAACGGGCAGGTGCTGGACCTGCACAGCATGTCCGCCTACACCCCCTTCACGGTGGAACTGACCCCGGCGTGGGACCCGGCGGGAGAAAACGAGCTGCGGGTCACGGCCAACAACAGCTTCTCCGCCAAAGCCCTGCCCTGCGGAAGCAGTTTTGACTGGCCCAACGACGGCGGCCTGATCCGCCCGGTGGAGCTCTGGGGCAGCGGCAGCCATATCCTTGCCGCCTGCCGGGTGACGGCCAACCCCTTCATTCCCGCCCTGGGGGCGCGGGTGGATGGGGGCACCGCCGGCTTTACGGCTTCGGGGCGCATCGACGGCGAGGACGACGTCCCCCTGACCCTGGTGTGGAAGGTCACCGCCGGCACGCCGGAAGAACCCGGCGCCACGGTGGAGGAAGGGGAGCTGGCCTGTGAGGCGGGGGACTTTGCCCTGCCCGTGCGGACCTGGCAGCAGATCCGGTTCTGGCATTTTGACGCGCCCAACCTCTACACCCTGTCCCTGGAACTGTACCGGGACGGGGTCTGCCTGGACGGCACCACCACCGTGTTCGGTTTCCGGCAGCTGCGGCTGCAGGGGCCCCGGCTCTACCTCAACGGGGAGCAGGTGCGCCTGTGCGGTACCGAGTGGATGCCCGGTTCCGACCCCGGCTACGGGCTGGCGGAACCGGTGGAACAGCTGGAAAAGATGCTCACCCTGCTCAAGAAATCCAACTGTGTGCTCACCCGCTTCCACTGGCAGCAGGACGACCGGGTGTATGACTGGTGCGACCGCCACGGCATCCTGGTGCAGGAGGAGGTGCCCTTCTGGGGCAAGGAACCCCCGGTGGCCACACCGCGGCAGATGGTCACCTCCGCCATGCAGGTGGAGGAGATGATCCGGGCCCACAGCAACCATCCCAGCATCATTGCCTGGGGCGTGGGCAATGAGCTGGACGCGCAGGCGCCCATGACCCGCTGCTACATCCAGCAGGCGGTGGTGCGCACCCGGGAGGAGGATCCCAGCCGGTTCGTGAACTACGTCACCAACACCATCTACGCCAACCCCGCCCGGGACGGCACCGTGTACGGGGACATCCTGATGATCAACGATTATATCGGCACCTGGCACGGGGACCTGAACCCGAAGGAAGAGTGGCGGAAGATCCTGGAAAAGAACCCCGGCCGGGCCATCATTCCCGCCGAGTTCGGCCTGTGTGAACCGGCCTTTGCGGGGGGCGACGAGCGCCGGGAGGATATTTTCCGGGAAAAGATGAACCAGTACCGGGGCATCCCCAACATTGTGGGCACCATCTATTTCTGCCTCAACGACTACCGCACCCAGATGGGGGAGGACGGCAGCGGCCGGATGCGCCGCCGGATCCACGGCTCCACCGACCTGTGGGGACAGCCCAAGGGCTCCTATCAGGCGGTGCGGGAGGAATGTGCCCCCCTGCTGGTCCGCCCCGGCCCCGCGGGGGTGAAGCTGGTCTGCCGCAATACCATCCCCTCCTACACGGTGCAGGGGTATGTGATCCGCAAGGGGGACAGGACCATTCCCATCCCCACCCTGCATCCCGGGGAAAGCTGGCTGTGCACCGAGCTGCATGACACCGATTTCACCATCCTGCGTCCCACCGGGTTCCCGGTATAAGCAAAAGCCCCGCGCCCCGGCCTGTTCAGGCCGGGGCGCGGGGCTTTTGCCGGGAAAGGGCCGGGTTATTCCAGCCCCCGGATGGCGGGGATCAGGCAGAGCAGCAGCACCAGCCCCACAATGCCCACGGCGATGCCGGGGGCCATCATCTCCCAGATCATGCACATGCACATGCCCACGCCCAGCACCATGGCCCCGGCCACCCCCAGCAGGGTGATGCCGATGGTCCGGGCGCTGAAGACGATGGCGGGTTTGCCGTCCATTTTGCGGCGCACCAGCACCATGGCCAGCAGCACCGCTGCCCCCACCAGCCCGATGGCAATGCCCTGGGGCATCATGCCCCAGTCGGGCAGCAGGGCCATGCAGACCCCCAGGGCAAACAGGATGCCCCCCACCGTGCTCAGAATCAGCGAAACAAAATCCTTCTTTTTCATACGTACCTCCTGCCGTTCACGCTTTGCGGTCGTCGTCCCGCTCCAGAAAGGTGCTGACAAAGGCGGTCTCCACAGCCTTGTATCCCCGCACCGCCCCGCGCTCCACCTTCCGGTACGCCCCGGTCACCGCCGGACCCAGGGGCCCGGTCTTCAGGGAACCGTCCGGTTCCAGAAAGGTGCGGGTGAACCGGCGCTCCGCCGCACGGTACGCCCGGATCAGGGTGCGGCCCAGGGGGCCGGGTTTCAGTCTGTATCCGCTCATGGTCAAAACCTCCTGTCTGTGTTGGCCGGGGACCTTCCCCGGATGACGGCATCAGTATAGGCTGGTTTTGCTTGGGGTTTGTTTGGGTTTTGTTTGTCTTTTGTTAAAAATGCGCTCCGGCGCGCAAGCAAAGAAAAATCCCGGCGCCTCCTGGGGAGGCGCCGGGATTTTGTCACAGCAGGGCGTGGCCTTTTTCACACAGCTGGTAGATCTGGTCGTACTGGGCATCCAGCAGGGAACGGGTCTTTTCGGTGCGGCGGCGCAGCACCTGCCGGTGCACGAACAGGGGCAGGATCCACCCCGCGAACCCGGGCACCGCCAGCAGGACCATCAGGCTGTAGAGGGGCGGCTGATGGGTGACCGCAAACACCGCCCCCGCCATGAAGGCGGTGCCCAGCAGGGCGGTGAGCAGCGCCCACAGGGACGCCGCCTGCCCGGGGGCTTTTTCCAGCCGGTCCGCCTGGGCCAGACAGGCCTCAAAGTGGCGCTGCAGCCGGGTCAGTTCCATCTTGTTCAGGATCTTGCGGTCCCGCTTCAGGTACAGCGTCACCCGGTGCCCCCGCACCCGGGCGGGGCGGTTGGGGTCCGGCACCCAGCCGAAGCTTTCGTACCCGTCCAGCACAAAGGAGGCCCGCTCCTCCGGCAGGGTCAGTTCCCGGTATTCGTATCCGATATAGGGGATCCCGGTCATGGCGCCGCCTCCTTCCGGGGCGAAAGAGGCAGGCGCACGGTGAAGGTGCTGCCCTGCCCGGGGGTGCTCTGCACCCCGATGCTCCCGTCCGAAAGTTCCAGGACCCGCCGCACCAGGGCCAGACCCAGGCCGTTGCCCTCGGTGGCGTGGGAGGTGTCCCCCTGGTAGAACTTGTCAAAGATGCGCCGGCGGGTGGCCTCGTCCATGCCGCAGCCGGTGTCCGCCACCGTCACGGTGAGCTCCCCCTCCCCGGAGGTCTGCCGCAGCACCACCCGCCCCCCGGCGGGGGTGAACTTCATGGCGTTGGACAGCAGGTTGGTCCACACCAGTTCCAGCAGCCCCTCGTCGGCGCACAGGATGACCCGGTCCTCCAGCTCGGCCTCAAAGTCGATCTGCTTTTTCTCCCACACATCCTCAAACTGCACCGCGCAGGCGCACAGCTGGGCGCAGACATCGTAGGGCCTGGGCAGCGGCTGGATGACCTGTTTTTCCAGCTTGTTCAGCTTGAGCATGTTGGTGATCAGGCTGGAAAGCCGCCGGGTGGCCTGCAGGATGGTGTCGGTGCATTCCCGGCGCTCCTGCTCGGACAGGCTCTCCCGGCGCAGCAGCTCGGCGTTGGTCTGGATCACCGTCAAAGGGGTCTTGATCTCGTGGGAGACGTTGGAGAAAAAGTCGGTCTTGAGGGTCTCGATGCTGCCCAGCTCCCCCACCATGGTGTTGAAATCCTCGGTCAGGGCGTCCAGATGGGTCATGCGGCCGGCGGGGTGCCGGGGCGGCAGATACACCGAAAAATCCCCCCCGGCCACCCGGCGGGCGGCCTCGGACAGTTCCTCCACCGGCCGCTGGTACCGCCGGCGCACCACCAGCCCGGTGACCAGGGTGCAGGCCAGGGACGCCAGCACCCAGAACACCAGCACCGCCGCCGTGTTGGCCGGGGGCAGGCTGCGGTAGTCGATGACCTGGCCGATCATCATCATCTGGGCGGTGGTCAGCAGGGCAAACAGCACAAAGAAGAGGGCAAAGACAGACAGGGGAAACAGCGGCTGCTTCACCCGATTGTCGGCATAGGTCTTTCTCATCCCAGCACCGCCTTGTAGCCCAGGCCCCGCACCGTGCGGATCTCAAAGCCGGTGCACAGGGCAAATTTGTCCCGCAGTTTGGTGATGTACACGTCCACCGCCCGCAGCCCGGTGTCCGACTCCACCCCCCAGAACTCGTCCATGAGCTGGGCCCGGGTGAAGGTCTTGTTGGGGTAGGACAGCAGCTTGTACAGGATGTTGAACTCCCGGGTGGTCACCGGGACCTCGGTCCCGTCCACGGCGGCGGTCATGGCGTCGGCGTCCAGCACCAGATTCCCCACCGTCAGTTTACGGTCCGCCTGGATGCGGGCCCTGCGCAGCAGCGCCCGCACCCGCAGCACCAGCTCGTCCAGCTCAATGGGCTTGACCATGTAATCGTCGATGCCCAGGCGGAACCCCCGCTGCTTGGCGGGCAGGTCGTCCCGGGCGGACATGAACAGGATGGGGATGGTCTTGTTCACCCGGCGCACGTTCTCCGCAAAGGCAAAGCCGTCCACCTCCGGCAGCATGATGTCCGAGATGATGAGATCGTACAGGGTGTTGTACAGCTCGTCGTAGGCGGCGTTGGCGTCCAGGCAGCCCCTGGCCGCAAAACCGCTGTCGTTCAGGCAGGTGCACACCGCCCGGTTCAGCTTGGCGTCATCTTCCAGCACCAGAATATGAAACATCCCCGCGCCCTCCTTTTCTGCCTTTGATTATACCTCCAAAACCGGGATTTTCCCATCCCGGCAGCCATTGTATCTCTGCCGCGTTTGGCTTTTGTTTGAGAAATGTGAACAAATCATGAACAAGGCGTCCGCCCGGGCTGCAGTCGGGCGGACGCCTTGTACGGAAAGAAGGGAGACGGGTTTCAGGTCACAGGAGGTTGGGGTTCAATGTCCATGGACTGCATCTGCCGTTTGCTGATGCCGCTGCGCCTGCCGTAGTTTTCCCAGTACACGGCGGAGGCGGCCACGAACAGCCGCTTGGGGATGGGCATGGTCACCTGCAGCACCCGGGGCCGTCCGGCGGTCACGGCGGCAGCCAGTGCCCGGATGCGGCGGCGGACCAGAAAGACAAAGGGGGTGTCCAGGATGGCCTCCCCGCTGCCGATCTTCAGCACCGCCCCCAGGGTACAGCCGGTGCGGCGGCAGAACTGCTCGATCATGGCCACGGCCACGTCGTTCTGTTCCGGCTCATAAAACCCGCAGTTGATGAGCACCGAAATGCGGGGCTTTTTGGGGGGCAGGCGGTCCTGCCAGCTTTTCAGGAAGTTGAGCAGACTCACCGGAATGCCGTCGGCATACAGGGGAAAAACCAGCAGGACATCGTGGTATCGGGCGGCTTTGGCGCACAGTTCGCCGTGGTTGGTGCGGGTGATGTTCACCGTCTCGGTGGGCACCGGGCTGGCCTTGGCAAAGAGTTCGGCGTACCGGCGGGAGTTGGAGCGGGGCGCCCGGGGGCTGCCGTTGAGGATCAGGATGCCAGCCATGCCGTCACCTCCCGCTGTACCGTTTGTTCCAGGTCCGCCTCCCGGGCAAAGAGCACCCGGTACCCGGCAAAGTTCATGTTGGCGGCGTTGCGCCCCACCAGCCGGCGGAAAATCTCCTGCTCGGCGGGGGAAATGTCCCCGTAGCCCAGGATGGTGGCCTGCTTCATGGCCACCGAGCGCTGGACGTGGTGGGTCTCCCCGTGCAGCAGCCGGATGAAGGCCTGCTGCACCGGAATGGCCCGCTCCAGCATGGTTTTCATGGGGGTGTCATACCCGCCGTAGCACAGCCGGCTGATGTAGAAAACCGCTTCGCTCCGGGCAATGAGGGGATAGACGGCGGTGGCGTCGTCCCGGATGACGCACCGGCCCGGGGTGCGGGTCCAGCAGCCGAAGCAGCCGGTGCAGGGGGCGATGCGCAGGGCCGAAAGGTCCACAAACCGCACCTCCGGTCCCAGGTCGGGCAAGGGGAGGGGATGGTCGCTGAGAATCAGTTTCATGCAGGGTCTCCTGTGACAATTCATACTGGTTTGCTTTGTTATACAAACCAATTGTATCACACAAGCCCCCGGGAAAACAGAGGAAAATTCTGAACTTTCTGCAAATTCCGGCACTCAGGCCGCCAGGGAGAAGGTCAGCAGCACCGGGTTGTGGTCGCTGAAGGCGAACTGGCTGTCGATGTTTTCCGCCCGGGCGGTCACATTGTCGGACACCAGGAACCCGTCCACCACGGTGGTGTAGTTCACCCCGGGGGTGTAGGGGATGTCGGCCCCCCGGCAGGTGGGCACGGTGAAGCCGTTGTCCGCGGCCACAAAGGCAAAGTGTTCCGGCAGGTCGGTGTCGTCCAGGGTCTGCACCCAGCCGGGGAAGGTCTGCCGGCTCTCAAAGGCATGGGCGGTGCCGTAGAGGGCGTGGTTGAAATCGCCCCCCACAATGACGTAGTTGCCCTTCTGGTATTCCTCGGTCAGCACCTGACGCAGCAGTTCCAGCTGGCGGGCCCGCACGGTGCCCCCCTCGTCGTAGGCGGACATGTGGCTGTGCACCACCACCAGCTGGCGGTGGGTGCCCTCCACCGGCAGGTAGGACAGGGTGAAGCAGCGGTCCAGGTCGGTGAATTTCAGAAAGAAGCTCTCATCAATGGGATAGCTGCGCCGCACCGCCCGGTCCACCCGGTAGCGGGACAGGGTCTGCAGTCCGGCCTTGGCGTCCCCGTGGGGGTCGGTGAAGGGGTAGAACAGGAAGGTGCTGTGGAAGTTTTCGCCCCACACCTGGCTGTGGCCGGGAAAAGCCTCCCCCGTCATCTGCCGCTGGTTCACCCGGAAACTGCGGTGGGCGTTCTCGTCCACCTCCTGCAACAGCAGCAGGTCCGGGTCCAGGGCGGTCAGGGTGTCCAGGGCAGTGCCCATGTTGGTGAGCACCGCTTCCCGGCTTTCCGCCCGACCGTGCACCCCCCGGGTGGGGGTGCCGTCGTCCATCTCCCCCGTGTCCATGAAGAAGGAGTAGTCCGGCCCGTAGGCGCCGAAGCCCAGGTTGCAGCTCACGGCGGTGTAGGGGGTGCCGGTGGCCAGCAGCTCGGTGCGGGGACCGGTCACCTCCAGCTCGGTCTTGTCCGGGATGCGGTAATACTGCCCCTGCAGATACCCCACATACCCCAGCAGGGCCAGCACCGCC
Organism: uncultured Gemmiger sp.; assembly: GCA_944388105.1. Lineage (GTDB taxonomy): Bacteria > Bacillota > Clostridia > Oscillospirales > Ruminococcaceae > Gemmiger. Next base: position 27,866 of record CALXHN010000004.1, on the reverse strand, counting down.
AGCCCCAGAAGGATGCCCAGCGCCGCGGCGGCGCGCTTTGCGGTCCGATTCATACCAATCCTCCGTTTTTTTGCGGAATAGGGAAAAAAAAAGAGCGGCACGGTCCCTGGGACGGGGGCGTGCTGCTCTCTTTGTCTCCAACACTTTTCTCTATCATACCGGAAAAAGCCGCCCGCCGCTATGCGCAGAACGCATAAAAAATCCGGCCGTCTCTTGGGCGGTTCGCCCGGATGTCCTCCTCTGTACAGCCGTGCTATAATGGGGAAAAAATACACCGTGAGGTGAATCCTGATGAAATTTGAATCCCACGACCTGCATCTGCCGGACTGGGGCCCCTACACCAAGCAGTACAGCGGCATCAGCCATGTGCCCGCCGTCCACGACGGCACCCGGTTTGATCTGGTGGTGTTCCCGGGGCTGTTCCGCCGCCGGGTGGAGGTGCCCAACGTCCGGTTTGAAGGCCCCTGGCATGTGTGGCAGGCGGCGCCGGACCTTTCCTGCTACACCATCCGCCATGAACTGGAATGGAAGGACAAGGTCTATGCGGACATCTCCTTCCTGACGGCGGGGGAGCAGGCCTGCCTGATCCGGGCGGAACTGCACAACGATTCCCCCGACCCCCAGGACCTGGTGCTGCACTATGCGGCCAGCGCCCACGACCCCACCCCCTCGGGGCAGGCATGGACCATCCCCGGGGCGGACATTCGCCTGCCGGACAGCGCGGTGCTGGTCATGGCCAACGACTATGAGCAGCTGCAGTTCCGCCAGCCCCGCCCCTCCGACGGCCTGGGCTGGGACGGGCTGCGCCGGGGGGAGGAAGCCGTTCCCGGGTTCCTGTCCGGGTACGGCCTGGGCATGGGGTTCGGCAGTGAATGCGGCAAGGACCAGTTCGGCCGCAGCACCCGGCGGGGCATTGAGGACGCGGTGCGCTACCGGTTCGATCTGCCCCGGCCCCTGTTCCATCCCTGCCTGCTGGTGCGGTACCTGAACACGGGCAAGGAGAGCGGCCGGTTCAATCTGGGACCGGGCCAGGAGATCGTCCTGCCGCCCTGCACCGAACCCTGGGTGGTGCGCTTCCCGCTGCGGACCGAGCTGGAAGCCGGTCCCTTTGCGCTGACCCTGTATGGTCTGGGCATGGGGGAGGTGAAGCTGGACTGCCTGGTCCTGTGCGAGGAAGAGGAGGCGGACCAGGTCTTTCTGCTGCAGCGGGGGGAGGGGTACCGTCCCCTCCGCCTGGGCCACGGCGGGGAATCCCTGCTGACCCTGCGGTATCCCCATCTGGCCGGGACCTATGCCGTGGGCTGGGACTACGAAAACACCCAGGTGCGGCAGATCGAAAACGATGAACTGGACGTCTTTCTGCGGGACACCGCCCAGGACCATGTGCACGACCTTCTCACCGGCAACGGTAAAGGGCATTTCACCGACGTGTTCATGCGTCCCATCCCCCTGCAGCCCGGGCAGACCCGGGTGATCTGGGGGGCGGCGGCCTGGGCGCCCGCCGGCCGGCAGGCCGAGGAGACCTGCCGCCAGCTGCTGGCCGACCGGGCCGGACTGCAGGCCCGGTGGGAGGAAGGGCAGCGGGCCATGGCCCCCGCCGCCGCCCTGCCCCACGGCAAGGACTTCGCTTTAGGCCAGCAGCTCATGCAGGGGGTGCTGTGCACCAACGTGGTCTACCCGGTGTACACCCGGCGGCAGTATATCCGGCACAACACCCCCGGCCGCTGGTGGGACAGCCTGTATACCTGGGATTCCGGCTTCATCGGCATGGGGTTGGCCGCCCTGTCGCTGCCCCGGGGGCTGGACTGCCTGCGGGCCTACCTCACCGACCCCCATGATGAGGAGGCCGCCTTCCTCCACCACGGCACCCTGCTGCCCACCCAGTTCCTGCTCTTTGCGGAGCTGCTCAACCGCCCCGAATCCCGGGCCGATGCCCTGGCCTTGTACCAGAAAATGCGGCATGCCTATGAGTTTTTCATCGGCCGTGCCGGCGGCTCCACCACCGGCGGGATGGAAAGCGGCCTGCTGCGTCCCTGGGATTATTTCTACAACTCCGGCGGCTGGGATGACTACCCCGCCCAGAAGCAGGTGGGCCTGCGGGGACTGCAGAGCTGCTGCACCCCGGTGATCACCACCGCCTTTGCGGTGCGGTGTGCCCGCATCCTGGCCTATGCGGCCCGGGTCATGGGCCTGCGGGAGGCTGTCGCCCGGTACGAGGCGGACGCCGCCCGCCTGACCGACTGCCTGAACCGGGTCGCCTGGGACGAGGAGGCCGGATACTACAGCTATGTCCTCCACGATGAGCACAAACGGCCGGAAGCGTTCCTCCGGTACAAGGACGGGACCAACTTCAACATGGGCTTTGACGGGGCCTCGCCCCTCTTTGCGGGGGCCTGTCCCCCGGACCGGGCCCGCCGCCTGTGGGAAAAGGTGAAAAGCCCCGACCATCTGTGGACCGCCTGCGGCCTGACCGCCGTGGACCGGTCCGCCCCCTATGCCCGGGAGGACGGCTACTGGAACGGCTCGGTGTGGATGCCCTACCAGTGGATCTTCTTCAAGGCGGCCCTGGATGCCGGGGACCCGGACTTTGCCCTGCGCATCGCCCGCACCGCCCTGGACCTGTGGCAGACCGAGTGCGCCCGCACCTACCATTGCTTTGAGCATTTCATGGTGGACTGCGGCCGGGGGGCGGGCTGGCACCAGTTCGGCGGGCTGTCCGCACCGGTGGTGCAGTGGTATGCCTCCTGCTGCCGCCCCGGCACCCTGACCCCCGGCTTCGACACCTTTGTGGACGATGCCATCTGGGGGGAGGACTGCGCCTCCCTCCAGGTCCGGCTGGACTGCACCCGGCCGGGTCCCATGGCCCTGCTGGTGACGCTGCAGCCCGGGGAAAAACAGCTCGTCTGCAGCCTTCCCGGCGCCCGGGCCGAAGAGCGCCGCCCCGGCCTGTGGGTGGTGCGCCTGGAGGTGCCCGCGGCGGGTCAGGTGGAGCTGAGTCTGTGCTGAACTGCGTAATAACGCGAAATTTTGGGGGATTGGCATAATAAATGGTTTTATGATATGATAAAAAAAGATGAGTGAAACCGGGACCGGAACAGAAAGGAAGAAAATGCATGCAGGTCGGAGAAGCGAGCAAGGTCAAGTTCAACCTGTTCAAGAACAAATTTGAATTTGAGTGCGGGGACCACGGCATCACCCTGGAAAAGATCGGCGGCGGCATCTGCTGCTATGCCACCGATGCCGCCCACGCGGAGATCTACTGCGCCATGCCTCTGGGGATGGAACGGGAGTTCAAGGACGCCAATTACTACATCTACGCCCTCACCGCCACCCAGATGCTGCTGCGGGTGCGCAAGGCGGTGCTGCTCATCGACTTCGCCCAGAAGCACTGTGCCACCAACGTGCCCAACTTCCGGGTCTTCGGGTCCAAGGCGTGGGGGCAGAACTGCCAGGTGCCCTGGCAGCCCTCCTACACCCAGCTTTACAACGAGGCCGAAAAAAAGCGTCTCGCTTCCGGCGCGAACGCCTGAGGGCGCCGCGGCATGGGACGGTGCGCCCCCCGCGCACCGGAACTGAACAGCGAGGAATACCATGAACAGAATCGTATTTGTGGGGGAACACCCCAAGATCTACAACGTGCGCATGCACAAGCATGAACACTGGGAGGTGGTCTACTGCACCGAAGGGGAAGGCGCCTTCCGGTTTGAGAACCAGCCGCCCATCCATTACAAAGCAGGGGAGACGGTGGTCATTCCGCCCAAGGTGCCTCACGCCAATTCCGGCGTGGAAGGCTTTGCCAACATCTACATCATGCTGGAATCCCCCTCCTTCCCCTATCACACCCCCTTCCGGGTGGCGGACGAGGACAACGGTCTGGCCAATGCGTTCGCCCAGGTGCGGCTGTACCACATGTCGGACAAGAAAAAGCACGAACTGGTGCTGGCCTCCCTGGGGGACCTGATCGCCAGCTACATCGTGGTCTTCCGCAGCAATGTGGAGTTTTCCGGCCCGGTGGCCCAGATCCGTGCCAGCATCCAGGAAAACTACACCCGCACCGATTACCAGCTGGATGAATTCATTCACTCCATGCCCTTCCACTACGACTATCTGCGCAAACTTTTCAAGAAGGAAGTGGGGGTTTCGCCCCTGGAATACCTCACCGACATGCGGATGAAGAGCGCCGAACGGATGCTGACCCTGTGGACCGCCGGCTACACCGTGGCCGAGATCGCACAGATGTGCGGCTTTGACAACGCCCTGTATTTCTCCCGGGTGTTCAAGAAGTTCTACGGCTGCTCTCCTACCCAATTTGTGAAGGACAAGACCGAGGTGTATGCCAACGTGAAGGACCGCACCGAACTGGAAAACTGAGACCTGATCCACACAATCGCACAACGGGCAAAAACAAAAAAGCGCCCTGTGACGTAGATTCGCCGCAGGGCGCTTTTCACGATTTTTGCCCGCATTTTTTTGCCATATTGCCCAACAACTGTCGGAAGTCCGGAAAAATTTCGGCCAGAAAAATCCGTTTTGTGAATAAACTGTGTCGGATAAGCTATTCATGCGCCGGCATTTAGGCCTTATACTTGAGTACAACGCAAACGCAACAAGCAGGCAAACCGCAAGGAGGAAAATCGTATGGTCAGCATCCTGATTATCGGTCACGGCAACTACGCCACGGGCGCCCTGAGCGCCACCCGGCTGGTGGCCGGCGCACCGGAAAACGTCTATGCCCTGGACTTTGAGGAGGGCATGAGCCCCGAGGAACTGAAGGAGAAGATGAGCGCCCTGCTGGCGTCCATCCCCGACAAGGAAGTCCTGATCATGGCCGACCTGGCCGGCGGCACCCCCTTCCGCACCGCGGTGGAACTGAAGATGACCCAGACCGGCAAGGACGTGCGGGTGGTGGCCGGCGCCAACATGCCCGCGCTGATGGAAGCGGCCTTCTCCTCCGACAGCATGGGTCTGGCCGAGCTGGCCGCCGACGTGCTGCAGACCGGCGTGGAAGGCTTCATGGACTGGGATGCCCAGTCCGATGATTCCGAAGAACCGGATTTCGAGGGCGGCCTGTAAGACCAAGAGGAGGGTCCGAAATGATCAAAACCATTCATGTGGAACCCATCGCCAAGCGGGACAAATACCTGTCCACCCCGCTGCTGACCAAGGCGGAAGTGGAAAAAGCCATGGACTTCGTGGTGGCCCAGACCCGGGAAAACATGAAGTACTTCGGCACCAAGTTCCCCTGGTCCGCCACCAAGGGCCTGCAGTATCCCATCATCGAAAACATCGAATGGACCGACGGCTTCTGGACCGGCCTGCTCTGGCTGTGCTATGAGTACACCGGGGACGAAGAGTTCCGCGCCCTGGCCGAGAAGAACATCGATTCCTTCCTGCACCGGGTGGAAAACCGCATCGAGCTGGATCACCACGACCTGGGCTTCCTGTATTCGCCCTCCTGCGTGGCGGGCTACAAGCTCACCGGTTCCGAAAAGGGCCGGCGGGCCGGCATCCTGGCGGCGGACAAGCTCATGGAACGCTACAACGCCCGGGATGGCTTCATCCAGGCCTGGGGCGCTGTGGGTGCCCAGGACAACTACCGCCTGATCATCGACTGCTTCATGAACATCCCCCTGCTGTACTGGGCCACCGAAGTCACCGGTGACCGCAAGTACGCCGACGCCGCCGACCGCCATTACGAGACGGCCGCCAACCACGTCATCCGGGACGATGCCTCCGCCTTCCACACCTACTACTTCGACGCCAAGACCGGCGCTCCCCTGCGGGGCGCCACCCGCCAGGGCTACAGCGATGATTCCGCCTGGGCCCGCGGGCAGGCCTGGGGCATCTACGGCATTCCCCTGAACTACATCCAGAACCACAACCCCGCCTCCGTCAATCTGTTTGAGGGCATGACCAACTACTTCCTCAACCGCCTGCCGGAAGACGATGTGTGCTACTGGGACCTGATTTTCGGCGACGGTTCCGGGCAGTCCCGTGACTCCTCCGCCGCGGCCATCGCCGTGTGCGGCATGCTGGAGATGGGCAAGTACCTGCCGGAGACCGACCCCGAAAAGAACACCTACAAATATGCCTGCCACCGCATCCTGCGCAGCCTGATGCAGAACTACCAGGGCACCGAGGCCAAACCCGGCAGCCCGGTGCTGTACCACGGGGTCTACTCCTGGCACAGCGGCAAGGGTGTGGACGAGGGCAACATCTGGGGCGACTACTACTACATGGAAGCCCTGGTCCGTTTCTACAAGGATTGGAATCTGTACTGGTAAAGACCGGTACCGGATTGGATCAAATTTCATAAGGAGGACAGAATCATGCCCAATATCGTTGCTTTCCGTATTGATGAACGCCTCATCCACGGCCAGGGTCAGGTCTGGATCAAGGCTCTCGGCGTGAACACGGTCATCGTGGCCAACGACGCCGCCAGCGCCGATCCCATCCAGCAGCAGCTGATGAAGGCGGTCGTGCCCCGCACCATCGCCATGCGCTTCTTCTCTGTGCAGAAGACCTGCGAGCTGATCAACAAGGCTTCTCCCAAGCAGACCATCTTCATCGTCTGCAAGAGCCCCGCCGACGCCCTGCGTCTGGTGGCCGGCGGTGTCCCCGTCAAGGAGATCAATGTCGGCAACATCCACCACGCACCCGGCAAGGAAGAGGTCAGCAAGTTCATCGCGCTGGGACCCGAGGACAAGGCCGCCCTGCGGGAACTGCGGGACAAGTACGGTGTTACCTTCAACACCAAGGCCACTGCTACCGGTGATGATGGTGTCGCTCAGGTCAACCTGAACGATTACATCTGATAAATCTGTAAGGAGGAGTTTTCTGTGCAAATCACAATGTTACAAGCAGTGTTGATTGCCCTGTGGACCGGCGTCTGTCTGGCCGGTATGCTGCTGGGCATCTACACCAACCGCTGCCTGGTCATGGCAACGGGCGTGGGCATCATCCTGGGCGACCCTGTGACCGGTCTGGCCATGGGCGCTGTGGGTGAGCTGGCCTTCATGGGCTACGGCGTTTCTCAGGGAGGTTCCATCCCCCCGAACCATATGGGCCCCGGCATCGTGGGCGCCATCATGGCCATCACCGCCGGTGTTCCGGTGGAGACCGCCCTGGCCCTGTCCATCCCGTTTGCGGTCGGGTTCCAGTTCGTTCTGACTGCCACCTACACCTTTGCCACCACCCTGAGCGGCTTTGCCACCCGTGCCCTGGACAAGAAGAACTTCCGCGGTTTCCGGATTGCGGCCAACACCACCGTGTGGGTCTTCTTCATCGTGGGCTGCATCATCGGCCTGGTCGCCGCCCTGAGCGCCACCGGCCTGGAAGCCGTCATCAACCTGATCCCTGGCTGGCTCAGCACCGGCCTGACCGTGGCCGGCAAGATGCTGCCCGCCGTCGGCTTCGCCATGATCCTGAACGTTATGGCCAAGAAGGAACTGATTCCGTTCGTCCTGCTGGGCTATGTGCTGGTCTCCTACATGGGCCTGGGCACCATGGCCGTGGCGATCACCGGTACCGCTGTTGCCCTGCTGGTCTTCTTCAACCAGAACAAGGCTGCCGCCGCTGCTGCCGAAGATGAGGAGGTCGTGTTCGAAGATGGTATCTAACGCATTGACAAAAGCCGATTTTATCAAGACGTCCCTGCGGTCCTATTTCCTGCAGAACGGCTTTAACTACGGCAACTACCAGGGCCTGGGCTACGCCAACATGCTGTACCCCGCCCTGCGCAAGATGTACAAGGATGACGATGACGCCCTGCAGGCTGTCCTGAAGGAGAACATCGAATTCTACAACACCAACATGCACTTTGTGCCCTTTGTCACCAGCCTGCACCTGGTCATGCTGGAAAACGGCACTCCCAGCAGCGAGATCCGGAACATCAAGATGGCCATGATGGGCCCTCTGGCCGGTATCGGCGACTCCCTGTCCCAGTTCGTCCTGGCGCCCCTGCTGGGCACCATCGGCGCTTCCCTGGCCTATGACGGCCTGCTGCTCGGACCCATCCTGTACCTGCTGGGCATGAACATCGTTCTGCTCATCGTCAAGATCCTGTGCGGCCTGCTGGGCTACAACCTGGGCACCAGCATCATCGGCAAGATGACCAGCGAGATCGAAAAGATCTCCAACGTGGCCAGCATGATCGGCGTCACGGTCATTTCCGGTCTGGCGTTCAACTTTGTCAAGATCACAACGCCCATCCAGTATGCGGCGTCGGTCCCCGGCACGGAAGAACAGCAGATCGTTTCCCTGCAGTCCATGCTGGACGCCATCGCCCCCAACCTGCTGCCCTGCGCCTTCCTGGGCCTGGTCTTCTACCTCATCAAGGTGAAGAAGTGGACCACCATCAAGCTGGTCCTGCTGACCATTGCGCTGGGCATCGTGCTGTCCGTGCTGCACATCGTTGCCTGATTTCCCCATCATGCTGCGGTGAAACAGTCCGGCCGCTGATCCGAAATCCGCACCGTTTACCGGCAGGGATGTCTCACCGGCATCCCTGCCGTTTTTTTATGGGAGGAAACTGCCATGACCGATTCCGCGTTGCACTGCCTGCGCCGGGACGCCCGCCGATTTGCGGAGCACTACCAGGCGCAGAACACCGGCGCCTATGTCCGGGCCCACTGTGCCCCGGAAGCGGCCGACCTGCTGAAACAGGCCGACGCGCTGGTGCAGAACACCTTTACCTATACCGACCGCTGGGATATGGAACCCTGCAGCACCCCCTACACCCTGCCCGCCGGCACCTGGACCGAAAGCCCCAACGGGGACCCCGAATGGGTGTACATGCTCAACCGGCATGACTACCTGCCCAAGCTGTGGCAGGCCTGGGTCCTGACCGGGAAGGTCCAATACCGGGACAAGCTCACCGGGGATCTGCTCAACTGGATCGCCTCCAACCCCATCACCCTGGAAGGCAACATTGCCACCCGCACCATCGACACCGGCATCCGCTGCCTGAACTGGTGCCGGCTGCTGCCCTTCCTGCTGGCGGAGGACGCCCTCACCGACGCCCAGGCCAACACGGTGCTGGCCAGTCTGGCGGAGCAGTTCGCCAACCTGAAAGCCCGCTACATCACCCGCTACACCCTGAGCAACTGGGGCGTGCTGCAGACCACCGCCATCTGTGCGGCGGCGGCCTGGTTCGGCGCCGACTGTGTCCCCGCCGAGCTGGAAAGCTGGTCCTGGGACCATCTGTTCACCCAGCTGCAGCTCCAGGTGCTGGAGGACGGCACCCACTGGGAGCAGTCCCCCATGTACCATGTGGAGGTGCTCAACGCCTGCGTGAAGATGCTGGTGCTCATCCGGGCGGCGCAGCAGGCGGGGCGGCCTTTGTCCGACCTGGCGCGCCGTGCGGTGGAAGCCCCCGCCGGCAGCACCCTGCCGGAAACCCAGGCGGGCCCCGGCCAGGGTCTGGACCTGGAAGCCCCGGGCTGGCTGCTCAGCGTCATCCGGGTGATGAGCCGGCAGGTGCTGTACACCGCCGACCCCGCCCTGTACCAGATGCCCCAGTGCGACAGCGACGTGACCGACGTGCGGGACGTGCTGGCCCGGGCGGCGGCCCTGTTTGCCGACGGCGGCATCTACCGCTGGGCGGCGGGGGACACCCTGGACATGGAGAGCGCATGGCTGCTGGGCATGTCCGGCATCCGCGCCTTTGAGCAGTGCAGCCCGGAGGAGCCCCGCCGGCGCAGCTGGCCCTGCCCCCGCAGCGGCAATCTGGCGTTCCGCAGCGACTGGACGGACAAGGCCAACTTCACCGCCCTGAAAAACAGCCCCCTGGGCAGCAGCCACGGCCATGCCGACCAGACCCACCTGACGGTATACTGCGGCGGCAAGCCCTTCCTGGTGGACACCGGCCGCTACACCTACCGGGAGGACGACCCCCTGCGCTGCCAGCTCAAGGCGCCGGCGGCCCACAACCTGTGCGTCATCGACGGCCAGTCCGGCGGTGACCCGGATGCCTCCTGGAGCTATGCCGACTACGCCGAGACCGGCGCCAACTACTATGCCGAAAAGGAGGGCGTCCATTACGCCGAGCTGCCCTTCTGGGGCACGCTGCGGGACGGCACCCCCTACCATGTGGTGCGGCGGGTCTTTGCGCTGGACTGCGGCGTCTGGCTGTCGGTGCAGGACATCACCTGCCGGGGCAGCCACCAGGTGCAGGAGTTTTTCCACCTGCATCCGGAAGTGCAGGTGACCGGACAGGACACCCGCTTCACCCTGGAAAACGGCGGCGTGGTGCTGGAACTGTGCAGCGACATCCCCCTGTCCTGCGGCACCGGCGTCTATTCGCCCAAGTACAACGAGCTGTGTCAGGCTCCTCTGCTCACCCGCACCCTGGACATGCAGGACCGCTGGGTGGGCGAGACGGTGCTGGCCGCCCGCGGCCTGACCGTCACCCGGGCCCGGGTGCTGCGCGCCGGCAGTGAGGAGACCATCCTGCCGGAGTTCATCACCGCCTGGGATGTCCATACCGCCGACGGCGCCTGCTGGACCCTGGTGCTTCGCAACCGGGAAAACTACCGCGGCGCCAAGGTATTCACCTGCCATGACGAACCCTTCTACGGCCGTGCCGTTGCGCTGTACCGCAGCGGGGACCAGTGCCGCCGGATTCGCCTGCGATAAACTGTTATATGTTGAGGGAGAAAGTAGATGAAGAATCGGATCTGTATCACCAGTGCAGACGGGGTCTGCAAAGCAGAGCAAAGCGGAGCGCAGCAGGTCGTGCTGGCTTGGAAAGGGGAATATGCCGTCGGTGATGTGATCACGTTTGAAGTGGCGGCACCGGGCCACTATGTGGTGCGGGTGGATGACTGCATCGAGGAATCCCGGGTGTACATCACCGGCACCACCCTGCGGTATCCTGTCCTGTTTGAGGAAAAAAAGGATGCCCACAACCCCAAGGCCTTCACCGGCGAGCGCCATTACCTGACCCTGCGTCCGGCCGCGGCCTGGGAGCTGGGCTACCGCAACCTGGCCTGCAACCCCGCCGACCAGCATGATGTGGCCGGCTGCTACCCCCACGCCAGCGCCAATGTGGAGACCCGGGGCGAGGCCGTGTTTGCGGCCCGCAACGCCATCGACGGTCTGCTGGCGGTGGATTCCCACGGCCGGTGGCCGTACTCCTCCTGGGGCATCAACATGCAGGACGACGCCGAACTGACCCTGGATTTCGGCCGTCCGGTGGATTTTGACACCATCGTGCTGTACACCCGGGCGGACTTCCCCCACGACAACTGGTGGCAGCAGGTGACCCTGCGCTTCTCCGACGGCACCCGGGAAGTGGTGTCCCTGGAAAAGAGCAGCGAACCCCACCGGCTGAACATCGCCCGCAAGGGCATCACCTGGCTGCGGCTGGGCGACCTGATCAAGGCGGACGACCCTTCCCCCTTCCCGGCACTGACCCAGATCGAGGTCTACGGCACCGACGCGGTGCAGTGAGTTCCCTACCTATTTATATAATATATAGCAGCAAGGCCCCCGCTCCCGGCATCGGATTGCCGGAGGCGGGGGCCTTTTGGATAGAAAAACAGGAGAAAAGAAAAAAGTTGTATTTTCGTGGCGACCGGCCCGGAAAACAGATATAATAATAGGGACAGGCTCCGGTTATTGGCCGGGAACCTGGGGCAGACGGGCAAAGCTGGCTTCCAGTTCTTCGTCGGTGGGGATGGTGTCGGTCATCAGCCCGTCGTGGAACTTCTCATAGGCCACCATGTCGAAGTAGCCGGTGCCGGTCAGCCCGAAGAGGATGGTCTTTTCCTCCCCGGTCTCCTTGCAGCGCAGGGCCTCGTCTATGGCCACCCGGATGGCGTGGCTGCTCTCCGGGGCAGGCAGGAGGCCCTCCACCCGGGCGAACTCCTCCGCCGCCTCAAAGACCTTGGTCTGCTCCACGGCCACCGCCTCCATCAGCCCGTCGTGGTACAGCTGGGACAGCACCGAGCTCATGCCGTGGTACCGCAGTCCGCCCGCGTGGTTGGCCGAGGGGATGAAGTTGCTGCCCAGGGTGTACATCTTGGCCAGGGGGCAGACCATGCCGGTGTCGCAGAAATCGTAGGCGAATCTGCCCCGGGTGAAGCTGGGGCAGGAGGCCGGTTCCACCGCGATGAAGCGGTAATCCCGCTCGCCCCGCAGTTTCTGGCCCATGAAGGGGGAGATCAGCCCGCCCAGGTTGCTGCCGCCCCCGGCGCAGCCGATGATGATGTCCGGCACCACCCCGTATTTGTCCAGGGCGGCCTTGGATTCCAGCCCGATGACGCTCTGGTGCAGCAGCACCTGGTTGAGCACGCTGCCCAGCACATACCGGTAGCCGGGGGTGGTGGTGGCTTTCTCCACCGCCTCGCTGATGGCGCAGCCCAGGGAGCCGGTGGTGCCCGGGTGCTCCGCCAGAATGCGGCGGCCCACCTGGGTGGTATCGGAGGGGGAGGGGGTCACCGAGGCCCCGTACACCCGCATGACCTCCCGGCGGAAGGGCTTCTGCTCATAGGAACACTTGACCATATACACCTGGCAGTCCAGACCCAGATAGGCGCAGGCCATGGACAGGGCGGTGCCCCACTGGCCGGCACCGGTCTCGGTGGTGACCCCCTTCAGGCCCTGCTGCTTGGCGTAGTAGGCCTGGGCGATGGCGCTGTTCAGCTTGTGGCTGCCGGAGGTGTTGTTGCCCTCGAACTTGTAGTAGATCTTGGCGGGGGTGCCCAGCTTTTTCTCCAGACAGTAGGCCCGCACCAGGGGAGAGGGTCTATACATTTTGTAGAAATCCCGGATTTCATCCGGAATGGGAATTTCCCGGGTGTCGTTGTCCAGTTCCTGGCGGATGAGCTCGTCGCAGAACACCGGGCGCAGGTCCTCGTACCCCATGGGCTGGCCGGTGGCCGGGTTCAGCAGGGGCGCCGGCTTGTTCTTCATGTCCGCCCGGACGTTGTACCAGGTGCGGGGCATTTCTTCTTCGGACAGGTAGATCTTGTAAGGGATTTTTTCTGCGGCCATGGTGGGCCTCCTTTCCGTGGGCCCCGGGGGAAAAGAGAAAAGGCTCTTGTCCCACAGGGCATGTGTAAAAAATACCCTTTGGGACAAAAGCCTTTTGCGCTTCTGCGGTGCCACCCAAATTGACGGGGAAAAACCCGCCCGCTCTTTCGGCGTGCCAACACACACCGTTCCCTGTAACGGTGGAAATCCGTCGGTACCTACTGGGGTCACCCCGTTGGGCCCGCCCTCGGCAGTCCATTCGGCAGGGCCGTTCACACCGCGATCCCACCGCCCGCGGCTCTCTTGGGAAAACGGCTCCCTGCGTACTTCTCTGCGTCATCGGTTTGCTTCAGCGATTCAGTTCGTTGAATTGCCCGGAGTATACCAGACCCCGCCGGAAATGTCAAGCATCCGGGAAAAATTTTGTGATCGTGTCCAAATCAGACGCGCCGCAATTGTAAAAACCGCCGAAGCCTGACGGCGCCGGCGGCTGCGCGCCCGCCCCAAAAGCCTTCCCCCGCAGGCGGTGCGGGAACGCGGGGAACAGGGCTGTCAGATACCATCACGAGTTCCCGTGCCGGAATGCCAGTCCCCGGCCCGAAAAAAACGGAAAAAAGGGCCTTCCGGCACTGCAACTTTGACCGGCACTGTCGTCATAAGAGAAAAGAAGGGTTTCCCGACAGTCCGGACCGGGGAAGGAAAGGAAGAGGATCATGCGCGAAAATTACCGAACCGTCAGCGCCGCTGTCCTGGTGGGACATGGATTCTGGGCGCTTCTCTGGATGCTCTGTTACCGGGTGCTGCTCTTCCGCAGCATCGACGGGATGGGGGAGATCCAGTGCCTGCGTATCCTGTGGGCGCTGGTGGTGGGCTGCAGTGCCTGGGGCATCTGGTGGCGGCGGGAGCGCCGCACCAGCTTCGGCGGCGTCCAGGGGGACCTGGCCATCGCCTTCGGTCTGTACACCGTCCTTTCCTACCGGCAGATGCACCCGGTGCTCATTTATCTGTTCCTCATCGGGACCGCCCTCCTGATCATGGTGTGTATCTTCCTGATCCAGAGCCAGCCCGTGCGGGCGGACACCTATGCCCGCCACTGCCGGATCCGGGAATTCCGGCACCGGCAATCCCTGTCGGCGGTGCACCGGACCCTGGCGATGGGCCTGGGCGGGATGATGCTTGCCTGCCTTGTGCCCACGCTGTTCAGCGGACCGCTGGCGGCCGGTGCCCCGGAGGACACCCAGGCCGTCCAGCAGCAGGTGGAGGACTGCATGCCGACCCTGGTGCAGCTGGAAGAGGATACCTGGCAGACCCTGACGCTGCAGCAGAAGCTGGATGTGCTGCAGACGGTGATCGACCTGGAACAATCCTCCCTGGGCCTGCCCTATGCCCTGACGGCCCGGGTGGCCCGGGTGGAGGGGGATGTCATTGCCTCCTACAATGACAGGTCCCTGACCATCACCATCAGTGCGGATGACCTGGAGACCCGTTCGGGGGGCTACATGCTGGAAGCGATCTGCCATGAGGCGTACCATGCCTACCAGTACCGGCTGCTGGATCTGTACACCGCTGCCCCGGAACAGTCCCGCAGCCTGCAGGTCTTCCGGTCGGTGGAACAGTATGAGAAGGAGTTCCGGGACTACGAGAGCGGGGAGGAGGACTTCGAGGCCTACTACACCCAGGCCTGTGAAAGCGACGCCCGGGATTACGCCGAAGAGCGGGTACAGTGGTATGTCATGAAGCTCCATATGTACATGACCCAGGAGAGCGCCGCCTGACAGGCGGCAGAAAAAACAGGGACCGGCAATTGCCGGTCCCTGTCTGCTGTCCGGTCCGGAATCAGGCCTGCAGGGGTGCCTGGTACAGATGGTCCACCAGACCGTAGCGGATGGCCTCCTCCGCGGTCATGAAGTGGTCGCGGTCGCAGTCCTGGTGGACCCGGGCCGCCGGCTTGCCGCAGGCCCGGGCCAGAATGGTGTCCAGCAGGTCCCGGCGGCTGCGCAGGTGGGCGGCGGCGATCTCGATGTCGCTGGCCTGTCCCTGCATGCCGCCCAGCACCTGGTGGATCATCAGTTCCCCGTGGGGGGTGCAGTAGCGCTTGCCCGGGGTGCCGGCGGCCACCAGCACCGCCGCCATGCTGGACGCCGTGCCCAGGCAGACGGTGGCAATGTCGCAGCGGGAGCGCTGCATGGCGTCATAGATGGCCAGCCCCGCGCTCACGCTGCCCCCGGGGCTCTGGATGTACAGCAGGATGTCCGCCGTGCTTTCCAGAGAGAGGTATTCGATCTGCAGCACCACGTCGCAGGCCAGGGCCTCGGTGATCTCGCCGCACAGCAGCACCGTGCGGTAACGGCAGGCAAAACAGCTGACCAGATCGCCGGAGCGCAGCCCCTGGCGGTCGGCAATGGGAATCTGGATCATGGAACGGTCTCCTTTCTGGCTGGGGCAGTCCGGCGCTCACAAAAAGATGGAGTCGGGACGGCGCAGCATGTGTTTGATATCCATGGTAGGCACCTTCCGGTCGGACAGGTGGCAGGGGATGGTGTAGGTCTTGGGGGGAAACTGCAGGCAGGCATACCGGCTGATGTCCGGCAGCCGCCCCACGAACTGCACCCCCGGGGCGCTGAAATAGGTCTCGGTGTATTCGGCGGTCTTTTTCAGGGTCTGCAGGTCCTGCACCCGCAGCAGGGGCCGCACGCTGCCGGCGGTGCCCATGACCTGGCCGGACCGCTCGGACAGATATTGCAGCAGGCTCAGCTCGGGGCTGTTCATGAAATACAGGTTGGCGCAGTTTTCCAGGATGACGGGGGCGTCCTTGGGATAGGCCGTCTTGAGCTGTTCCAGCCCCTGGCACCAGATGTACCACCGGATGTTGCGGGAACGGTGGGCGCTGATGTTGCGGCTCATGTTCTGGATGAAATACTGGGTGAATTCGTCACACACAAAGTTGGTGCGGATGGGCAGGCTGCCCCCGCAGCGGTAGGCCAGCCCCACCAGGGTGCTGGACAGCTGGTCCAGCAGGATGCCCACAAAGGGGTCGTAGCTGTCCACCTCGTCGGGCACGATGATGAACACGGCGCATTTGCGCTTTGCCAGCTCCGCAAAATCGAAGGTGGTGCAGCTGGTCATCCGCATCAGCTGGTCATTGACCACAAAGGGCTGCAGCATGCTGTAGGCGGTGGCAATGACCGACATGCGGGTGCGCTCGGGCATGGACAGGATGGAATCCAGGGTGGAGGAGACGATGTCCGGCAGACGGCACCGCTCCCGGATGGTGTGCATGGCGTTGCAGCCTTCGTCGTTGAGCAGCATGGCCAGGGAGAGCATGTGGATGCAGTCGGGGTCATCAATGCAGGCGAACATGCCGCAGCAGAACCCCATCAGGCACAGCACCCCTTCCAGCGTCCAGAACGGGTCGGCGGTGGAGCCGTTGTACACATGGGACAGGTTGTTGAACTGTTCATGCAGCAGGCGCAGGGCTTCCCCCGGCTTGCCCTCCCGGTACATCCGGTAGGGCAGCAGCAGGGGATTGAACCCGTCTCCCCGGAAACCGCGCAGGTCAAAAAATACCGTCTTGTAGTCGTTTTCGTCCAGGACGCCCCGGATGTAGCGGGCCAGGGAGCCGGTGGTCAGCTCCCCTTTCACATCAATGGCCACGATGTTCTCCCCGCCCTTGGCCAGCATGGCGATGGTGGGGCCCACCCCCCGGCGGCTCTTGCCGGCGCCGGTAAAGCCCACCCCCAGGGTCATCTCGTCCCGGGTGTTCAGGCAGACGGTGCTGCCGTCGCTCCACACCGGCATGCCGCCGGCTTTCAGCGGTTTGTGGGAAAGTTCCACCGGCGGGTAGTCCCGCCGGATCTCGTTCATGGTGGCCAGTCGGGCCGAAGGCTCCGGGAACACATACGGCCGCCAGTCGGATTCGTAATCGTAGCGGATATCAAATGGGGGCATGGTTTTCTTCCTCCTTGTTTCCGGGTACGGCGGCCTCTATCGGACCGCCGTTGAGAATGGCCACCAGACTGGTCTCCTCCTTCAGATAGCGCTGCAGGATGCGGCGGGTCACCCGTTCCCCCGCCAGGTCCTGCAGTTCCTGCAGTACCTGTTCCAGCACGGCGCAGCTGTGCAGCGGGGTCAGCCGGCTGCACAGACCGGTCAGCGCGGTGCAGGCTTCCGGGGTGATGGACAGGCGGGCGGCAATGTAGTGTTCCAGCACCGGCAGGTCCCGGAACAGGCAGAGCTGCCACAGCTGGGGGCGCAGGTACAGGGCGGCGGTCTGCACAAGGGGCTGCAGCTGTCCGGTGTCCGCCGCCCCCGCCACAAACAGCAGCTTCCAGTCCCGGCGGTGGTCGTGCAGGTACTTGAAGGCGATGTGCAGGTAGTCCTCCCGGGGGTGGTCCAGCCACTCGCTCAGATCCAGCGCCAGCACCCCCCGGTACTGGGCCTGCAGGCCGGCGGCGTCCATCAGCAGCAGGTACAGCCGGCGCAGCCCCTCAAAGCTTTCATAAGGGGGCGTGTACGCCAGTTTGTAATACACCAGGTTGTCCATATCCTCGGAAACGGTATACCGGCGGATGGCCGGCGTGCCGGCCAGGTCCCGCACAAAGCGTTCGTTCTCGGTCATGCCGGTCACCAGAAAGACCGCGTCCTTCTCTTCCCACAGAGGGGGCATCGAACAGTTCGTCATGGGTTCTCCCTCCTTTGTGTCATATTGGACGAGGCAGGGCAAAAAATTTGAAGTGGCCCGGGCCGCCGGCGCAAAAGAAAAGCAAATTTCGGCAAAACGACCGAAAAACACGCCTTGTTCCTGCCATATTTTTGTAGTATCATGAGAATATATCTCGAAAAGGCGGGGGTGAGGAGGATGGAAGAACGGCATCTGCGGGAAGAGCGGGATGCCCTGCGGGCCGCGGCGGAAAAGCTGCGGGAACGGCTGCGGGAGGAGGCGGTGGACCGGCTGGCCCGCCTGGTGATCGGGCCGGAGGACGCCCATACCGGCGCCGACCGGGCGCAGGAGATCCGGGGCGGCGGTGCCCTGCTGGCACTGTGCCTGCTGCAGGTGCGGGCGGAGCTGCTGCTCTGCGCCCAGCCGGCGTCCGCCTCCCGGGAATCCCTGACCCGCTGCGTGGCGGAGGTCTTCCGCAGCGCGGGGCAGGCGGTGGAGGTCCCCTGGCCGGAACAGGACCACCTTCTGGGGGCGGGGCTGCTGCTGCAAAGCTGTGCCGACACCGACCGGCAGTGGGACATCCTGCTGGACTGCATCCCCGCCCGGGAACTGGAACTCCTGCAGACCTGGGAGGACTCCGATGAGGAGGACGAGCGGGCGCTGATGAACCAGTGGGAACTGCTCCGGGCCATGGCCGGGGGCTGTGCCGCCTACGGACTGCAGCAGGAGGGCTGCCGGGTGATGCAGATGTGTCTGGCGGATGCGTGCCGGACCTTCGGGGAGGAGACCGCCTGGAACCTGTATGTCCAGGTGCTGCTGGACTGCATCGACCAGGGAGGCTCCGCCCTGGCCGCCGCCTGCGGGGATGCGGCCCTGCCCGGGGTGCAGCGCCGGCCGGACACCCTGGGAAAAAGTGATTTCTTCTGGATGTACGGCATCGCCCTGCACAATACGCAACGGTATGAGGAAGCCCAGGAAGCCTTCCGGCAGTGCATGGCGCTGCGGGAAGGGGCGCTGGGCCCCGGGCATCTGCTGACCTGCGTGCCCCGGGCCTACTTCTGGTATGTGCGGCTGGTGATCCGCCGCCGGGACTGGGACGGGGCGGGCGTGCGGTTCCTGGTGGAATTTCTGGAAAAAATGCTGGGCCACGGGTACGGGGATCTGCCTTACGGGCAGCAGCTGCAGCTTCTGGGTCCGGTGGTGTTCGGGGTGCTGGGCCGGCTGCCCCGCATGGGGGTGTGCGACGGTCTGGACGGGCTGCTGGACCGGTACCGCGCCGCCTGCGAGGCCTTTGACGGCGACCCCGGGCAGAGCTACTACCGCCGTCGGTACGCCTACACCCTGGCGGGGGTGCTGGACTGCGCCCGGGGCAGCTACAACCGGGCGCTGGAAGACACCCTGCGCGCCCGGGAAGTCCCCTTCGCCCCGGGCATGGACGGCGTCGCCCATGTGGATGACGCCACCCTGGATTACAACGCCGGATACCTGTACTGTGTGCAGGGGCATGTGGCCGAAGGCCTGGACCGCCTGGACCGGCTGATCCGACAGATGGAAGAAGCGGGGGATCCCCGCAGCGAGGAGATCTACCAGCAGGCGGTGATGGTCTGCTATTCCTGCCGGCAGATCGTGGACGAGCTGGGGGAGGAGAAAGCGGAACAGCTGCGGCAGCGGGTGAAGCGCAGGGCCGCGGCCCTGCGGCAGGACCCGTCGGCCCCGCCGTCGGGAGGAAAGCTGGAACTGGTCCCCTACAGCGCCATGCTGGAAATGCTGTGCAGCAACGGGATGCTGCGGCCGCAGGACCTGCCGGACGCGGTGCTGCTGGTGCGCACCTCCCTGGACCGGCTGCGGGACGACCCCCTCTACCGCCCCGCGTACACGGTGCTGCTGTACCAGCTGATGCTGTTCCTGTGGATGCAGAACGACCCGGAATGTGCCCGTCTGGCCGACCCCTGCGAAGCCCTGCTCCGGGACACCCTGCTGCAGGACCGCATCCGGTCCTCCTGCCATATCGTCATCAACCTGATCCGCAGGCAGTACGGCGGGCCCGGGGCGGCCGTCCCCGGTGCCGTTGCCCAGCTGGAAGAGCTGGACCGGCAATGGAAAAACAACGTCTGTACCCTGGACGATACCGCCCTCACCGTGTCCCTGGTCAATGCCCGGGCGGTGTTCGCCAACGCCTACTGCATCCTGCGCCCCGTGCGCAGCGAAGAGCAGATGTTCGGGCTGGTGCTGCGGGGCAAGGCCCTGGCCGCCCTGGCCGGACGGGAGCGCAACCGCATCCTCATGGGCCTGGGGGACGAGGAGACCCGCCGTGCCCTGGACCGGCTGCGCCGGCTGCAGAACCGGCAGACCGCCCTGTATGCCATGGAGGACCCGGGCGGGCCCTCTCTGGAGGAGACGGAGCGGGAGGTGGCCCGCCTTTCGGCCCGGATCGAAAGCGCCATGCCGGATATCCGGCACTTCACCCCCATCACCCCCCGGGCCCTGGCAGAAAAACTGCCCGAAGGCAGTGCCCTGGTGGAATACTACTGGGCCTTCGAGACCACCCGGCAGAATTTCCTGGGCCAGGAGGACGGCACGGGGGAACAATGGCTGGATGTATACCTGCTGCGGCAGCAGGAAGGGACCGTCCGCCTGTACCGGCGCACCCTGCCCGGGGCGGATATGGACAGCCTGCAGCAGCTGTGCGGGGATTTCCGCGCCTGCTGCCGGGACGCCGGCGGTGCCGACCGGAAAGCCCGGGCCCGGAAGAATGCCCTGCGCAGCACCCTCTACCGCACCCTGATCGCTCCGGTGGAGGACCTGCTGGCGGGGGTCCGTGCCCTGTACATCGCGCCCGAAGAGCTGCTGCGCAACATTCCCTACGGCCTGCTGGGGCCGGACGGGGCCCATACCCTGGACAAGCGGTTCACCGTGACCGAACTGATCTGCGGCCGGGACATCCTCTTTGCCACCGCGGCCGCCCCCCAGGACGGGGCGTTTGTGGTGGGGGACCCGGACTACCGGGCGGGCAGCCGGGACCGCTTTCCCGGGGCGGATACCCTCCGCCATGGCCAGTCCCTGCAGCCGCTGCCCTTCAGCGGGCTGGAAGCCCGCATGGTGGCCCGGTGCACCGGCGGCCGCTGCCTGACCGGGGACCGGGCCACCAAACAGGAACTGCTGCGGCAGGCGGGTCGGTACGGCATCCTGCACATCGCCGCCCACGGGGATTTCGACCAGACCGGGGAGAGCAACGCCCTGTTCAGCGCCCGCATCTATCTGGCCGGAGCCCAGACCTTTCTGGATACCGGGCGGGAGGACGAGCGCTGCGGCAACGGCATCCTGACCGCCGACGAGATCAGCCGTATGGACCTGCACGGCACCGGGCTGGCGGTGCTGTCCGCCTGCTTCACCGGAATGGGGGAGGCAAACACCGCGGGCAGCGTGCAGGGGCTGGTGTCCGCCTTTGCGGCCGCGGGGGTGGGGTATGTGGTGACCTCCCTGTGGGAGGCGGACGACTTTGCCGCCGCCGAACTCATGCGCCGGTTTTACCGGCTGCTGCAGCAGGACCGCCCGGTGCCCGACGCCCTGCGGGAAGCCAAGGCCTCCCTGGCACAGGCCACCGTGGCCCAGCTGAAACAGGCCGGGTGGGACGCCCTGCGCCGGGACCCCGAAACCTCCGCCGCCATGCGGGCGGTGCTGGACCTGCGCCTGGAACGGGCGGACAGCTTCCGCCCCTTTGCCGATGAACATTACTGGGGCGGATTTGTCTGCCACCGCTGCCGCTGAGCCGCCCCGGAAAAAATTTCAAAAAAATCCGTTTTTTCACTTCAACATTTTCTCCGGGAGTCGTTCCCTATGAGTAACGGCGGGGAAATGGCCCCGCCGGCGCGCGGGGCTGTGCGCACAGACAGCCCGGAATTCCGTGAAAAAAGGAGCGTGCAGATCATATGCGCCGATCAGTTTCATCGGCCGCGGAAGAGCGGCCAAAGCCGGCCAATACCCAGGATTTTTATGAAAAAGAGAGCATGGACCTCCCGGCAGAGGAGGACCTGGAGGAAGGGGAAAAGGAAGACCTGAAAAAGGAGCGGGAAAGACGCCCGCCCGAACCGGGCACCCCGGCGGACAGACTGCAGCAGGTGTATCTGGAATACATCCGGCTTCTGCCCCCCGGAAAGGCCTGCACCCCGCGGCAATGGTGGGACACACCGGCCAAGGAAGAGGCGGTGGAAAAACTGTACCGTGCCACCTATGCCTACTGCAGGAAAAAGATCAAGGCAAGGCTTACAAAAGGGGGCCTGTGGCCCAGTGAACTTCCCACCGAAACCGTGACCGTCTTCCAGGACGCCTTTCTCAAGATCATGGCCGACCTGTGCGTCCACAGGAAAAAACAGATCCCGGTCTGTCATTATGCGGGGCTGGCCACCCGGCTGTGCCGCAACCAGGCCTCCGACTATCTCAAGCTGCTTCATCCCGGCAGCAAATACGAGATGGGCCCCCGGCGCCGCAGCGACTACAACGCCCCCGGGGAACCGGCGCCCGGGGAGGAAAAAAAGCGGGGCGACCCGGTCCAGAAGATCCGTCTGGCGGACCCCTACATCCGGGATGAGTCCGGCTTTCAGCTGGACGAGGGCCTTTTTCAGAGCGATGAGGACAACATCCTGAACGAACTGGAACACAGGCTGGAACTGCAATGCCACGACCAGGTCCTGCTGTGTTACGTCCGGGCCCTGCTGAGCTACAGGGGGATGGCGGGCAAGGGGCTGGCCCTGTGTTACGGCCGCATCCTGTACCAGCTGACCGGCCGGTTCGACCCCGAATTCGGCCTGCCCGCCGCCCAGCGCTGGGACCCCCGGGACCGGGGGCGGGCACAGGTCCGCCCGCCGGTGCGGGAAGGCCAGCTGAAATTCCCCCAGCCCTCCGATTCCTGTTCCGCCGTCTGGGCCATGGCCCATATGAAGGACAAGACACTGGGAACCCTGTGCGAGGAAAGCCAGCAGGAATTTTCCTGGTATTTCCGGATGCCGGTGCGCTGGGGGTGGGCGTTCCGGCGGAATCTGAACAAGACCGTGCAGCTGGACGGTGTATCCTGCCGGCTGGCGGAGGTGCCGTACGGCCGGCTGTATACCCTGGAGCAGGTCCGTACCTGGTGCGGGTCGGTCCATCCCCAGATGCTGTCCGGCGCCTACAAGCGGATCATGAAGAACGAGGCGCTGTCGGATTACTGCTGCCTGAATCTGCCTACCTCCGCCAAAAAGTTTCTTGACAAAGGAGACAATCGATGAGCCATATCAACGACAAAACGCTGTATGACCTGACCCGTCGGGCCATGCGCGGGGAGCAAGCGACCCCGCAGGATGAAGAATATCTGGACCATATCCGCAGCTGCGAATATTGCTACCGGCGGTATGCCGTGCTGGCTCAGCTCTTTGATCTGGTGGGCACGGGGGAGCCGTCCCCGGTCCTGGCAGCGGTGGAGCTGCACCTGGACCGGACCGGGGAAGGGCTGCGGGCCGCCTTCCGCCGGGTGGAGGATGCCGCGGCGCGCATCGGCTTTTTCATTCCCGCAGCGCCGGTCCCGGCCGGTGCCCGCGGTGCGGCCGGCCCGGACCCCGTGGTGCGGGTGGACGGCACCGAGACCGAGGAGGATATGATCGCCTACGACACCCGCCGGCATACCCTGACGGTGCAGCTGAGCCTGCAGCAGCACCCGGGCCTGCAGGCCCGGGCGGAGGTGTACACCCGGGACGGGGGCTGCCTGGTGCTGCCCCTGCGGGAGGAGGACGGCGTGCTGTACGGCACGCTGGAAAATTTCCAGGAACCTGAGGCGGAGATCCGCCTGGTGGAATACCACTGATCGCCGGAACGGGCCGCCGGACGGCCTGAAAATCAAAATAGAAAGGACGGAAATCACCATGTCAAAACTCATGGAAAAGAAGTTGGCCAAACTGGAACCCGGCACACGGGTGGAACTGAAATTCAACGATGGCGACAGAGAACGAAGACTTACCGGCATCATCACAGATACCGATCATGAAGAAGGACTGGAACTGACCGCGGACGACGGCGAAGTGATCTGCCTGTCTTATGGGGAAGTGCTGTTCTTCCGGCAGACGGAAGCAGGCGCAGCCCCCGCAGCCCCCGCGGCCCCCGCGGCCGAGACCCCGGCCCCGCCGGCGCCGCCGGCCGTGGAAAAACCGGCGGACAGTCAGCCGGCCCCGGTGCGGGATTTCCGGCCTTTTTATCAGACGTCCCTGGAATGGCCCCAGCTGCGGGACGACGAACTGAAACAGGCCTTTGACGCCCTGCCCAAGTCCACCAAATCCCTGCTGGTGGGGCAGTACAACAGCCTGCTGTTCGGCATGCGCAACAACGACGCCTACAAGACCCGTCGGGCGGCCATGCAGATCCGGGGCATCCTGCAGGAAAACCCCGCCGTGGCCGGTGAGTACCGCACCGCCCTTTTCTGCGGCTGTCTGATACGCCGCACCGGGGAGGACCCGGAGGAGGTCTTTGCCCGGGGGCGGGCCTATCGGGAAGCCGCCTTCAGCGCCCGGAACGCCAACCGGTATGAGGAAGCCGGCGCCTACGCGGCCATGGGCATCTGCGCCGGCGCCCGGGGCGAGGAGCTGAACCAGCTGTTCACCCTGCTGGACGAAGCCTGTGTGGCCGCCGGAGACCTGCAGGTGGTGGTCTGGCTGTCCGAACACGCCGGGGACCTGCCTGCCGGGTATCTGGACGAACTGGCGGCCCATCTGGCGGCGGTGGCCGGGGTGCCGCTGCCCAAGGGCAGCGCCCTGAGCTATGCGGTGCGGCTGCTGGAAAGCCATTATCCCGGTTCCGGCGTGCTGGACTGCCTGCGCCGGCGCAGCGGGGAACTGGCCGACGCCGAAAAGCAGGCCGCCGAACCCGAGACACCCCCCGAGGAAGAGGAGGAACCCCTGATCCCCCAGGAACAGCAGGACCTGCTCTGCGGCACCATCATCCGGCTGAGCTGGGTGGGGGAACGGGGCACCATCGAGTACGACCAGGGCACGGTGACCTTCTCCTATGAGGACATCATCAACATCACCCTGAAAAGCAGGATCCGCACCCAGCAGTGCGCCGACATGGGCGGCAAGTTCATCAGCGTCTGCTTCCGGCTGCGGGGCGGGCAGGCGGTGGCGGTGCAGCCCGGTGCCCCGGACCTGGCCCGGAACGCCCTGGCCGAAAGCAATGACAGGAAACGCTTTGAGCGGACCTGGTACTGGGTGGAGAAGGCCCTGAACACCCGGGCCCGGCCCGAAGCCCTGGACCTGGCGCTGACCACGGCGCTGACCCAGTACAACGCCACCGGTCTGACCGAACCGCTGCAGCGGGCGGCGGAGCTGTGCCGCGTCCACCGGGACGACATGCCCCAGACCTGGCAGGCCTACGCTTCCCTGGCCCAGGTCTGGCGCAATCTGGGGGAGATCGGGCAGGCTCTGTCCACCCTGGAGGATGCGGAAAAGCGGTGCAATGAATCCAAATCCTATCCCACCATCCTGCAGCGGGAAATGAGCATCCTGAAAAAGCAGTACGACACCACCGGCGAACTTCCCTGGCTGGAACGGCTGGCCCACAAGAGCCGCCAGTTCCGGCAGTTCGTGACCAGTCACGGGGAGCTGCGGGGCAACATGAACCTGCAGCGCTCGGTGAACGGGGAGTGCGTGGTCAACCTGCTGCAGCACGCCTGCGCTGAGGACGACCCCGAAAGCGTCCGGGCGCTGCTGCCCCAGCTGCATGAGGACTGCGTGACCCAGGAGGTCTACACCGCCATCATGGTCCAGGTCAAGGCCCTGGAGGAAAAGCATGCCGTCAAGGCCGAGGAGGTCCCGGTGGTGGAGGAACTCCCCGCTGCCCAGGCGGAGGAAACGGACCGTCCGGAGGAGGAACCGGAGCAGACGGCGGAAGAGATGGAGGAGGAAGCGGCGGAAGAGCCGGAGGAGCCGGAACCCGCCCCCTACACCGACCCGGACGGCTGGGCCAAGCTGAACCTGAGCCGCCAGCAGGTCATCGACTATGCCCTGGGTCTCAAGGGGGAATACCGCCTGCCCCGGATGCTGGCCTACCTGAAAGCCGGGGCGGAACTGAACCCCGAAGCCCTGCTGCCGGTCTACCGGGTGGTCAGTCTGGCGGCGGACAACCCCGCCTTTGACTGCGATTACAGCGTGGGCCACCTGCTGGAACTGCTGGCCGGCGGCGACAGCGACTACCCCGTGCTGAACAATTACTGCATGGCGGCGGCCTGCCTGCGGGCGGCGTTCACCAACGGCAGCGTCTACGGCTACAACATCGGCTCCCTGCACGACAGCATCGACGCCTTCAACGAGATCCCCAGCCTGAATGAGATCTATGAGCTGCTGTGCCAGTTCAACAAATGGACCAACTGTGCGGTGGACGGTCTGGCCGACTACCACAACCTGGACATGAACGGCCAGAAGAAGAAGCTGGAACAGACCCTGCACCGGGCCCGCAACCTCTACCAGCAGTTTGTGCTCACCCCCCCGCGGGAGGACGCCAGCTTTGCCCGCAACGTGGAGACCAAAAAGATCGCCTTTGCCCGGGACGGCATGCCCGCCGTGCTGCTCAAGCAGATCATTGAGGACGACACCGAAGCCATGGCCGCCTGCCGGGATGACTTCCGGGACCGGTGGATCACCGCCGGCAAACCCCTGACCGCCGCCTCCATCTCCGCCGAGAGCATCGACGCCTACATCAACGAATGCTGGAACCGGGCCGGGGAGAACATGGACATCAAGCACCGGGCTGCCCGCCTGCAGGGCAACCGGCGCAACAACCTGCGCAGCAGCCTGCAGAACATCCTTGCGGTCATCTGTGACTGGTACGACCTGAGCAGCCAGGGGGTCACCGCCCAGCCGGCGGAAAGCCCCGCCCGGGCGGAATACCGCCGCATCCGGGGCCAGCTCATGGAGCGGCTGCGCACCCTGGGGGCGGACTGCGACCGCCTGCGCCGGGGCGCCGGCGCGGAACAGGACTGCGGCCTCTACCTGCTGGAAACCACCGCCCGGGACCTGTATGACCGGCTGGAGGGCAGCTGGAGCGAGGACGCCCGCCGGTATCTGTATGTGGACTTCCTGCGCAGCGACTGCCTGCTGCTGGACGAGGACTACCTCCCCGACACCCGGGCCACCTTCTGCGCCCTGGGCGGGTACAACGTCCTGGCCCGCATCCGCTGCCACTGCGAGACCGACCACCCCGCCCTGGAAGAGCGGCTGGTGGACATCTATTCCGCCGACCCCAAGAACAACGACTACGGTTCCGCCGAGCTGATCCGCAGCTATCTGGTCATGACCGGGGCCGACCTGCCCGAAGCCCTGCCCGCCGACCCGGCGCCCTATATGGAGCAGACGGCCCTGCGTGCCCAGCAGAACCTGGGCCGCTTCCGGGAAGATTACATCCTGGCCCTCAGCCGGGGGCAGATCATCCAGAGCGACCCCTTCCTCATGAGCATGGAGGAGACCGTCCGCCGCTGGTACCTGACCTGCGGGGAGACCGGCAACTATGGGTTCTGGTTCAAGCTGGTGGAGCAGTGCTATGCCCAGATCCACCAGGTGGCCGCCCAGTACGGGGTCCAGCTCAAGGACCAGCTCACCGCCCTGGTGGCCAACAACCCGGCCTTCTTTGCGGCGTCCCCGGAAGTGGAAGGGGAGATCGGCAAGCTCATCGAGGTCCAGAACTACACGGTGGCCGAAGACTGGATGAACCGGGTGCGCCGGGGCGACTTCGACGTGCGGTTTGAATCCAGCGAGGCCATCGGCTACCTGCAGCAGTTCTGGCAGGAATTTGAGGACAACTTCCGCCTGGTGCGGGACGTGGCCCTGCCCCTGCGCTCCATCCTGCTGCGGGGCAATGCGTCCCAGGACCGCCGGGGCGCCCGTCCCCTCATCGAAAACTGGCCCTCCAACGACAGCAGCGCCACCCCCGAGCGCATCCACCGGCTGCTGACCTGCCTGGGCTGGACCAACATCCAGGTCTCCTCCGTCCGGGTGAACAACGGCAGCACCGAGCTCTACCGCGTGGTGGAGCGGGATCACAGCGAAGGGGCCCGCACCCCCCAGCATCCCATCGCCGACTTCGGCTCCCGGGTGGCCGGCACCGGGTTCTGCGTGGCCTGCCTGTACGGCAACTATGACTGTGACCGGCTGCTGGCCCGCTTCAAGGCGCTGGACAACCTCCGCGGGGCCAAGCTGGTCCTGCTGGATTACCCCCT
>CALXHN010000003.1 GCA_944388105.1 uncultured Gemmiger sp. | reverse complement strand
TGCTATACTGAATAAAATTGCACACATGTATAATGAGGTGAATCTTTCATGGAATGCATGAATGTACAGCTTTCCCCAAACAATGCTCGCCTGACCTGCTATTTACAGGACAAAAGCAAGGCAATGCCGAACACGGATGTCCGCCCCGCTGCGCTGATTTTCCCGGGTGGTGGATATCAATATTGCTCTGACCGCGAAGCGGAACCGGTGGCGCTGGCCTATATGGCAGAGGGCTTTAATGCGTTTGTCCTTCGTTATACCACCGGGATGGACTGCCCATTGGATAAGTCTTTACAGGATGCGCAGGCCGCTCTTGCCTATTTGAGACAGAACGCGGCGGATCTGCGTATAGATCCGCATAAAATTGCGGCCATCGGTTTTTCTGCCGGCGGACATCTTGCCGCGGCACTGGGAACCCAGAGTGAGAGCAAGCCCGATGCTATGGTACTGGGATACGCGGTGACCCTGGGGGCGACCTGGGCTCCCATGGGACGACCGGACGAGCCGGATCTGGGGAGCCTTGTTTCTGATTCCACTCCACCCGCCTTTATCTTTGCCACCCAGGGAGACAGTCTTGTTCCTGTCAAGAACAGTCTGGTTTTTGCCGACGCTCTGGCAGATCATGATATTCCTTTTTGCCTGCACGTATTCCAGACGGGAGAGCACGGTCTCTCTCTGGCGCGCCCCTGTACCAGTAATGGTGATCAGACAAAGGTGAATGCCGAGGTGGCGCACTGGCTTCCAATGAGCATCCAATTTCTTCAGGATATCTGGGGTGCGCTGGATGTGGTTCTGCCCCGACCGGAACTCCGTGCACAGATGGGCGGCGGCAAAGCCGGACTGGACGTGCCTTTCAAACGCCTGCTCAAAAATCCCGGAGCTTGTGAAGTTCTGCAACGGCGCTTGCCCGAAGTGATGGGAATTTTGCAGCAGAATCCTTTGCTGAAGGGAGCGTCTCTGCGCCAGTTGGCAGGGTTTATGCCGGAAGCCTATCCGGAAGAACTGATTCGTTCCATCGATGAAGAGCTATCGAATATTTGACAAGGAGAACTCTATCATGTTGTTTTTACAATATCCGCCATGCTCGACCTGCCGGAAAGCCAAGGCGTGGCTGGACGAGCATGGGGTAAATTATACCGCGCGGGATATCAAAGAAGAAAATCCGAGTTTTGAAGAATTGAAAGCCTGGTCTGCCGGAAGCGGTTTGCCGCTGAAGAAATTCTTCAATACAAGCGGGCAGTTGTATAAGTCCATGCAACTGAAAGAGAAACTTCCTGCCATGAGCGAAGAAGAGCAGCTGCGGCTCCTGTCTCAGGATGGGATGCTGGTCAAACGTCCCATTGTTGTGACCGAGGATGGAAAGATTCTGGTAGGCTTTCGTGTTGCGGAGTGGGAACAGGCACTTTTGTAAAAGGCGGCAATCGGATGCAAGAGCGGGGGCAAAAGCATGTTCTTCAAACGGAAAAAGTGCACCATTCTGACTCCGCCGCAAGGATTGGGGCGGGAAAATATCCGCCGCCAGAGCAGTACCTGTACAGGCGAAACGGTTATCGGATTCCTGGACCCCAAGAGTGGTCGGCTGCTGCGGGCAGTTGTGGTGCGCGACAATCAGGATGTGACCGATTTCTACAGATCTTATGGCTTTGAACCGCCGATTGGGCTGTGATTTTCTTAACTTTGTAATATATTTTGCTTTTTTTGTGGTATGACCCCTAAAAATGAGCAATATTTGCACGAATCGGGGCGGAGCCCCCTTTGCAGGCAGCAAAATTGGTGCTATAATCACTCTGTAAGAAGATGCAGCGCCGTGTGCCGTACCGACAAACGGCAGAGCGGCGAAAGAATCGGAGGTACAGTATGGAACTTTTTGAACGCTTCGAAACACAGCTTAAGGCCAACCCCAAGACCATCGTTTTCACCGAGGGTCCCGACGCTCGTATCCTGAGCGCAGCCAGTCGTCTGCTGGCCGGCAAGGTGCTGAACGTTATTCTGCTCGGCAATCCGGAAGAGGTCAAGGCAGCCGCTGCAGCGGGTGGATTTGATATTACCGGCGCCGAAATCATCGACCCTGTCAATTATGAAGGCTTTGACGAGATGGTCTCCAAGATGGTCGAGCTGCGCAAGGGCAAAATGACCGAGGAACAGTGCCGTGCCGCTATGGCGAAGGGAAACTACTTCGGCACCATGCTGGTCAAGATGGGCAAGGCCGACTGCCTGTTGGGCGGCGCCACTTACTCCACCGCCGATACCGTTCGCCCCGCCCTGCAGCTGATCAAGTGCAAGCCCGGTGTCAAGTCTGTCAGCTCTTGCTTCATTCTGGTTCGCGGTGATGAGACGCTGGCCATGGGTGACTGCGCCATCAACATTGATCCTACCGAGGACGAGATCGTGGAGATCACCGTCCAGACTGCCAATACGGCTTCTATTTTCGGCATTGATCCCCGTGTGGCACTGCTGTCCTACTCCACCAAGGGCTCCGGCAAGGGCGAGACCGTGGATAAGATGCGCAATGCTACCGCTCGTGTCCAGGCTGAACATCCTGAAATGAAGGTGGACGGCGAATTGCAGTTTGATGCTGCCGTTGCTCCGGAAGTTGGTCAGCTGAAGGCCAAAGGCAGCCCGGTGGCTGGTTATGCCAATACCTTTATCTTCCCCAACATCAATGCCGGCAACATCGGCTACAAGATCGCACAGCGTCTGGGTGGTTTTGAGGCTTACGGTCCTATTCTGCAGGGCCTGAATGCTCCCATCAATGACCTGTCCCGCGGCTGCAATGCCGAAGAGGTCTACAAGATGGCGCTGATCACCGCGGCGTTGATCTGAACTCCAATACATCCATAAAAAAGTACCCGTCCGGACTCGTTTCCGGGCGGGTACTTTTTTATAAATTCACAAAAAACAGCGGCCGGACGACACAACGTCCGGCTGCTGTTCAACTATGAATGAGGCTGCTTATTTTTGATACCGGAGATGATCAGCATCCAGCTGTCGCAGAACCGCCAGCATGACCCCGCACTCCTTGCGGGCTGCGTCGGGATCCATCAAACGGTAGTTGCCGCATTCGGTTTCGCTTGCCCCGGGAATGGGGCCGTCATACTCTGCCATCCAGGCAAAGGCATCGGTGGTCAGCTCCAAAGCCTCGGCATCGGTCATTCCCTGGGTCAGCAGATAAAAACCAGTCAGGCATCCCATGGGACCCACATAGACCACATGATCACTCCAGCGGCTGTTGCGGGCATAAGTGGCGAACAAGTGTTCTATCGTATGTGCAGCGGCAGGGGAAAGGTAATCTCCCTGGTTCGGCCGCTTCATCCGTACGTCCCAGGTGCGGACCTCGCCATCCTGACGGGAAAGATACATGCCGGACATCAAAGTCGTATGATCAACGCAAAAGCTGGCGATGCGTTCCATCTTTGATCACTCCATCATCATCTGGACAACGCCGTGCTGGCAATCCAGGGAAATGTTCATGCCGTCATGCAGGGTACGGGTGGCGCCCAGCGCACCGACGATGACTGCCTTGCCCAGGGTCAGGGCAACGATAGCGGCGTGGCTGTTGGTACCGGCTTCTTCGGTGATAACACCAGCAGCCTGACGGATATAAGGCAGCATATCGTTGTTGGTATGAGGAACGACAAGAATCTGGCCGGGCTTGAACTTGGTAGACACTTCGGCAGCGGTGCGGCAGACACAGACAGTGCCTTTGGCATTCTTGCCGCCGATGCCCACGCCGGTCAGGAGGCTGTCGCCTACCAGGTGGACCTTGATCATATTGGTGGTGCCGGAAACACCCACGGGAACACCGGCGGTCACCACAGCCATACTGCCGGGCTGGACAAGACCAGCGTCAACGGCGCATTCCACAGACTTGCTGATCAGTTCGTCGGTGGAGTTGGCGTACGGCATAACCAGCGGGGTAATGCCCCAGTGGATGTTCAGCTGACGCTGTACCTGTTCATCCAGCACGCAGGCCACGATGGGAGTGGCAGGGCGATACCGGCTCAGCAGGCGAGCGGTTTCGCCGCTCTTGGAAACGGTGATGATGGCGCTGGCGTGAATGTCGGAAGCAGTGGTGCAGGCAGCGTGGCAAACAGCAGCGCTTACACTCAAGCGGCTTTCATCGGCCTGGGCGTGGTGCACCAGGCTGTTGTAGCTGGCATCGGCCTCGGTGGTCTCGGCAATGGCGACCATAGCCTTCAGGGCAGCCACGGGATATTTGCCGGCAGCGGTCTCGCCACTGAGCATGACAGCGGAAGAACCGTCGTAAATGGCGTTGGCAACGTCAGTAATCTCGGCACGGGTGGGGCGGGGGTTGGAGATCATGGAGTCCAGCATCTGCGTGGCAGTGATAACTACCTTGCCGCAAGCCATGGTCCGGTCGATCAGGTGCTTCTGGATAGAGGGAATCTCGGCAAAATCAATCTCAACGCCCATGTCGCCGCGAGCGACCATGATGCCGTCGGCAACAGCCAGGATCTCATCGATATTGTCCACGCCTTCCTGGTTCTCAATCTTGGCGATGATCTTCATGTTGGAGTGGCAGTCGTCCAGCAGGTGACGGATCTCCATGATGTCGGCAGCGCAGCGGGTAAAGCTGGCGGAAACCAGATCGAAGCCTTGTTCGGCACCGAAAGTGATGTCCTGCTTGTCACGCTGACTCATATAGGGCATAGAAAGATGGACACCGGGAACGTTGACGCCTTTCTTGGTCTTGATGATGCCATCGTTTTCAACAACGCAGCTGATGTCGGTATCGGTAACATTCTCAATGCGCAGGCTGATCAGACCGTCATCCAGCATAATGTGACCGCCGGGCTGCACGTCGTGCGGCAGTTCCTTGTAGGTGATGGAGCAGATTTCATTGGTGCCCTCTACCTCACGGCTGGTCAGCGTGAACTTCTGGCCGGTCACCAGCTTTTCGGAACCGTTTTTGAAGGTGCCCAGACGGATCTCGGGGCCCTTGGTGTCCAGCATGGCAGCCACCGGCAACCCCAGTTCGGTGCGGAGCGCCTTCAGCTTTTCAAAGCGGCCGCGGTGTTCATCATAGTCACCGTGGGAAAAGTTAAAGCGTGCCACGTTCATGCCGTTTTCAATCAGCTGACGCAGCACATCGCCCTTATCGGTGGAAGGGCCAAGCGTGCAAACGATCTTAGTCTTACGCATATCTCAATTTCTCCGTTTCAAATAAGAGTATTGTATACATACGGGCTTATTATAATACAAATCTTTCGCCTCGACAAGCCAAACATGAAAACTTGCACAAAATTTTGCCCATTTTTTGCACTTAGCAGCCAAAGCCGCCCATGGTTTTACTTTTTAAGGAAATTCATGTATAATAGCCTGTATAGTTTGGGAAAGATTTTCCCGCCATTGCATTGAAAAGGAGAAAAACCATGGCAAAACGTGTGTTCTTGATCGTCCTTGACAGTTTCGGCATCGGGGCTGAGCCGGATGCCGCTGCTTTTGGGGACACCGGTACCAACACGCTGGCTGCAATTTCCGGTCATCCCAACTGCAAAGCAGATACGCTCTCCGCTCTTGGTCTGTTCAATATTGAAGGTGTGACCTGCCGGTCCTCCGTGGAGGCTCCTGTGGGGTGTTATGCCCGTCTGCGGGAAGCCAGTGCCGGAAAAGATACCACCATCGGACATTGGGAAATTGCCGGATTGCTCTCTTCAACACCTCTGCCCACATTCCCGAACGGCTTTCCAAAGGAAGTGCTGGAGGAGTTTACGGCCCGCACCGGATATAAGGTGCTGTGCAATAAGCCATACTCCGGCACGCAGGTCATTCACGATTATGGGGAGGAGCATCTGAAGACAGGTGCACTGATTGTATACACCTCGGCGGACAGCGTGTTCCAGATTGCTGCGCACGAGGATCTTGTCCCCATCGACAAGCTGTACCGGATCTGTGAAGTTGCCCGGGATATGCTGAAAGGCCCTTATGGTGTGGGCCGTGTCATCGCCCGTCCTTTTGTGGGTACCTGCGCAGATGACTTTACCCGCACGCCGCGCCGGCATGATTATTCTCTCAAGCCGCCGGCAGAGACGATGCTGGACAAGATTCTGGCTGCAGGAATGCAGACAATTGGCGTCGGCAAGATTCACGATATTTTTGCAGGCCAGGGCGTAGGGGAAACCATCCGCACCAGCGGAAACACCGAAGGACTGCAGGTGACGCTGGATCTGGCAGACCGGGATTTTACCGGTCTGGCATTCGTGAATCTGGTCGATTTTGATATGCTGTATGGTCACCGTCGGGATGTGGCGGGTTACGCTGCAGCTACCGCAGAGTTTGACGCATGGCTTCCTCGATTCATGCAGCGGATGCGGCCGGATGATGTTCTAATGATTACCGCCGATCATGGCTGTGACCCTTCCTACACCAAGACCACCGACCATACCAGAGAGTATGTGCCTTACCTGGTATATGGCCCCGGTGTGCGCAAAGGCGTTGATTTGGGCACACGGTACAGCTTTGGAACCATTGCCGACACCGTTTGCCAGTCGCTGGGCATAAAGGCAGATGTGGCGGGATGCGGAGTCTGGAATGAAATCGCCCAGCACTGAATGTATGTTCCGTAAAGGAGTTCTTTTGCAGATTTTCTTATATCTTTTGGCCGGATTCATGCTGTTTTATTCGGTCATGCTGGTATTTACCAGCAATTTTAACATGGGCAATCTGATCGTCTGGATCCTGACGGCCGCCTGCTGCGGATATGCTGTCTGGCATCGTCGGTTGAATGCCTGGTTCACCGGGTCGTTGACTGGACGCATTGTGCTGGGAATTCTGATCTGCGGTGCGGTGTTTTATGCCGGCATGCTGGTTTTTGTGGCTTGCAGCGGATATGCCAATCCTCCTGCGGGGAATGAAAAGGTCGTGATCGTGCTGGGTGCCGGTCTTCGCCGGGACAAACCCAGCCTTCTGCTGCGCTACCGGCTGGACAAGGCTTATGAGTTCGCATTGGCGCACCCGGATACCCTGGTGATCACTACCGGCGGACAAGGCAGAGATGAATGGGTTCCGGAAGGGCAGGCTATGCGGAAGTATCTGATCGAAAAAGGCCTTTCTCCGGATCGTGTGGTAGCGGAGACAAAGTCCACTTCCACCGAAGAAAACTTTGCATTTGCGCGTCAGATCCTGGAACAGCGTGGCATTGATGCGGCGCAGCCGATTGTTTATGTGACCAATGCTTTTCACTGCTACCGTGGCGGCAAATATGCGCAGATGGCCGGTTTTACCGATGTGTCTGCCTTGCCTGCGGGCATTCCGCTGCGCAGCATTCCAACCTGCTATCTGCGGGAAGTCTTTGCGGTATTATATTATTGGGTGTTCCGCTCTTCCGAAAGTGGTCTGATGCAGAACATGGTCGGAATTTTGAGCCTGAATAAAAAGTTTTTTTATAAGTGAACAACAGGATGCCGGTCGGAATTTTCCGACCGGCATCCTGCCAAGGAAGGAAGAAACATGCAGGTACGTTATTACAAGGAGTACAGCCATTGTCTGGGACGCGAGATGGAATTCAAGGTCTACGGCCATACCGGCCGGCCGATTTTGATTTTCCCGTGCCAGTGCGGACGCTTTTATGACTGGGAGGACCGGGGTATGTGCGACATCGCCGCTCCCTGGATCGATGCCGGAAAACTGCAAATCATCTGTGCCGACAGCATTGATGGAGAAAGCTGGGACAATCCCGGCCCCTGCCGCCCGCGTATCGAACAGCATGAACGGTGGTATCATTACATTTGTGACGAACTGGTTCCCCGTATTCTGGAAATCAACCGGGAGTGCGGTCCGGACCACACCGGGCGCATCCTGACCGGCGGTGCCAGTATGGGGGCAGCTCACGCGGTCAATTTCTATCTGCGCAGGCCGGACTTGTTCAATGGGACCATCGCCCTCAGCGGCATTTACTCGTCCCGGATGTTCTTCGGCAACTATATGGACGACCTGGTGTACGCAAACAGTCCCTGCGATTATATGCGCAACTTCCCGGCACAGCATCCGTATTATGAGCTCTTTGCCAAAGCAGATAAATTTATCATGTGCTGCGGGCAGGGAGCCTGGGAAGATGAACTTCTGGCGTCCACCCGGGAACTGCGGGATATCCTGGAAAGCAAGGGCATCCATCCCATCGTGGACATCTGGGGTACTGATGTTTCTCATGACTGGCCCTGGTGGCAAAAGCAGTGGCCGTACTTCCTGGATATGACGCTGGGCCGTCCGTGAATCAAGGAAAACAAAAACCGGTGGGCGGTCAATTGACCGTACACCGGTTTTGCGTACGTGAATAATTTACGAATTGGCGCGTCGGTACAGGACTTCCAGTCCTTTGAACAAAAGATCGGCATCATACAAGACCTTGCGGCGGCAGCAGGGAATGATCCCTCTGGCAAGACCTCCTGTAGCCACTACGGTCAAGGGGCGGCCCAATTCCGCTTCCACCCGGTCGGCAAGACCTTCCATCATGGCAGCGGTGCCGAACACTGCGCCGCTGTTCAGACACTCCACCGTATTGCGCCCAATCAGGTGGTCGGCATTTTCCGGAGCGATCGGCGGCAGCTGTGCCGTTCCGGCACTGATTGCCCGCAGACTGGTCTGAACGCCGGGAACAATAAACCCGCCCAGAAAATGGGCATTCTCATCAATGACATTATAGGTGGTGGCCGTACCAAGATCCACTGTCATGCACGGCAGGGGATAGAGGGCGGCTGCAGCTGCCGCGTCGGCAATGCGATCCTGACCGACTCTCTCGGGAGATTCCACGTCAAAGACCAGCCCGGTGTCCAAGGTGTGGCTTACTCGCAGCGGCTCGCAGCCTGTCAGGCGAAAAACCGCCTGTGCGAGAGCCTCACTCAACCCCGGAACCACGCTGCATAAAATAGCGCCGGAGCATTCATTGGTATGAAAGCCCACGCGCCGCAAAAGAAACCGGAGTTCGGCGGTATATTCGTCCGGTGTACACCGGGGGCGGGTGACCATGCGGAAGGCAAACAGCAGCTTCTGCCCGTCCAGCCCTCCGATACAAATGTTGGTGTTGCCGATGTCCACTGCCAAAATCATGTGCGAACCCCGTTTCCGTGTGATATAATCTGATTATACCAGCCTTTACAATGAAGTCAAACCAACCTATAATAAATTCCGGCATTCAAACTCTATCGAAGTGATTCAAACGGGAGGACCGCATCATGGAAAAAGACCTGCAGGGCAAAACAATCGTGCTGGGGATCGCGGGCGGCATTGCTGCTTATAAAATGCCCAATGTGGCACATGCACTCGCCAAACGGGGGGCTGCTGTGCATGTACTGATGACGAAACACGCCACTGAATTCATTGCGCCACTGGTCTTTGAAACGCTGACCAACCGCCGGTGCATCGTGGATACTTTTGACCGCAACTTCCAATACGATGTGGCTCATGTTTCTTTGGCCAATGCAGCAGATCTGATGCTGATTGCACCGGCCACGGCCAACGTCATCGCAAAACTGGCGCACGGTCTGGCAGATGATATGCTCACGACCGTGACGCTGGCGGCAACCTGCTCCAAACTGGTGGCCCCTGCCATGAATACCCATATGCTGGAAAATCCCATTACCCAGGATAATATTGCAACTTTGCAGCGGTACGGTTTCACTGTCATCCCCTCGGGTTCCGGCATGCTGGCATGCGGAGATGTCGGCAGCGGGCGCCTACCGGAGGAGCAGGTCCTGATCGACTATATCGACCGGGAACTGGTCTGCCGGAAGGATCTGGCCGGGAAAAAGGTAGTGGTGACGGCCGGGGCCACCAGTGAGCCCATGGATCCGGTACGCTACATCACCAACCACTCCACCGGAAAGATGGGCTATGCCATTGCCCGTGCCTGTATGCTGCGCGGAGCGGATGTCACACTGCTGACGGCACAGACCGCCCTGCGGCCGGTACCTTTTGTGAAGACTGTTCCTTTTACCACGGCGCAGGACCTGTTTGAGGGC
Organism: uncultured Gemmiger sp.; assembly: GCA_944388105.1. Classification (GTDB taxonomy): domain Bacteria; phylum Bacillota; class Clostridia; order Oscillospirales; family Ruminococcaceae; genus Gemmiger. Next base: position 51,374 of record CALXHN010000003.1, on the reverse strand, counting down.
GTCAAAAAATATGCCATGGGAGCAGATGCACTGGTCATGGCCGCTGCGGTGGCGGATTACCGGCCTGCGGAAGTGGCGGACGAGAAGATCAAGAAGTCCGATGGGGAACTTTCCCTCAAGCTGGAACGCACACAGGATATTCTGGCCTGGGTTGGAGCCCACAAACCGGAAGGTTTATTTGTGTGCGGATTTTCCATGGAGACGGAGCATCTCCTGGAAAATTCCTCTGTCAAGCTGCACAAAAAGAATATGGACATGATCGTGGCCAACAACCTCAAGACGCCGGGAGCTGGCTTTGGCGTGGATACCAACGTGGTTACGCTTATTACAAAAGAAGGGGCTGAACCATTGCCGCTGCAAAGCAAGGATGCGGTTGCCATGCGGATCGCAGATGCCATTGCTGCACACTGAGCCGCCCGATCATCACAACACAATCCGGGAGAAAACCGCCGAAATGGCTGGTTCTCTCCCGGGTTTTATTTTGGAAAGGTGCAGGAACCGGATTTTCACAGATATTCAAAACTCTATCCCACAATTTTCACAAAATAGGCCTATAATCACAAACGGACATCCGGACGGGCGGCAACGCCTGAAAAAATAAAAAGGGGAGTGTGCATCTTGATCGAAGTCAGCCATCTGACAAAGCGATATGGTTCGCATGTGGCGGTCGATGACATCAGCTTCACAGTGGATGACGGCTGCATTTACGGCCTTCTGGGACCTAACGGCGCAGGCAAATCCACCACCATGAACGTCATCACCGGGTATCTTTCGCCCACCAGCGGTACCGTTACTATTAACGGCCACGACATCCAGGAGGAACCGCAGGCGGCAAAAGCCTGCATTGGGTATCTGCCGGAACTGCCGCCGCTGTACACCGATATGACGGTGCGGGAATACCTGAACTTTGTGGCAGAACTCAAAGGCGTGAAGAAGAAAGCTGCTCGTGCAGCCGATGTGGCAAAAGCTTCCGAGCGGGCCGGACTGCAGGAAATGCAGACGCGTCTGATCCGCAACCTGTCCAAAGGGTATCGCCAGCGCGTGGGCGTAGCGGCCGCGCTGCTGGGAAATCCGGACATCATTATTCTGGACGAACCAACCGTTGGTCTGGACCCGGCGCAGATGATTGAGATCCGTTCCCTGATCCATGATCTGGGAAAAAACCATACGGTGATTCTGTCCAGTCATATTCTGAGTGAAGTACAAACCGTTTGTGACCGTGTTCTGATCATCTCTGGCGGCAAACTGGCGGCACAGGGCACACCCGAAGAGCTGGCGGCACGGCTGGCTGCCAAGGGCGTGATTTCCGCCACGGCACAGGGAAACAAGGATGCTGTCCTGAAGGCGGCCGGCGGTGTTCCCGGCCTGACCGATATCCGTGTGACCGCCGAAAAGGGCGACGAAGTCAGTTTTACGGCTTCCAGCACAGAAGGGACCGACCTTCGCGCAGCGCTCTCTGCAGCACTGGCTGCAGCCGGCTGTCCGGTGCTGAGCCTGAGCAGTCAGAATCTGAGTCTGGAGGATGTATTCCTGCAGCTGACCGAAAGCGACCACACAGCGGACGCCGAAGCAGAGGAACAACCGGTCGATGGACAGATGTCGGAACCGCAGACAGCAACGGCATTGAACACCGATGCATCCGAGCCCTCCTCGGAGCCGGAAGCCCCGGGGGAAGAAACCGCGCCGGACGAAAAGGAGGGGGACTGAGCGATGCTGGCTATCTTCAAACGTGAAACCAAGAGCTATTTTACCAGTATGATCGGATATGTGGTCATTGCGGTTATTCTGGCTTTCATCGGTCTGTATTACAGCGCCAACTGTCTCATCTACGGCACATCTGATTTTTCCATTATCCTGTACTCCACTACATTGGTGATGCTGTTTGTATTGCCGGCACTGTCCATGCGCAGTTTTGCGGATGAACGGCGCAATAAGACGGATCAGCTGCTTCTGACCAGTCCTGTGACAATTCCGGAAATCGTATGGGGCAAATATCTGGCCCAGCTGGTGGTCTTTGCCGTTCCTATGGCGGTGGCCTGCGTGATGCCGCTGATCCTGACCTTCTTTGGAACGGTCTCTCTGACGAGCGCATACGCCACTTTGTTTGCTTATTTTCTGCTGGGAGCTTCCTGCATTGCGGTTGGTACCTTTATTTCTGTCCTGACCGAAAACCAGATCATCGCCTACCTGGCCACTTTCGGCGTACTTCTGGTGGCCTACCTGATGGAGAGTGTTCAGTCTCTTTTCACCTCCGGCAATACACTTGCTTTTATTGTGTTTTGCATCGTACTGGCTGTGGCGGCGGTACTGATCGGGTTGGTGTGTAAAAGTGTCACCATCGGCAGCGGTGTTTTCTGTGGCGGTGCTGTGATCCTGATTCTTTTGTTCCAACTGCGTCCTGCATGGCTTCTGAGCGCATTCAATCGTGCGCTGGATGCATTGGCACTTTTCAATCCTTTTGAGACTTTTGTAGGCGGAATGTTCAGCTTGTCTACTGTGGTTTATTATCTGTCGGTCATCGGGCTGTTTCTGTTCCTGACCGGTCAGGCGCTGGAACGGCGCCGCTGGAACTGAGAAAGGAGGGTTCCTGAATATGAAATTCAAATTCGGCAAAAAGCCCTCCGGTCACACGCCGGCCGCGCAGCCCACAGAGGCGCAGCGCGTGAGCCGGCGCCGGATGCTGCATTCCGGTGCCTACGCCAGCGCTTTGGCGGCCATTGTTCTGGTGGTCGTAATCCTTCTGAACCTTGTGGTCAATGCCATCCCGACCAAATATACGGAATTTGATATATCCACCGGACAGATGTTCACGCTGAGCGAGACGACCGTCAGCATGATGAAATCGCTGGATAAGGATGTGACCGCTTACTATCTGGCGGAAACCGGTAACGAGGACACAAACGTCAGCCGTATTCTGGACCGTTATGCGGGTGAAAGTTCCCATTTCAGCTGGCAGCAGCGCGATCCGGCCCTGTATCCCACCTTTGCCGATCAGTACGATGCCGGTGATGCCAGCACCAACAGTGTGATCCTTGTATGCGGCGACAACCATGTGCTTGTGGATCACAGTGATATGTACGAGTACAATTACTCGGACAGCTACTCTTATACAGTGGACTTTGCGGCTGAAAATGCACTGACCACGGCCATTGCACAGGTCACCCGAGAAAATTCTTACACCATGTACGCCCTGACCGGCCATGGTGAAAGCTCTCTCGGCAGCGATTTCACCGATACACTTTCCAACGCGGGTGTGACGGTAACCGACTTGAATCTGAACACGGGAGAAATTCCTGAAGATGCGGATGCACTGATCATTAATGTGCCGCAGGCGGATTTCAGCGAGTTGGACGCCGATGCACTGCGAGGCTATCTGGCTAACGGCGGCAAGGTCATTGTGGCCACCAGCCTGTTGTATGAGACGCCCAATTTGGATGCGGTGCTGGCGGAATACGGAATGGAACGTCAGGCTGGACTTCTGGTAGAAACAGATCCCAACTACTATGCCTACCGGTATGCGGGTACCTACCTGCTGCCCAATGTCAAAACCAACACCATTACCTCTGGCCTGACGGACGGCATGTTTGTCTTTGCGCCCACCGCCCAGGGAATTGTTACGGTCGAAGAGGACGACAGCACGCAGACGGAGGAGACAGCAGAAACTGAATCCACACTGAGCCACACCTCTTTGCTTTCCACCTCGGATGAAGCCTATTCCATGCTGGACTACGCAACGGCCACTGTACTTCAAAAAGGTGACAACGACCCCACGGGCAGCTTTGATCTGGCTGTGGCAGCTGAAGACGAATCCACCGGAGCCAAACTTGTCTGGATCAACTGCGGCAATATTTTCCTGGATGAAATCAATTCGGCTGTATCCGGCGGTAATGCGCAGCTGCTTGGCAGCATTGTGAACTGGATGAATGGGGAAAAGAACAACGTAGTCATTGACGCCAAGAGCATGAATGCGGAGACCCTGACCGTGCCCAGCGGACTGGTCGCGCCTTTGGGCGTTCTGTTCGTCTTCATCATTCCGCTGGCTTTCCTGCTGGCTGGCATTTTCATCAGTGTAATGCGTCGCCGTCGTTAATGAGGTATCTGTCCATGAAAACAAAAAAATATCTGCCGTTGCTGATTCTGGTCGCTGTCGTGATTGTTCTGGGAGTGGCACTGGTCCTTTTAAACAACCTGGACGAAGATACAGACGACAGTGTAGCTTTATTCGATTTTGACTCTGCCTCTGTAACGGCTCTGGCCTACCGCAATGCGGAAACGGAAGAAACGCTGCTGCAGGACGAGGATGAAAACTGGTATCTGGAACAGGATCCCACTCTGCCGCTGGATCAGGATACGGCTGCCTCCCTGGTTGAAGATTATGCTGGTCTGAAAGCCGCCCGGGATCTTGGCGCAGGCACCGAGACCGAGGACATGGGGCTGGATGAACCGACTATGGTCTTTACCCTGGGAACGGCCGGAGCAGACATTGCTTCGGCAGAGACGGCTTCGTCCGAAACTGCTACCGGCGAGACGGCTTCCGGGGTATATACAGTGACCATCGGAGCTGAGAATTCCATTACGGAAGCGTACTACGCCAAGGTCAGCTGGAACGACCACATCTATACCATCGACAAATCTGATTTGTCCGATCTGATCAAAACACCGCAAGACCTGTACGAAGCGCAGGACATCACCACCCTGGAATCGGATGATGTGACCGGGCTCACATTGGAAACTTCTGGCGAGATCTTGAATTTCACCAAAACGGATGATACCTGGACGCTGACAGATGATCCGAACTATGCGGTGGATCAGGATGTCGTGGAGAAGATGGCCGCAACCATCTGCGATATGGAGTCTGAAATGACTATCACGCACCCGGACAGCGACAGTGTGTATGGTCTTGATGAGCCTCAGGCGGTGGTGACCGTAACCGGTAGCGATGGTACCACCATCACCTGCAGCTTCGGCAACGTTTCGGATGCGGACAGCAGTGTGTGCTATATGCGCTCCAGTCATACGGCTGGGGTGGTTTATGAAGTGAACGCAGACCATCTCTCTGCCTTTGCCTACACCAAAGACACCCTGAAGGCCGCTACCGAAGAAACGGCAGATTCAGACAGTGATGATATCATTGCTGAAAATCCTGTTGGCGGTGAAGATGATTACGCCAGCTCTGCCTCCTGATTGATTGCATCCATACTAACACAGCCCCCATGCAGCAATACCTGCACGGGGGCTGTGTTATTGTTATGGCCAACGTTTATTTACTGTGTTCCTTTTTCCATTCTTTGATTTGGGCAAGACGGGCCTTATACCGGCTTTCCAGACCTTCTTCGGTGGGCTCATAGTATTCCCGGCCAAGCAAACTGTCCGGTAAGCACTGCATGCTTGTAAGCTTATCCGGTTCATTATGGGCATATCGATATCCCTTGCCGTAGTCCAGATTTTTCATCAGCCGGGTGGGCGCATTGCGAATAATCAAAGGCACGGGTTCGGCCAATTGCCGGACAGCATCTGTTTTGGCGTGTTCATAAGCCTTGTAAAGCGCGTTGGATTTGGGTGCCATGGCCATGTAAACAACAGCTTGGGTGAGATGAACCGTACATTCCGGCATGCCAAGAAAATGACAGGCCTGATACGCTGCCACAGCCTGCTCCAGGGCACGCGGATCGGCCAGCCCCACATCCTCGCTGGCAAAACGGATCACACGGCGTGCCACATACAAGGGATCTTCACCGGCTTCCAGCATGCGGGCCAGCCAATAGACGGCTGCGTCCGGGTCGGAATTACGCATGGATTTATGCAGTGCCGAAATCAGATTATAGTGCTCTTCACCGTGCTTGTCATACAGAAGAGATTTCTTCTCCGTGCACTGTTCCAGCGTTTCTTTGCTGACCGTAACACTGCCGTCAGAGTTGACCTCGCCATTCAGAACCACCATTTCCAGGGTGGAAAGGGCCGTGCGGGCATCCCCGTTGGCAAAAACGGCCAGAGCTTCCAGCATATCCGGCTCAATGTGAATCGTTTGCTTCCCGAATCCGCGCTCATCTTTCAGTGCACGCTGCAAAAGAAGAACCAGATCCTCGGTTTTCAGTGCCTGCAGAACAAACACTTTGCAGCGGGAAAGCAAAGCGCCATTGATTTCAAAGGAAGGATTCTCCGTGGTGGCACCAATCAAAATAATGCTGCCTTTTTCCACGAAGGGGAGGAACGCGTCCTGCTGTGCTTTGTTGAAGCGATGAATCTCATCTACGAAGAGGATTGTCTTTTCTCCAAAACGACGGTTGTCCTCTGCCTGCTGCATAACGGTCCGGATCTCTTTAATCCCGCTGGTCACTGCCGAAAAATCGATAAAGGCTGCCTTGGTCCGATTGGCAATGATACGGGCCAATGTGGTTTTCCCCACGCCCGGCGGTCCCCAAAAAATCATGGAGGAGATCTGATCGCTTTCAATCAGGCGCCGCAATACCTTGCCAGAGCCCAAAAGGTGTGTCTGTCCCACATACTCTTCCAAAGTTCGTGGCCGAAGACGTGCCGCCAATGGCTGGGGTGTGGTTTGTTCAAAGAGTGTGGTCTGTTCCACGGCGCTTTCCTCCCAACGAACACAGTACTATCTCACTGATATTATACAACCTTTTGCTGTTGCGGCAAAGATGTATTTTGATTTTTTGGGATGGGTGTAGTATAATGTCGCCCAAACAGGATAGCCGGGAGGAAGGAAAATGAATGAAGTTCTCAGCCGTGATCTGTATCAGGCGTATGTAAACATTTTGCAGGAGGAACTGGTTCCTGCAATGGGATGCACGGAACCCATCGCCCTTGCTTATGCCGCGGCATTGGCAAGACGTGAGCTGGGGTGCATACCGAAGATGGTAACGGTGGCTGTCAGCCCTAATATCATCAAGAACGTCAAAAGTGTGGTGGTTCCCCATACAGGTGGATTGCGTGGGATACAGGCAGCGGTGGCGGCCGGAATGGTGGCCGGAAACGCCGACAAAGAGCTGGAAGTGCTGGCCGAAATCACCGAAGCGGACATCCCGGCAATTTCGGCATGGCGTGACAGGACGCCCATAACGATTACCACATCTGGCAGCGGCTTTTTGCTGGATATTGATGTCACGGTGGCAGGAGATGGCCACACAGCACGGGTCAGACTGGTAGGCGACCATACCAATGTGGTCCATGTGGAAAAAGACGGTCATGTCAGTCTGGATCTGCCCTGCAGTGAAGAGCAGTCCGCCAAACTTACCGACCGGAGTCTGCTGAGCGTGGAACATATCATTACATTTGCAGACCAGCTGGATCCGGATGATGTGCGCCAGACTTTGCAGAGGCAGATCGACTATAACATGGCTATTGCGCAAGAGGGCCTGCGTGGAGATTATGGAGCGAACATCGGCAGTATTCTTCTGCAGGCATATGGAGATGAGGTCCATAACCGTGCCAAAGCAATGGCTGCGGCCGGATCGGATGCCCGTATGAATGGCTGCGAACTGCCAGTCGTGATCAACTCCGGAAGCGGCAACCAGGGGTTGACGGCCTCCCTGCCTGTGGTTGTCTATGCCAAGCAGATGGGGGCAACCCAGACACAGCTGTACCGTGCTCTGGCTGTCTCCAATCTTGTGACCATCCATATCAAGACCGGTATCGGAAAACTAAGCGCCTTCTGCGGGGCTGTGGCAGCCGGCGTGGGCGCGGGGGCCGGCGTATGTTATCTGCATGGTGGCCGCTATAATGAAATCTCTCACACCATTGTAAATGCCATTGCGGTGGATTCTGGCATGATCTGCGACGGAGCCAAGGCCAGCTGTGCAGCAAAAATAGCCTCCGCGGTGGAAGCCGGTTTGCTTGGCATGGAGATGCAGGCCCATGGAACCCAGTTTTACAGCGGTGACGGCATTGTGACAAAGGGTGTTGAGAACAATATCCGAAATGTCGGGGCCTTGGCCCGGGAAGGAATGCGGGAAACAGACAAAACCATCATCCGTATGATGACCGATGGATGCTGCTGAGACTGTAAACTATAAGATTATACGGTGCAATCCAATTGATTCTTCCACTCTTCCGTTGCCTCCGGTACAATAGGGACAGCATAGCAGTGACCGAAAGGTCAAAGGAGGCTTTATCGATGGAATATCGCAGATTGCCCCATGGCAGTAACAGGGAAGTATTCAGTGTGCTGGGACTGGGGATGGGAGGAATCCAAAAAAGCCCCGCAGAGGAAATCGAAGCGGTCGTGCGGCTTGCGCTTCAAAACGGGATCAACTTTTTTGATTTGTGTGCGGGCGGCGCGAACGTATATGCTCCTTTCGGAAAGGCGATTGCCGGTCAGAGGGAGCGTGTATTTTTCCAGCTTCATTTCGGTGCTGTCTATAATGATGCGGGAGAATATGGCTGGTCGCGTGACCTGGAGGAGATTCAACGCACCTTTGAATGGGAGATGAAAATCCTTGGCACAAGTTATGCGGACTTTGGATTTCTGCATTGCGTGGATGAGGAAAAGGATCTGGAAGAACTCCTTGCATCCGGAGTCCTTGATTACATAAAGGAGCTCAAACAGAAAGGGATTGTGCGTCATATCGGATTTTCGTCCCATACACCGGCGGTGGCGCAAAAAGCGCTGGATACCGGACTAATGGATATGATGATGTTTTCCTTGAACCCGGCTTATGATCTGGAACAGGGCGACGAACTGGGCATTGGAACCGTGAATGAGCGGGCGGCCCTTCTGCGCCGTTGTCAGGTCATGGGTGTCGGTGTTTCGGTAATGAAGCCATTCCATGGCGGCAAGCTGCTGGACGGGGCAACTTCTCCCTTCGGCACTGCCATGACTCATGATCAATGCCTTCAATACGCCATGGACCGCCCGGGAGTACTTACGGTACTGCCCGGGGTGCGAGGAATGCAGGATCTGAAAAAGCTGCTGAACTTTCTGCAGGCGGATGGGGAGCAGCGGGATTATTCCATGATCGCCCACTTCTCCCCAAAAGAGGTATATGGCAGCTGTGTCTACTGCAATCATTGCCAGCCCTGTCCGGCAGGAATCGACATTGGGTTGGTCAACAAGTATTATGATCTGGCCCGTGCCGGGGACCGGATGGCAAGAGAACATTACCGGAAACTGTCTGTCAAGGCGGATGCTTGTATCGGATGCGGGCGGTGCGACCGACGCTGTCCGTTCCATGTGGTGCAAAGCGACCGCATGTCTGAGATCGCCGGATATTTCGGATAAAAGACTCCCCTATGCCCAAAAGCACGGGGGAGTCTTTACTTCTTATTTTGTCTGGTCATTGAAATGATAATAATAGTTAAACCAGGCAGTCAGGCCGCACATGACGGCAAGGGCTGTAACGGTAAAAACACCGATAAAAATATCTTCGGCCGATTGTCCGGGGGCAAAAAGCCATCCGGAGCAGGAAATCATAATCATGGCAAACAAAAACAAAGAGGGCAGGGAACAGCGCAGAATCCGAAGCAGCCGGCGACGGACGGGCAAAACGGATGCGTCAGCTTCCATATCTGTGCAGCAATGGCACCGGACAATGGCCAACGGTGTGCTGAAATATCGATATCCCATGCGGCGATAGATTCGCTGTGCCTCGTATTCCACACCGTTCATGACAAAATGAGGGTACATACCTTCCCGGGTAATTACGAGATCCTTGTTGCTTGCCCGTGCCCAGGCAAGCAACGCGTCTGTGAATTCGCGGGGATTGTTGACCGGTCCGTCTGGCACAAAAGTAAAATCTTCTTTGTGCTGGGCTTGGACCACGCGCTTATAGTCGTTGACCCATCCGGCGAAGAACCCGCCATTTGAGGTGCCGCTTTCCATTTTTGTCAGGCATGCATCCACATCGAGCCGGCTGACATCCGGGGCTTTGCTTTTCAGCTCCCGACAAAAGCGAAGGGCAGCTTGCAGTTCTTCTGATTTTGCTTTCAGGCGCAGTTCCTGCTGCTGTAAACCCAAGGGCAGCGTCACAGACCCATCCAGCACCCCGCGAATATCTTCCAAAGGCATATCCAGCATCCGAAGTATGCGGATGAGCTTGAGAATATGTACATCTTTTTCGGAGTATATCCGGTAGTCGTTGTCCGGGTTGCGCTGCGGAGACAATAATCCTTCTTTTTCATAGTAACGGATGTTCTGCGGGGATACGCCACTGTGCTGGGAGGCCTGTTTGATGTTCATCAAAGCTGTCCACCGTCCTTTCAATGGCAGTATAAACCTTGAAGTTGGTAGAAGGTCAAGATACCGGAGCGCACTTTTTCGGATTTTCAGAAAATCACAGGAAAAGCTCGTTTGCTTTTCGATCCGAGCACAGCTTTGACAGTTTTTGTTCAGTAGCAGCTACCTTTTCCGGTTCGGCACGCCGGCTGTGTGTCGGGCATACGGCGACGCACTGCATACAGCTGATGCACAGGTTGTTGTCCACCTCTGCGGGATTTTGCGTGGAGATGGCACCTGTGGGGCACAGCGAGGCACAGGTACCGCAGGCCATGCAGCTGGCATCCGGCATGGGAATCATCCCCACACCGCCGAAAGCACGATATGGCCGATGGCCGGGGAACTTTGGCACGGCGGCTAAGGATCCAGTCTGGAGCTTCTGCATGATCTGACGCCCGAACGTTTTCAGTTCCGCAATGTCTTTTTCATCCGGTCGGCCGGTGGCGTAGCAATGTGCAATGGAGTGCTCTGCAATAGCAGCGGCCCCTGCTACGCAGCGAAAGCCGGCAGCTTCGGCCAGGTCCATCATTTCCGCAAAGGTGTCGTCGAAAGCACGATTGCCATACACAACCAACAAAACAGCCAACGCGCCGTTGCCATGCATGCAAGCTATGCGCTGGGCAGCCGGAACAGGGACACGGCCGCCGAAACTGGGCACAGAAAACACGCAGATATCCTCTTTTGAGAATGCCAAAGAAGAATAGTCGGACCGGGAATCGCACAGATCCACCTTATGTACAGGCAGATCCAGTCCGGCACAAAGAGCGTCAGAGGCTTTTTGGGTGCCGCCGGTCGGGCTGAAAACAAGGGAATACAGGTTCATGGCAAATGCCCTCCTTACTTGATTTTACCATTATAGCACCGGCAGGCTTTCCTGCAAAGCAGAAGGGCGGGGCAAAAATCCTTTTGGATACATCTTGTACTTTTTGGGGCTGTGCGATATACTATTATGGTATATCTGGGCGTATGCCCTTTTGAACTTACATACAATGGCAGGAGATCAATCTTGGAAAAACTGACCTACACCCATGACGCGCAGGCTGCTGCCGTGATCGCGTCTGTTTATCAGGATGCGCCGCCTTTGGCGTATGTGCACAGCTACGGCTGCCAGCAGAATGTGAACGACGGGGAAAAAATCCGCGGTGTTCTTATGGACGTTGGCTTTGGCATGTGCGAAAATGTGGAGCAGGCTGACCTGATTCTGTTCAATACATGTGCTGTGCGTGAACATGCCGAGCAGCGGGTATTCGGCAATGTGGGCGCCTTGAAGAAGCTGAAAGAAAAAAATCCCAGACTGGTCATCGGCGTCTGCGGCTGTATGGCGCAGCAGCAGCACATCGTGGACAAGCTGCGCAAAAGCTATCCCTACGTGGACCTGGTATTTGGCGTGGATGGCATCGACCGTTTGCCCGCCATGCTTGCGGAACGTTTCCGCCGCGGAAAGCGGTATCTGGAAGATCCCAAATCCAGAAACGCCGTGGTGGAGGATTTGCCTATCCGGCGTGACTCCGGCTTCCGTGCCTGGCTGCCTATCATGTATGGGTGCGACAATTTCTGCACGTACTGCATCGTGCCTTATGTGCGCGGGCGGGAACGCAGCCGGGAACCCGAAGATATTCTGGCGGAATTCAAACAGCTGATCGAGCAGGGATACAAAGAGATCACTTTGCTGGGGCAGAACGTCAACAGTTATGGCAAAGGTTTGGCCAATCCGATCGATTTCGCCGACTTGCTCAATCTGCTGTGTGAAGTACCCGGAGATTACCAGATCCGCTTTATGACAAGCCATCCCAAAGATGCCAGCCGCAAACTTATCGACACCATTGCGGCACAGCCCCATCTGTGCAAACACATCCATCTCCCTGTACAGTCCGGCAGCAACCGGATTCTCAAGGAGATGAACCGGCACTATACGGTGGAACAATACCTGGATCTTGTCAACTACGCCCGGAACAAAATTCCCGGTGTGACTTTCTCCAGCGACATCATTGTGGGATTCCCCGGGGAAACAGAAGAGGATTTCGAAAAGACACTGGAACTGGTGGAAGCTGTGGGATACATGCAGCTGTTTACCTTTATATATTCCAAGCGGGAAGGCACCCCTGCGGCCAGGATGGAGGATCCTGTCACCCACGCCGAGAAGGCTGCTCGTATGGATCGTCTGCTCCGCACCCAGGACCGCATTGCTTTTGCAGCGATTGCACAGCTGGTGGGCCAAACCGTTCGGGTCCTTGTGGAAGGCGCCGGACGCCTGGAAGGCACTCTCAATGGCCGTCTGGACAACAATCTCGTAGTAGAATTTGCCAGCCATGAAGAGCTGGTGGGGCAATACGCGCAGGTTCGTCTTACCGGCTCCCGGGCCGCGTTGCTGTTGGGTGAGCTTGTCACTGAATAAGCGGACCGGTTCCGGCTATACTGCTGTTTTAAGAAAATAAACACAACCAAAGGAGATATTATTATGGATTGCATCGATCTTTTCAAGAAGGCCGCTATGGCATTGCAGACTGACCCCCGCTATCTGGAACTGGATGCCGCGCGCCGGGAAAACGATATGGACCAGGAACTGCAGAACCTGATCGGGGAGTTCAACCTGGCGCGTCTGGATCTGAACAACGAGACCTCCAAGAGCACCACCGATCATGAGCGCGTGGCCGAACTGAACAAAAAGGTCAATGATCTGTACAGCCAAATCATGGCCAGCGAAGGCATGGTGCGCTACAATGCCGCCAAGTCCGAGTGTGAAGCGCTGATCAATCACATCGACGCCATTATCAATACCGCCATGAATGGCGGCGATCCCATGACCGTGAACCCGCCCCAGAGCGGCTGCACCGGCAGCTGCGCCACTTGCGGCGGTTGCCACTGAGACAGACACAAGGACAAGGGCCCAGAAAGAAGCAGGAGTGTGAAGCATGGCCGGACAAAGTGTATCGCCCATGATGCAGCAATATTTTGAAATCAAGAAGCAGCATCCCAATGAGATCCTCTTTTATCGCGTGGGGGATTTCTATGAGATGTTTTATGACGATGCCCTGACGGCTTCCCGCGAACTGGAGCTGACCCTGACGGGGAAGGCCTGCGGCCAGGAAGAGCGTGCTCCCATGTGTGGGGTGCCCTTCCACTCCTATGAAATTTATGTGGCACGCCTGATCGCCAAGGGATACAAGGTCGCTATCTGTGAACAGATGGAAGACCCGGCCACTGCCAAAGGACTGGTGAAGCGGGATATCATTCGCGTGGTGACTCCCGGCACCGTGATCGAGAGCAGCATGCTGGCCGAAGACAAGAACAACTACCTGTGTTCCATCTATGCCAAAAAAGTCCGCGGAGGCTGGAAAGCCGGTATTTGTTTTGCGGATATTTCCACCGGTGAAGCTTACGCCACTGAATTGCATAATGAAAAAATGGGCGGCGCGCTCATTACCGAGCTGTGCCGGTATATGCCCAGTGAGATCCTCATCAATCCGGCGGTGCTGGACCTGAAAGATCTGACCAACTATATCAAGCAGCATACCAATGCTCTGGTGGAACTGCGGGAGGACTCCTGCTACAAGCAGGCTGTGGTGGAGAGCATGCTCAGTCGTCAGTTCGGTGAGGACTGGAACAAGAGCTGCGGTTTCGCCCCCGATGGATTCGTGCCACAGGCTTTCGGAGCCTTGCTCGGGTATCTTTACGAGACCCAGAAACATGGTACCGAGCGCATCAAGGCGGTGCAGAACTACGCCGATGCCCAGTACATGCGGCTTTCCGCGGTGACTCGTGCCAACCTGGAACTGACCGAGACCATGCGGGGCCGGGAAAAGAAGGGCACCCTGCTCTGGGTGCTGGACAAGACTGAAACTTCCATGGGTAAGCGAATGCTGCGCTCCTGGATCGAGCAGCCGCTGGTGGACAACAAGGTTATTAACGAGCGTCTGGACGCGGTGGAAGCACTGTACAATGCCAATGTGGGACGGGCCGAACTGAAAGAAGCTCTCTCCCATGTGTTCGACATCGAACGCCTGACCACCCGCATTCTGTACGGTTCGGCCACGCCCCGGGAGGTCAAAGCTTTGGGCGACACCTGCCAGCGTCTGCCCCAGGTCAAGGAACAGGCTGCCGCAGCCGGTGCCAAACTGCTGAATGATTTGGCTGAAGCCGTTGATCCGCTGTCTGACATTCTGGATAAGGTCAGCCGTGCTTTGGTGGACGATCCGCCGGCCAACCTCAAGGATGGGGGCGCCATCCGGGAAGGCTATAATGCCGAAGTGGATGAGCTGCGGGATATCATGCATGGCGGCAAAGGCGTTCTTTCCCAGCTGGAAGCCGACCTGCGCCAGCAAACCGGCATCCCCAAGCTGAAGATCGGCTTCAACAAGGTCTTCGGCTATTACATTGAAGTGAGCCGCAGCTATGTGGGCAGTGTGCCGGAAACCTTTACCCGCAAGCAGACCCTGACCACGGGCGAACGCTATATCACCCCCGAACTGAAGGAACTGGAAAACAAGATTCTGGGCGCCAACGAACGACTGCTGGCACTGGAACATCAGCTTTTCTCCGAACTTCTCAATGATATTTCTGCGCAGCTGCTGCGTATCCAGCGCACCGCCACGGCTGTAGCCCAGCTGGATGTGCTTGCCTCCTTTGCGGAAGCGGCTGTACAGAACAATTACGTCAAGCCCACGGTGGACGACAGCGACGTGCTGGATATTGCGGAAGGCCGTCACCCAGTAATTGAACAGATGCTCAAATCCAGCCTGTTTGTACCCAATGACACCACCCTGGATGAGGGCGAAAACCGTATGCTGATTATCACCGGTCCCAATATGGCAGGCAAATCTACCTACATGCGCCAGAATGCCCTGATTGCACTGATGGCCCAGATCGGCTCTTTCGTGCCGGCGGCCAAGTGCCGGGTAGGTGTAGTGGATGCCATCTTTACCCGCGTAGGGGCTTCCGACGATCTGGCCGCCGGTCAATCCACCTTTATGGTGGAGATGACTGAAGTGGCCGAAATTCTGCGCAATGCAACCAAATCCAGTCTGGTTATTCTGGATGAGATCGGCCGTGGAACTTCGACCTTTGACGGCATGAGCATTGCCCGCGCCGTGGTAGAATACATCTGCGACAACATCGGATGCAAAACGTTGTTCGCCACCCATTACCATGAACTGACCAGCATGGACAAGGATGTTTTCGGGGTGAAAAACTATAACATTGCCGTCAAGAAACGCGGGGAAGATATCACCTTCCTGCGCCGTATCGTGTCCGGCCCTGCGGATGACAGTTATGGCATAGAGGTCGCCAAACTTGCCGGACTGCCGGATGCTGTCATCAAGCGTGCACACAAGGTACTGCGCCAGCTGGAAGCCACCGCGCCCGGAGCCAACGCATCCATGCAGCTGGACTTTGAAACGGTGGAAGCCTACAACAATCCCACCGTTCCCAGTGAGGTGGTGGATAAACTCCACCAGATCGATGTGGAGACGCTGACGCCGTTGGAGGCCTTGAACTTCCTGTATGAACTCAAGCAGGCGCTGAAGTGAGGTGCCCCCTGATTTAGAGAAAAGGCAGGTGAATTGACATGGCACAGATTCATGTGCTGGATAAACATACCGCTGAATTGATTGCAGCGGGTGAGGTAGTAGAACGCCCTGCCTCGGTGGCAAAGGAATTGTTGGAAAATGCAATCGACGCAGGCGCTACGCAGATCAGCCTCTCCATCGTCCGCGGCGGTATTCAACAGCTGCAGATTTCGGATAACGGCAGCGGCATTGAGGCGGAATCCATTGAAAACGCATTCGTCCGTCATGCTACCAGCAAGATAACCACCGCGGATGATCTGACGCATATTCACACGTTGGGGTTCCGAGGGGAGGCGTTGGCTTCCATCGCCAGTGTGGCCAGGGTGGAACTTCTGACAAAGACCGATGCCGACGAATTCGCCTATTGCTATCGTATCGAAGGCGGAGAAGCCCTGGGCCTGGAACCGGGAGCCCGTGGACGCGGAACGACCATCACGGTGAATGACCTGTTCTATAACACTCCCGCCCGCATGAAGTTCCTGAAAAAGGATGTAAGTGAAGGAACCTTTGTGGCGGATGCTGTGATGCATGTGGCGCTTTCCCATCCGGAAATTTCTTTCCGGTTTGTGCGGGATGGCAAACAGCAGTTCGTTACGCCCGGGGACGGTTCGCTGCGCAGTGCGGCTTATGCGGTTCTGGGACGGGAATTTTCCCGGGATTTGCTGGAACTGGAAGGGGAAAATGGGGTCTATAAAATAAAAGGGCTCATCACGCCCCCCCGTGCCTGCCGTGCTTCCCGAAGCGCCCAGCACTTTTACGTAAACGGCCGCTATGTCAAGAACCGCACCATGATGGCCGGATTGGAAAACGCATACAAGGGCACCCTCATGCAGGGACGTTTTCCCGGGGCGATCCTCATGCTGGACATGCCGGCTGAGTTGGTGGATGTCAATGTTCATCCGGCCAAAACCGAAATTCGTTTTGCCCGGGAAAGTGACGTGTTTGATACCGTCTATCGGGCCGTCCGCTCGGCACTGACCACCCCTGGAAGTGGGGAATGTCGTTTTGAACTGGGACACAAGGCTCCTGAAGAGGCCGAAAGTGCGCCGCAGCCTGTCCGGACGCCCGCAGCCGCTGCAGGTGTGTCTGCTCCGCATTCTGCATCACCGCAGCCGCAGAAGCACTTTTCGACCTTGTCGGCGGCGGAATTTCGGGCCCTTCATCAGATGACTGCCGGGGTAACCCCGCGCCCTGTTCCCGGGCTGCAGACACCGGCACCGCAGCCGGATGAGGTGGTTTTGGAATCTGTGCCGGCAGCTTCCGAAGCGGTTCTGGATATACTGCCGGATTTGTCGGAACCGGTCCCGCCTGTGCCGCAGAAGAATCCGGAAGAAGTTTCTTGCCCGCCGGCTGATGTCTTTTCCTCTGCGCCTGCCGCAGAGGAAAAGGTGTCAGAAAGCACCAGCGCCGGAACGGAGATCGAACATCAGGCAGAGAAAGCACCACAGCATGCCCTCAGTGCCTTGCCGGCAGAAGCCCCTGAGCAGACCACCTTTGATCCCGAACCGGCCAGCAAGCCGCTGCGTCTGGTGGGAGAGGTTTTCAAGACTTACATCATTACCGAGCGCGATGGAGAAATGTGCCTGATCGATAAACATGCGGCACATGAGCGTATTCTGTTTGAGAGTCTGTCCCGGGACTATGGAAATGTACCGGCACAGATGCTCTTGATGCCGGTTCAGGTGAATATGAGCGCCCAGGAAAAGCTGGCAATTCTGCAGAATCAGGAACTTTTGCAGAACGCCGGCATCGAAGCGGAGGATTACGGCGGCCCTACAGTGGTCGTACGGGCAGTCCCCGCAGACGTGCCGGTGGACGATGTATCCGATATGATTCTGGAACTGGCCAATCACCTGCAGAACGGTGCTCATGATGCTCTGCGCGAAAAAACGGAATGGGTTCTGCATTCCATTGCCTGCCGTGCAGCTATTAAGGCAGGGGACAAGACCAACGCTGAAGAGATGATGGCCTTGGCACAAAAGATTATGGACGGCACTGTGCCGCCGTTTTGCCCTCATGGGCGCCCCTGCGTGCTGAAAATTACCCGGAAGGAGCTGGAAAAGCAGTTTGGTCGCCTTGTCTGAAAATGTCAAGCCCTGCGTTGTGGCTATCGGTGGTCCGACGGCCACAGGAAAAACCGCTCTTTCAGTGGCGCTGGCCCATCGCTTCCATGCGGAGGTGATCAGTGCCGATTCCATGCAGATTTACCGGGGGCTGGACATCGGAACCGCAAAAGTGACGGCGGAAGAATGTTGCGGGATTCCGCACCATCTGGTCGATATTCTGGATCCAGCGTCGCCATTCAGTGTAGCGGATTTTGTGGCGGCTGCGGATCGCTGCATTCGGAACATCACCGCTGCAGACCGTTTGCCGTTGGTTGTTGGCGGAACAGGGCTGTATATCACAAGCCTGCTGAACGGACTGGACTTTGCACCTGAAAAGGGAAGTCAGGATGTCCGCGCAGAGCTGGAACGTCGGGCACAGACACAGGGCCGAGAAAGTCTGTATCAGGAACTGCAGCAGATTGATCCCGAGTATGCTGCCATGGTACATCCCAATAATCTGCCGCGTGTTATCCGTGCGCTGGAACTTTATCAGACTACCGGACGCCGGATGAGTGAACAGCGTAAAGAAGCGCGCAAGGCAGAACCGCCGTATCGGTCGCTTTGTCTGTGCCTTGGCTATCATGACAGAACGCTTCTGTACCGCCGTATCGACGAGCGCGTGGACCGGATGCTGCAGATGGGAATTCTGGAGGAAGCATACAGGGTCTATGAGAACAGAGACCAGTACCGAACGGCAGCCCAAGCGATCGGTTATAAGGAATTCTTTCCGTATTTTGAGGGAGTCATGTCCCTGGAAGACTGTCTGGCCAAGCTGAAACAGGCTTCCCGCAACTACGCCAAGAGACAGTTGACATGGTTCCGTCACCAGCAGGACGCGGTTTGGCTGTATGTTGACGAACTTGATGGCCCGTCGCTGGAACAGAGAGCGGCCACACAAATTTCCGCATTTTTACAGCACTGATAAAGGAGGGGATTGCAGATGCTGGAACGGGAAAAGCGCCGCCGAGCAGCCTTAAAGGCAGCCGTAGCTATGGGAACGCTGCTTTTTTTGCTGGCGGCGGTGTACATCGTTATACAGCTGTATGCAATCCTGGGGCGGGAATACAAGACAGAGACCGCTATAGCTGCTACCATGGCGGACAGTGTGGAGCTCCCCGGTTTTGTTATGTTTGATGCTGTCAATGTGTCCGGAGAGGGAAATCTCGGATATCTGGCAGAAGATGGAGAACGTGTGGCAGAGGGGGCCGTCATTGCAGAAAAGTATACGGATGATTCACAGAGCAGCGCGAGGGAACAACTGATTCGATTGGATAACAGCATTGATTTGCTGACAAAATCCCAGAACTCAGCCGGCAATGATCTGACACTGCTGACCACCCAGACACAAACGGCGCTGTACAATCTGCTGGACCAGCTGGATACGGCTTCCTACAGCGGCATGGTGGATGCGGAATCGGAATTTTTGCTGGCCCAGAACCGGATGCAGATTTCTACCGGGCAGTCCAGCGGTTTTCAGTCAACCATTGCAGCGCTGCAGGCCGAACGTGATCAGGTGGCCGCGCAGCTGGAGGGGCTGGAAACCATCACCGCCGAAAAAAACGGGTATTTCATTTCAGCCGCATCTGCTATGCCGCTGGATTTGGATGAACAGACTCTGAAAGATGCCACGCCCACGCAGATACAGGAATTGCTGCAGCAGGGAGTGGCAGACAGCACGCAGGCCTTGGCCGGACGTATTGTGGAAGGATTTTCCTGGCGTTTCTATACTGTGTGTGACCTGGATACGGCACAGCGCTTTGATGGCATCACCAATGTGCGGATCAGTATACCGGGAAAAGAAGATACCCCGCTGGGGGCTACCGTCTTGTCTGTAGAAGCGGATGAGCAAGCCGGGGTGGCCAAAATTGTGATCGAGTGTCACACCATTAACGCGGACGTTCTCCGACTGGGTCAGGAAATGGCACAGATCGACCTTAAAATATATGAAGGAATCCGTATTGATAAAGCGGCTCTGCATATAGTCGATGGACAAAAGGGTGTTTACGTGAAATACGGCGATTTGCAGCGTTTCCGAAAGATCACCATTCTGTATGAGGATGACAAATATATGCTGGTGCCCGCCGATGGAGAGCTTGATTCCGACAACGAAGTACGTCTGTATGACGAAATCATTGTAGAGGGAAACAACCTGCAGGATGGCGGCTTGATTTAGTGCCTGATGGGGTGGAATTGTCGCCATCATATTGACATTTGGACAAAAAAAGACGATAATAGTTTATGTATATCGCTGGAATTATTGTCCGTCCGGCGCTATACGACCACCTGATATGGTACAGAAATTCTTATATTGTGATTTAGAGAAGCGAAGGAGAATTCATCATGTCAATGTTTGACGGCCTGAAAAATGTTCTGGGTATCAACCAGGACCCTGACGGGGATGCCTATGTAGACGATACCGAGGACGAAATCTTCGCAGGGGGACAGAGTGGCTCGGCTGCGCCGGATACCTATGCGCAGCGGGAACCTGTACAGCAGCGCAACAAGGTAGTCAATATCAACGCCACCACCCAGCTGCAGGTGGTTCTGGTCAAGCCGGAACGCTTTGATGATGCATCGACTATTGCAGATCAGCTCAATGCAAAACGCACGGTTGTGCTGAACCTGGAATCCACCAACAAGGAAGTGTCTCGTCGCCTGATTGACTTCCTGTCCGGTGTGGCTTACGCCAACAATGGCCAGATCAAGCGCGTAGCCACCAGTACTTTTATCATCACGCCCTACAATGTGGATATTATGGGCGATCTCATTGACGAGCTGGAGAACAATGGCGTCTTCTTCTGATGCGGCGGTTCGAGGATTCGTTCCGCCCCAAAACGAGGCTGAACGATTTCTGATGCATCGCGTGCAGGAGCTGTGTGCCCTGGCACAGCGGCGCGGCATACCACGCTGTACAGGGTTTCTGTCTGACAGAGAACAGGCACTTGCGACGGCAGCCATCCATCGTGAAGACTGTACGTATGCCCGCTTCTGGGGCGGCTGGCCCCACGCCGAACGGAAGGTGCTGTGTCTGGAACCGCCGGACACCTGGCCTCTGGAACCTGTTGCGGCGCTCCGTTTGACTGCGCAGAATGCACAGCCGTCCGATGCCCCCGGCCACAGAGACTACTTGGGTGCCATACTTGGATTGGGGCTTGATCGGGCTTGCCTGGGGGATATCCTCCCGGATCCGCAGGACCCATGTGTTATGTATGCATTTGTTCTGGAGGATAAGCTGGAATTTCTGGTACAGGAACTGCATCAGGCCGGCAGCTGGAGCGTTCGGGCACAGGCCTGTGAACAGCTGCCCTCCCACGTGATGGAAGAACCGGAGAGGGAACTGCACGATACTACGGTATCCAGTTTGCGGGCGGATGCCGTGCTGGCGGCCATGATGCATACATCTCGCAGCATTGCTGCCCAGGCGATTTCCGGCGGTAAGGTAGAGATCAATCATCTGCCGCTGAAAAGCGTCTCCGAACCCGTTTACGCCAAGGACTTGTTTACCGTTCGCGGGGCAGGACGCTGGCGTGTGCAGGAAGTGGGCGGAACAAGCCGCAAAGGACGCCTTTTCATTACCTATTTTCAATATTGAGCAGGATCGAAAACGATACGGCTTTTGCCCGAACAGGAGGAGTAACGGATGATTGCTTCGGAGGATGTCCGCCGCGTGACTTTTGAGCGTGCAATGCGTGGGTACCGCTGCGAGGATGTGGACGATTATCTCAAGCAAGTGGCAGACAGTATCGACGCGCTGAGCGCCGAGAACGAGGATTTGCAGAAAAAGCTGGTCGTACTGGCCCAGAGAATTGACCAGTACCGTGCCGAAGAAGATACTCTTCGCACAACCATGATCAACGCCCAGCGTTTGGGCGAAAATGTGATCCGGGAAGCCAAACAGAAAGCGGCCGAGATCATCCGTGCGGCCAATATCAAGTCGGAAGATCGTGAGCAGCACGCTCGTGACGAGGTGGAACTGGCCAAGCAGGAGCTGATCACCTTGAAAAAGGAGGCCGACAGCTTCAAAAAAACCTTGATGGGGATGTATCGGGAACACATTGAGGTGCTCAGTAAGATTCCCGAATACCCGGGAGAGTTGGCACAGGAAGCTGCAGCGGAACAGAAAGCGCAGGCTGCAGCTGCTGCTTACTCCGCACCTGAACCTGAACCGCAGCCGCAGCCCGTACAGGAGGAGCCTGTTGAGGAACCCGTCGTCGTTCAGCCGGAGCCCGTACCTCAACCTGAACCGGTGTATCAGCAGCCTGAACCGGAATACTATGATCCGGAACCGGCTGATCCCGCATCGGGCGGCAAAATCAGCACCGTTGAATTTGCCATCGCCCCCAAGCCGGATGAACCGGAACAGAACTATTATGATCCTTCCCAGGAGGCACAGCCGGCGGATGATTTGCCGGATGCTTCCGGTTTGTATGCGGATATTCCGCCTGAACAGCCTAAAAAAGCATCCCGTGGCCGTAGTGCCGGCAAGAAAACCACCACCCGGAAACCCAAAGCAACCAAGCAGCCCAAGGGGGATACCCTGCCTGCTGCATTTGACTCTTTCCAGGGCGTGGACTATAACGACTGACCCCGCATAAAATTCGCGGCGGCCGCTAAGGCTGCCGCGGTTTTGCGGTCAATTTAATAAACAAACATAGAGGGAGTTGGAGACCTTGGCGCAAAATTACAACGATACCATCCACAAGATGGCTACCCCGTTTGAGATGCGGGCCGGCCTGCCGAAAAAAGAACCCAAAATGCTGGAAGACTGGGAGAAAAACCATGTCTATGAGCAGATGATCAAGAATAATGAGGGCTGTCCGGATTTCATCCTGCACGATGGCCCTCCGTATGCCAACGGCAGTATTCATATGGGTACGGCTCTGAACAAGATCATCAAGGATATCATCATCCGCTACAAGAATATGGCCGGATTCCGGGCGCCGTACATTCCTGGCTATGATACCCATGGCCTGCCCATCGAGCTGAAGGCTCTGGGTTCTCTGGGCGACAAGAAAGCCGGCATCTCCAAGCTGGAACTGCGCCATATCTGCCGCGAGTTCGCCACCGAGCACATCGACGTGATGAACAGTCAGTTCAAACGTCTGGGCGTGCAGGGCGACTTCGAAAATCCCTATCTGACTCTGCGTCCGGAATTTGAAGCCCGCCAGGTGGAAATTTTCGGCAAGATGGCTCAGAAAGGGTACATCTACAAGGGAAAGCGGGTTGTCTACTGGTGCCCTGAGGACCAGACTGCCCTGGCCGAAGCCGAGATCGAGTACGGCGAGGATGAGTGCGATTCTCTGTACGTCCGTTTCAAGCTGACCGGCGACCCCAACGGCGTTTTGGCCAAGGCCGGTGTGCCGCTGGACAAGGCCTGGATCGTAATCTGGACGACCACTACCTGGACTCTGCCCGCCAACGTGGCCACCTGTCTGCATCCTGATTTTGACTATACCTTCGTCAAGATTGGCGAGGATTATCATATCATGGCCGCCGAGCGCGTGGAATCCACCATGAAGGCCTGCAGCATCGAGGATTACACCGTTCTGGATGTCCGCATCCCTGGCCGCGATCTGGA
This sequence comes from uncultured Gemmiger sp., assembly GCA_944388105.1. Taxonomy (GTDB): domain Bacteria; phylum Bacillota; class Clostridia; order Oscillospirales; family Ruminococcaceae; genus Gemmiger. Next base: position 27,902 of record CALXHN010000003.1, on the reverse strand, counting down.
AATGATGGAGTACAAGCATCCCTTCCTGGATCGCACCGGACTGGTCATCCTGGGCAACCATGTTACGCTGGACAGCGGCACTGGCTGTGTCCATACCGCTCCCGGCCACGGCGCCGAGGACTTTGATGCCTGCGTGGGACATTATCCCCAGCTGCCCATCGTCATGCCGGTGGACGCAGCCGGCTGTCTGACCGAAGAGGCGGGCAAGGAGTTTGCTGGTCTGAAGGTCTGGACCGCCAACAAGGTCATTCTGGAACATATTCGGGAAAGCGGCCACCTCATGGGTGTGGAGCACATTGTGCACCAGTATCCCCATTGCTGGCGCTGCCATCATCCCATCATCTACCGCGCTACCGAGCAGTGGTTCTGCTCCATTGATGCTTTCAAGGATGACGTCTATAAGGCTATCGACAATGTCAAGTGGCAGCCCGCCTGGGGGCATGACCGCATGACCGGTATGGTCCGTGACCGCAGTGACTGGTGTATCTCTCGTCAACGCGTGTGGGGCGTGCCCATCCCGGCTTTCTACTGCAAGAAGTGCGGCAAGTATCACATCACCGAGACCTCCATCAAGGCGGTTTCCGACCTGTTCCGCAAGGAAGGCAGTGACGCTTGGTACAAGTACGACGCCAACGATATCATGCCCAAGGGCGAGACCTGTGAATGCGGTGCTTCTGATTGGGAGAAGGACTCCGACATCATGGATGTCTGGTTCGATTCCGGCTCCACCTGGAGTGCTGTCTGCCGTGAGCGCAAGGAACTGCGTTGGCCCGTGGATCTGTATATGGAAGGCGCTGACCAGTTCCGTGGCTGGTTCCAGTCCAGCCTGCTGACCAGTGTTGCCACGGAGGGGATTGCTCCGTACAAGGGCGTCCTGTGCCACGGCTGGGTCGTGGATGCCCAGGGCAAGCAGATGCACAAGTCTGCCGGCAACGGCATGGAACCCTCCGAGATCATCCGGGACTATGGTGCCGATATCATTCGTCTGTGGGTCGCTTCCAGCGATTACACTGTGGACGTTCGTGCCGGCAAGGAGATCTTCAAGCAGCTGTCCGAAGCCTACCGCAAGATGCGCAACACAGCCCGTTTCATGCTGGGCAACCTGGGCGACTTTGAACCCGTCAAGGATATGGTGGCCGAGGACCAGCTGTTCGAGATTGATCGCTGGGCTCTGGAAGCGGTGGCCGAGCTGACCCGCACCATGCGTGCCGCGTATGACGAGTACGACTTCTCCCGCGCCTACCATGCCATCTATAACTTCTGTGTCATTGACATGTCCAACTTCTATATGGACGTGATCAAGGATCGTCTGTACTGTTCTGACGACCATGCCCGCCGCTGCGCCCAGACGGCACTGTACCGCATCCTGGTGGACTTCACCAAGTTGCTGGCTCCCATCCTTTGCTTCACCAGCCAGGAGATCTGGAGCTACATCCCCAAGATGCCGGACATGAAAGAGTATGTGGTGTTCGAGCGGATGCCCGAGCCGCAGCCGGCTGCTGATGAAGCATTTACCTCCAAGTGGGAACGCATCATGGCTGTGCGTGACGATGTCAAGAAGGTTCTGGAACAGGCTCGCGCTGATAAGGTGATCGGCTCTTCTCTGGAAGCCTCTGTGACGCTGTACTGCAGTGATGAGATGTATGACTTCCTCAACGTTATCCCCATGGATGAACTGGCTGACCTGATGATCGTTTCCCAGGTTAAGCTGGAAAAGGGCGAAGGCGGCGCCAAGGGTGCTGTGGACGGCCTGGGTGTCAGTGCCGCTCATGCCGCTGGCAACAAGTGCCTGCGCTGCTGGAAATTTGACGATGCTGTAAACGAGGATGGCTTGTGCCCGCGCTGCGCTTCCGTCCTGAACCGCGCCTGAGTTTCCGATTTTCGGCACCCGGGCAAGAAACAATGCCTCGTGGGCGGTGCTTTGCATCTGATGGAAAGCACCGCCTTTTGCGGCATGACGAAAGGTAATTTTCCTATGCTGTATGGCATTTTCTTTGTAATTGGCGGTCTGGCCTTGGCAGCACTGGATCAGCTGCTGAAAATTTGCGCCACGACGTATCTTCTCCCTGTGGGACAGGCTCCGCTGATTCCGGGGCTTATTGAGCTGCAGTATGTACTGAATGATGGGATGGCCTTTTCCATGCTCAGTGGACGCCGTTGGCTGCTGATCGGCGTGACCAGCCTTGTTCTGCTTGCGGTGATTGTGGTTTTGATTGCGCGTCCTATGCCCCGTCTGGATCGCATCACCTGGATGCTGATTTTGGGAGGCGGCCTGGGTAACCTGATCGATCGTGTGCGTACCGGTGTGGTGGTTGACTATTTGAATTTCCAATTTATGGAATTTCCTGTGTTCAATTTTGCCGATATCTGCGTATGCACCGGTGTGGGGCTGCTGATTCTGTCCTTGTTGCTGGACATGCGCCGGGAACACCGCTCCGGTTCCGCCACGTCCGTTCATGAAAATCATACCGATGCAGACGCTTGAGTTTGTAGCCGGACCGCAGGATGCCGGACAAAGAATGGACCGTTGGCTGTCCGGATGTTGTGCTGATGTTTCACGCAGCGCCCTACAGGCACTGATGGAACAGGGGATGGTGCTGCGTAACGGCGTTGCGGTCAACAAAAAAGATAAGGTAGCAGCCGGCGACACGGTACAGTTGACGCTGCCAGACCCCCAGCCCATTGAAGCCGTCCCCCAGCCGATTCCTCTGGACATTGTGTATGAAGATGAACATCTTTTGGTCGTTAACAAGCCCAAAGGGATGGTGGTCCACCCGGCACCCGGAAATCCGGACGGCACATTGGTGAACGCTCTGCTTTACCATTGTGCGGGTGGTCTTTCCGGCATTGGCGGTGCAATTCGTCCCGGCATTGTCCACCGTATTGACAAAGATACCAGCGGGCTGCTGGTCGTGGCAAAGGATGATGCCACCCATCAGGGATTGAGTGCTCAGATGGCTGTCCACGATATCCACCGGGTGTATCACGCTGTTGTGTATGGCAACCTGAAAGAAGACGCCGGCACGGTGGATGCACCTATCGGTCGAGACCCAAAAGATCGGAAAAAAATGGCGGTAACACAGCTGAATTCCAAACCTGCCCGCACCCATTGGACGGTGTTGGAGCGTTTCGGAAATTTTACCTATATCGCCTGCAAGCTGGAAACGGGACGTACCCATCAGATACGGGTACATATGGCATCCATCGGGCACCCTTTGGCCGGGGATGCGGTCTATGGTCCCCGGACGGTATTGCGCTTCCTGAACGGGCAGTGTCTGCACGCCAAAGAACTGGGCTTTGTACATCCCATTACCGGAGAAAAACTTTGCTTTAACAGCGAATTGCCGACGTATTTCCAAGACTATCTGATGCGTCTGAGAAAGGAACATCGTAGATGAAACGGAACCTGCATGACTATCTGGTTTTTTGCGATATGGACAACACACTGCTGACGGCGAAGGAAGGAATTCCTGAATGCAATCGCACCGTTATCCGTTTGTTCATCCAGATGGGTGGTCGTTTTACGGTGGCCTCCGGCCGTCCGCCGGAATCCATTCGGGCCGCATTGGGAGATATCCGGTTGTCATTGCCGGCTATTTCCTGCAATGGGGCTCTGCTCTATGATTTTTCTTCCAACCGTGTATTGCGCCATGCTACGCTGGAACGGTCCCAAGCAACAGCTGCTATCCTGGATATCATGCAAAAGTTCCCTCAGATTGGTGTGGAAGTGATGGCCGGTGCAGGGGAGATGTATGTCATCCGGGCCAATACATATACCCATGCTCATCAGGTAGATGAAAAATTGTCCGGAGTGGCATGTCCGGTAGACAGTGTGCCGGATGGTTGGGTCAAAGTGGTGTTTGCCGCAGATCCGGAAACCATCCGCAAAGTAGGGCAGTATGCCAAAACACGTTACTATGGACGTGAAAATTATTTCCTGGCCACCAACAGTATCTACCTGGAAATCATGCCTTCCGGCATAGGAAAGGCATCCGGCCTGCGGGATATGTGTACCTTGCTGGGCGAGCAAATCCAGAACACATTGGTCATCGGAGATTATTACAATGATCTGGAAATGATGCAGCAGGCGGGCTATTCTGTGGCGGTTGCCAACGCGCCGGCAGAAGTGAAAGCTGCCGCCAATGAAGTGACTACCTGCACCTGTACAGAAGGCGCGGTAGGCGAGTTTCTGTACAAATTGATTGAGCAGGCAACGACCTATTGATCGATCCGGAAAGGTGTGTGTCCGCCATGCGTGTAAGTGACCTATTGAATCGGGACAGTGTTCTGCTGCATGCAGACATACAGGATGCAGCGGACGCCTTGGGTGTGTTGGTAGAGCTCCAGGAATCCAATGGTGTCATTACCAACGGAACGGCCTATTACAATGCGGTGTGTGAGCGGGAAGCTGCCGGCGGAAGTACCGGCATTGGGGATGGCATAGCCCTCCCTCATGCCTGCAACGCCGGTGTGGCGGCTCCAGGAGTAGCTGCCCTGACATTGCGCCGTGGGGTGGATTGGGGGGCTCCGGACAACCGTCCGGTTGACCTGATTTTTATGATCGCTGTACCGACCCAGGCACAGGCAGAGCACCTGTTGATTCTGGCACGCCTGGTCAATCTGCTGTCAGACACCAATCTGGTGAAGGAGCTGCGTGCCAGCGTATCCCGCGAGGATTTTATCATGCGCATGGCCCGGGCGGAGGCATCTCGATTTGCCTGACACCTGTCCATGAAGAAGCAAGGGGAATGAAGTTCTCCCCGGGGTTACCCGAACCGCTGAAAAGGCTGATGACTTCTGTGTTCAATTCCGACGCAGAAGGTGTCAGCCTTTTTTTGCGTCCATTTTCAAGGAGGATTTCTCTATGCTTACATCTCTGGCTTTGATTTTTCTTGTCGGGCTCTCTGCAGCAGCCTTGTGCCGGACTATACATCTGCCCCGCATCATCGGTATGCTGCTGACTGGCATTGTACTGGGTCCGTATGCACTGAATTTGTTGGATCCCCTGACTCTCCAGGCGTCTGCGGACCTGCGCCAGATGGCATTGGTCATTATCCTGCTCAAAGCAGGATTGTCTCTGAATCTTTCCGATCTGAAAAAAGTGGGGCGCCCTGCCGTCATGATGTCCTGCGTTCCCGCCACATGTGAACTCCTGGCTTTTGTCCTGCTGGCTCCGGCCATCCTGGGCGTTACTCGCATTGAAGGGGCTGTCATGGGCGCGGTACTGGCGGCAGTTTCTCCCGCGGTGGTTGTCCCACGGATGGTGCAGCTGATGGATCGGCACTGGGGAACTGAAAAGGGGATTCCTCAAATGATTATGGCAGGTGCTTCCTGCGATGATATCTATGTGATTGTGCTTTTTTCCACCTTTGTGGGGATGGCACAGGGAGGGAGCGCCCATTGGCAGGACTTTGCCAAGATCCCTGTTTCCATTGCGTTGGGCGTTCTTATAGGTGCGGTTGTGGGTATTGGTCTGTCGTTTTTCTTTGAAACCGCCTATGCCCGCCGTCATTATGTACGCAACAGTATGAAGGTTATTGTGGTACTGGGCGTTTGCTTCCTGTTAGTCGCTTTGGAAACCTGGCTGAAGCCGTATATTCCTGTGTCCGGATTGCTGGCCGTTGTATCCATGGCTTGTGCGCTGAAATTGAAAAGCACGGCCTTTGTCTCGAAACGATTGTCGGGAAAATTTGGTAAGCTCTGGCTGGCGGCGGAAGTTATCCTGTTCGTTATGGTGGGAGCGGCGGTGGATGTTCGTTATACCGTAGCGGCAGGTATTGCCTCCGTAGCAATGATTGCAGTTGCCCTCGTCTTTCGTGCTTTTGGCGTGTTTCTGTGCTTGTTTGGGCACGCGTCTGAATCGAAAGGAACGGCTGTTCTGTATGATTGCATACATGCCGAAGGCGACAGTGCAGGCTGCCATCGGTTCCGTTCCGCTTGCACTGGGATTGCCCTGCGGGCAGATTGTCTTGTCTGTGGCGGTTGTGGCGATCTTGATCACGGCTCCTTTGGGAGCCATGGGAATGGACGTTTCCTATCAAAAATTGCTGGAAAAACAGGACGCTACGGAGTCAAAATAAGGGATTTTCAAAGGACATGTTTTGCTTTTTCTTTCCAAAAATGTGCAGAATGCACAAATTCAGCAGCAGAAATCTGAATGGTTGTTTGATAAATTGTATATTGCCAGTTGCTGAAAGCTGTGATATACTTTAAAGCATTAAATCGCAAAAGAGATGTGCGAGTTCACTCTTTGCGACGTGAGGAAAGCAGGAGGAAGCAAGATGAAAAAGCGTATGATTTCCCTCATTACGGCCGGCTGCATGGTTCTTTCCATGGCTGGCTGCACTTCCGGCGGCAGCAGTCAGGCTGACGCATCTACAACGTCTGAAACATCTGCAACACAAAGTGCTGAGACCGCTGCAGAAGGTGCCAAGTATACTATTGGTATCTGCCAGCTGGTGCAGCATGATGCGCTGGATGCCGCAACCCAGGGCTTTAAGGATGCTATCGTGGAAGCGCTTGGCGAAGACGCCGTCACCTTTGACGAGCAGAATGCACAGAATGACACCAACACCTGTGCCACCATCATTACCGGTTTTGTAGCATCTGATGTGGATTTGATTCTGGCAAACGCTACGCCCGCGCTGCAGGCGGCACAGGCTGGCACAGATACGATTCCGGTGCTGGGAACTTCTGTTACGGAATATGGTGTGGCACTGGGCATTGACGACTTTGACGGTCTGGTTGGCACCAACATTTCCGGTACCAGCGATCTGGCGCCTCTGGATGAGCAGGCAGCTATGATTCAGGAACTCTTCCCGGATGCCAAGACCGTAGGCCTTCTGTATTGCAGCGCAGAAGCCAACAGCCAGTATCAGGTAGACACTGTCAAGGCCGATCTGGAAGCGATGGGGTATATCTGTGAATATTACGCTTTCAGCGACTCCAACGATCTGTCTACGGTTTGCCAGAGTGCAGCCGATGCCAGCGATGTAATCTACGTTCCCACCGACAATACAGCCGCCAACAACACCGAACTGATCAACAACATCTGCTACGGCAAGGTCCCCGTGGTTGCGGGTGAAGAGGGAATCTGCTCCGGCTGCGGCGTTGCTACCTTGTCTATCAGCTATTATGATCTGGGCGTAGCCACCGGTAAGATGGCAGTTAAGATCCTGACCGGCGAGAGCAAGGTCGAGGAGATGCCCATCGAATACGCTCCGCAGTTCACCAAGAAGTATAATCCGGCAAATGCCGAAGCGCTGGGAATTACGATTCCTGACGATTATGTCGCCATCGAAGAATAATAAACCAAGCGTTCTGCACTGAACAGCGGCAGAAAGCCACGGAAATGGGAAAACCGTTTTTCGTGGCTTTTTGCTGTGAATAAAACTGCTTTCAAAGAGAGGATTGTTCCCGTGGATATCACAACTTTGTTCAATGCCATGCCCGGTGCCTTCTCGCAGGGATTGATCTGGGCGATCATGGCCATCGGCGTTTACATTACTTTCCGGATCCTGGACGTAGCCGACCTGACTGTCGACGGTACTCTGGGTCTGGGCGGCGCTGTCTGCATCATGTGCATGCTGGCCGGAATGAACGTCTGGACTGCCATGTTGCTGGCCTTTATTGCCGGAATTCTGGCCGGATTGGTGACGGGCCTGTTCCATACCCTGATGGGAATTCCTGCCATTCTTGCCGGTATTCTGACCCAGCTTTCCCTGTATACAGTCAATCTGAAAGTCATGGGCAAAGCCAACCAGGCCATCAACGTGGATAAATATGATCTGCTGATTTCTCTGCGCTTTGTCAAGGGGGTACCTTTCTGGCAGAATACCATCGTAGTTGTCGCCCTGATCGTTGTGCTGCTGATTGCTGTTCTGTACTGGTTCTTCGGAACTGAACTGGGCTGTTCCATTCGCGCTACAGGCTGCAATGGCAATATGGCCCGCGCGCAGGGGATCAATACCAACTTCAATATCGTACTGGGGCTCATGCTTTCCAACGGTCTGGTGGCATTCTCCGGCGCACTGCTGTGCCAGTACCAGGGATTCGCAGATGTGTCCATGGGACGCGGCGCTATTGTCATCGGTCTGGCAGCTGTGGTCATCGGGGAAACACTGTTCGGCAAAGTATTCCGTAACTTTGCACTGAAACTGCTCAGTGTGGCCATCGGCAGCATTGTATATTATCTGGTCATGCAGATCTGTATCTGGTTCCGCATCGACACCGACCTGCTGAAGATGCTCAGCGCCATCGTGGTGGCTGTTTTCCTGGCCATTCCGTATTGGAAGGCCAAATACTTCACCAAGGTGAATGTCCGCAAGGGAGGCGCCGACAATGCTTGAACTGAAAAACGTCCATAAAACCTTCAATGTTGGCACAGTCAACGAAAAGGTGGCCTTGAACGGTCTGGAACTGAAACTGGAAGACGGCGATTTTGTGACGGTCATCGGCGGCAACGGTGCCGGCAAATCCACCATGCTCAACGCCATTGCTGGCGTATGGCCGATTGATATGGGCAAGATTCTCATTGATGGCAAAGACATCACCCGCTTGCCGGAACACAAACGTGCCCGCTATATCGGCCGTGTGTTCCAGGATCCCATGATGGGAACGGCCGGAACGATGGAGATTGAAGAAAATCTGGCCCTGGCTGCCCGCCGCGGCAACGCCCGCACGTTGAAAGTGGGCATCACCCGTCAGGAACGGGAAATGTACCGTGAACGACTGAAGATATTGGGCCTTGGTCTGGAAGATCGTATGACCAGCAAGGTTGGCCTTTTGTCTGGCGGCCAGCGGCAGGCCATCACCTTGCTGATGGCAACGCTGAAGAATCCGCGTCTGCTGTTGCTGGATGAGCATACGGCCGCGCTGGACCCCAAAACCGCCGCCAAAGTGCTGGAACTGTCCGAGAAAATCGTCCAGCAGAATCAGCTGACCACCTTGATGATCACTCACAATATGCGGGATGCCATAAAGTACGGCAACCGCCTGATTATGATGCATGAAGGACGCATCATTTATGATGTGCGCGGAGCGGAGAAACAGTCGCTCCAGGTATCCGATCTTCTGGCACGCTTTGAGCAGCTCAGCGGCGATGGTGCCAATGACAGAATGCTTCTTTCCTGAGCAATTCCCGGGAACGTCGGCAGCATTGCCGGCGTTCTTTTTTGTGGTGAAAGGGATTTTTCACAAAAGGATATCAAATTGACAGGAAGTGATTTTCAAATCTGTCATTTTGTGCTATAATATGTTTCACTGTTATAGTGCGGTGGTACGCTTACCGGAACCCAAACCAAGGGAGGAACGCAGATGCTGTTTTATGATGCTGTTCTGTTTGATGTGGACGGCACGTTGCTGCACTCCCGTCCTGGAATATTGGATACGTTTGCCTATGCGTTTCGCATGATGGGGCTTGACCCGTCCTCTATGGATCTGGGACGCTATTTGGGACCGCCTTTACGGCAAAGTTTTGCGGAGCATTTTTCGGATGATGCGGATGTGGAGCGTGCCGTTCAGTTCTATCGGTCCCGATATGCGCAGCACGGCATGCATATGTGTGCACCTTTTCCCGGAGTGGTGGATATGCTTCGCACACTTCGGGAAGCGGGGCTGTTCCTGGCGACAGCCACTTCCAAACCAACGGCCGTTGTGACGCCTATCCTGGAAGAACAGGGGCTTGCCGGCTATTTTGACCGCATAGGCGGCGCCAGTCTGGACAAAAGCGTTGATACCAAGACCGCCGTGATTCGCACGGTTCTGGCGGACCCTCGCCTCACAGGAAAAAGAATTCTGATGGTGGGTGATCGTCAGGATGATATGCAGGGCGCCGCTGACTGCGGGATTCCCGCTGCGGGGGTTCTGTACGGGTATGGCAGCCTGGAAGAGCTGACTGCATGGGAGCCGGTCTTTTTGGCGACTGACAGTGAGCAGCTGACACAGTATATCCTGAACAATTAAAAGATTTCACCGCAACACTAGGAACGGAGGTATCTTTCCATATGAGCCGCAACGGTTTCCGCGGGGCTTCTTTCAGCCCCATCCAGCGCCGAGCCTGCCTTGTGCTGGTGCTGTGTGTACTGGCTGTTATCATCACTTTTGTTTGTGCCTGGATCGTTCCCGGCATGCTTGGAGCCGGCAAGGGTAGCAAAACTGATTATGACAGCAGCCTGTATCCCGTGGATACTTCTTTGGATGCTGTCCTGAAGGAGGGAACTTCTTCCGATTCTTCCTATGCCTCCACTGTGATTTATGTGGGGGATGACTATACGGCATCTCTCAAGAGTTCCGGACAGATCACACTAAATCAGTATCTGGGCAAGGAAGGACTTTCTGTCAGTAAGGCTCTGCAGGAATATTGCGTCTATTTTGAGGGCGATTCCAACTCCTATACCATCCCCCAGGCACTTGCAAAGATGAAGCCTCGCCGGATTGTGGTCACCCTCGGTTCTAATGATTTGTCCTCCGGACTGACAGCGGAGGCTTTTGTGCAGGATTATAAGCATATGCTGGAAGGCTTTTCCACTGCCTACTCATATTGTGACATTATTGTCAATGCGATTCCGCCTGTGACCGAAGACTCGGAGAACGCAGCGGCCAATCAGCTTCTGATCGACCAGTACAACCAGGCGCTTGCTTCCATGTGCAACGACGCCGGCTATAAATTCCTCAACAGCTCCGAAGCACTGAAAGCGGAAAACGGATTTGCTGACAGCAACTTTATCAGCGGCAAATCCTTTACCACCAACGGGGCAAAGGAATTGGTGAATTATATTACCTCCCATGCCTATGATTCGGATGACCGCCGTCCCGATACCAATGATATTCCAACCCGTGCGGAATCTGCATCCCAGTCTTCCAGCAGCGCACCGACGGCAACGCCCACCGCAACTCCTTCTGTGCACAAAGTAACGTTTGAAATCGAAGAAGGCAAGGGCACGCTGAACGGAAACGGGCAGACAGGTGTGACCAAACTGGAATTTGAGGTACCGGATGGCGAGACCGTTTCTGTTGAAGCTGTACCGTCTGACGGATATACCTTCTTCGGATGGAGTGACGGAATCAAAAACACCAAGTGGGTCAAAAAGGTCACACAGGATATTTCTGTCACGGCCATGTTCAATCAGAAAACCACGGTTACGTTGACCATCGATGAAGGCAACCGCAATATGAATCTGGGGGACAGCGTCACCTTCCATGCCTCGCTGGTAGTCAATGATGCGGCAGCCAGTGCCGACAATGTCCAGTGGGCAGTGAACGGCGACCTGATGCGCAACGGTTACAGTTTTGAATTCAAACCCACTGCCACCGGTACCTATACAGTGAAGGCCGGGGTGGAGATCGATGGCGTATATGCCTCCAACGAGGTGACGGTCACCGTCGCCGATGCACCGACCAAAGTGTCCATTACGGGTGTGTCCAGCATGCCGGCAGGAAGTTCAACCACCTTCACCGCTACCGTAGAAAACCAATCCGGTGATATCACATGGTCTTGTCCCCAGAAGCCGGACTGGTCCGCCACCGGTAATACAGCACAGTTCACGGCCAATGGCGTGGGTGAATATACGATCCGCGCAACCAATAACGGAAAAACCGCGGAGTTCAAATTAACCGTTACTGAAGCGCCGACACCCTCTCCCGCCGCTTCCGGCTCGGAAAGCCAATAAGTCGGACGGCCGGCACTTTGACCGCTCTGCCGCTTTCTGCATACAATGAAAGCGGAGGTGCTGTCTTATGAATGCATGTGAAGAGTTGTTTGTGCCGCAGCTTGGGTTCGAAGATGTGACGGACGGTTCAGTCGAAAACTACGATCTGGATTGGCCGCTGGCAGAAGCGGTACAAGAGACGGATTGTATTTCCGATATGCCGGAAACGGGCAAATAACAGGAGCAACTATATGGCCTATTATACTTGTTTGTTATTGGATGCAGATAATACACTGCTGGATTTTGATGCTGCCGAGCGGCAGGCTTTGACCGATACCTTGACGCACTATGAGCTGCCCCATGATGAAGCTGCGCTGGATGTTTACCACCAGGTTAATCGTCAGCTGTGGGACCGGCTGGCAAAAGGGGAGCTGACAAAAAACAAGCTGTTTGCCATTCGGTTTGGCCAGTACCTGAAAGCCATGGATTTGCCTGATAATGGCAAAGGTCGGGAAATGAATGACTTTTATGAGGATCAGCTGGCCAATCATGCTGATCTGATTCCCGGCGCGTTGTCGGCTCTGAATGAATTGGCTGAGGTGGCTACTCTGGCCATTGTCTCCAACGGTGCATACAAAGTTCAGAAATCCCGTATTGATGCTTCTGGACTCGAGCAGTTTATGGATGGCATCTATATCTCTGAAAAAGTGGGTGCCACAAAGCCGAACCCCAAAATCTACGAAGCGGCTTTGCGTGATCTGGGTATCACCAACAGGTCCAGGGTCCTTGTTGTGGGGGATGATTTGCTGGCCGACATCCGGGGCGGAAAAAATGCCGGCTTGGACACCTGTTGGGTAAATTTCACCGGTGCGGAAAATCAAACGGGGATCGAGCCCAAATATACGATTGGCTCGTATGAGGCATTGTATCAGATCGTAATGGAGCCGGAAGAACTGGAAAATGTGGGTGTGCGTAACCGCCGTCACATGAATGACCAGTAAGAGAAAGAACATGCCGCTGCTCTGTCGGGCAGCGGCATCTTTCGGTGTACGGTATCCCTGTATGAGATAGAGGAATGAAGGACGAAAGGTTGAAATCATCATGTTGATTGAACTTCAGAACCTTGGGAAAAGTTTTGGAGAGCACGAGGTTCTGGCCGGCATAACGGCAGGGGTGGAACGCGGCGATCGAATCGGGATCATTGGTGCAAACGGGACTGGAAAAACAACGCTTCTTCGTATCCTTTGCCAGGAAAGTCAGCCGGATACAGGGGATGCAGTGTTTGCGTCCGGTGTTACCTGCGGATACCTGGAACAGTCCGGACACCTGGACCCGGAAAAGGATATTTACGAAACCATGAAGCTTGCTTTCGCGCCCGCTCTGCAAGCGATGGAAGAAATGGAAGGGCTGCAGAAGCAGCTGGCCCTGCCCCACGATCCGGAAGTGGAAGAGCGCATTGCGCATTGTACTGCTGTGATTGATGCTCTGGACGCCTATAATATGGATACCCAGATCAAGAAGGTACTCAACGGAATGGGATTCCCCGCAGACACCTGGGCAAAAAAGGCAGGGGTCCTGTCCGGCGGAGAACAGACGCGCCTGCGTCTGGCCCGTCTCCTGCTGGAAAGACCGGATATCTTGATTCTGGATGAGCCCACCAACCATCTGGATCTCGAGACGATGGAGTGGCTGGAAAACTATCTCAAAACCTATCGTGGTGCCGTTCTGGTCGTGAGCCATGACCGCTATTTTCTCGATGCGGTCTGTACAAGGATCTGGGAGTTGGCCGGCAAGACTATTCTGACCTACAAAGGAAATTACTCCGCTTATTTACCGCAGAGGGAAGCGGCCGATGAACGGCAGCAGAAGATGCACGATGCAGCCGTCGAAAAAGCAGCCAAGCTGCAGGAATACATCGATCGCAATCTGGTGCGTGCCTCCACAACAAAAATGGCACAAAGCCGCCGTAAACAGCTGGAAAAGCTGGAAATTGTGGATGCGCCGCAGCGCCAGGGGCGGGATCTTAACTTCCGGTTTGAATATGACATTGAGCCCTATGATGAACTTGTTATTATGAAAGGACTGACCATCCGCATCGGAGAACGGACACTTCTGCATCCCTTTGATTATACCGTTCATCGGGGCGACAAGTTGGTGATTGCCGGACCGAACGGCGCCGGCAAGTCCACCTTGCTGCAGGTCCTGGATGGTAAACGCCGTCCGTCCGGCGGCATGGTGCGTCTGGGGTCTGGTGCAAAGATCGGTATCTTTACCCAGCAGCAGGCCCGACGCGCAGGGCGGGTAATTGATGCCATCTGGAATCAGTATCCCCGTTTTACGGAGCTGGAAGTCCGAAGCCATTTGGCCCGCTTCGGATATCGCGGGGAAGAAGTGTTCAAAGATTGCGCAACTTTGTCCGGCGGCGAGCTTGCCCGCCTTCGCTTTTCGGAACTGGTGCTGGAACGTCCGAATCTTATGTTTTTGGACGAGCCAACCAACCACCTGGACATCTATATGCGGGAAAGTCTGACAAACGCTCTGGCCGCATACACTGGTACTTTGGTGTTGGTAACGCATGACCGTTATCTGATGCAGACTCTTGGCTGCCCCATTCTGCATCTGGAAGATGGAAACGCTGTCATGTACCGGGATTTTGCCGCTTTGCATGCGGCGTCTTCCGGAGCAGAAACTCCAAAACAGCCCAACAAAGAAGAACGTTCCGCGCGACCCGGCTATGGAAAAGAGCAGCGCCGTCGCCGCGCCGAATTGCGAAACAGCATCCGGGATTTGGAAAACAAAATCGAAGAATTGGGCGCACATATTGTTGAACTGGAGAATGAAATCAATGATCCCGAGGTATTGAAAGATCATCTTTTGCTGCGGGATAAATGCGATGAACTGGATGATGCCCGTTTTCATCAGCAGGAACTCTTTGACAGATGGGAAAAACTCGCGGAAGAACAAGAACAGCTGGAGGCTGAAGAGGCTTCGGATTCCTGATACTTGCACAGGATAGCCAACTGTTTACATATCTGTAACTTGCTTTCTGGCAAAAACGCGGTATACTTATTAAAAATGGCCGTTATGTGCCTGCAGGGCATATAGGCGGAACAAATAACGCCGCGGTGTACCCGCGGACGTATACCGTAAGCGGGGAACACTTTGGAAACGAAGATTATTATTGCGACGCATAAGCCGTACTGGATACCGGATGATCCTATGTATCTGCCGGTACAGATGGGGCATGCCATCCATCCTGATATTGGATATACCGGTGATGATACAGGAGAAAATATTTCCGAAAAAAACTGGAATTTCTGTGAGCTGACCGGTTTGTACTGGGCCTGGAAAAATTTGGATGCCGATTATATCGGAATTGTGCACTATCGGCGCTATTTTTCCAGTCGCCAAAATCGTTTTGCTTCCAAGAAGCGCCGTGTCATCGGACACGAAGAACTGAACACTATTCTGGCAACGACCAATGTCATTCTGCCCCGTGAACGGCATTACTACATTGAAACAAACTACACCCAGTACATTCATGCGCATCACAAACAGGACCTGGAGGTAACGCGCGCCATCATTGAACGCAAGTGTCCTGAGTATTTGCCCGCATATGATCTTTACATGTCCAAAACGCACGGGCATCACTTTAATATGTTTATCATGAAGCGGGAGCTGCTTGGCCATTATTGCTCCTGGTTGTTTGATATTCTGTTTGAGCTGGAAAAAGAGCTGGATATCTCCAATTACACCGCCAACGACAAGCGGGTGTTTGGTTTTGTCAGTGAGCGCCTTTTGGATGCGTGGCTGATCACAAATAATATCTCTTATGAAGAATTGGAAGTTCTTCATATGGAAAGTCAGCGGTGGCTACGCAAAGGAACGGCGTTCCTGATGCGCAAGCTCTTTCCCAAAAAGGATTGATGATGCAAACCGGAAAAATCGCCGCGGTTGTTGTTACCTACAACCGTAAGGAACTTTTATGCCGTTGCCTCCAGGCCTTGCATGCCCAGAATCAGCCCGAGCTGGATGTTCTGGTGTTTGACAATGCCAGCACGGACGGTACCGAGGCGGCTGTCCGCCAGCTGGCCTTACCGCAAATTTTCTATCACAATACCGGCCGTAATCTGGGGGGCGCCGGAGGCTTCTCTTATGGAATTCAGACCGCCGTACGGGCAGGATATGAATATCTTTGGATCATGGATGATGATACCTTGCCGGAACCGGGAGCTTTGGAGGCGCTTTTGCGGGCAGATGCCAGTCTGAAAGGGGAATACGGGTGGTTGTCTTCCCGGGCATTGACCCCAGAAGGAGCCGACCAGCCCATGAACCGCCAGCGTAAGACACCGTATCTGGATATCGATGGATATGAACAGCCCCGCGTTCCCAGTGTGATGGCCAGTTTTGTGTCACTGTTCGTCCGCAGCCGGACGGTGCAACGCGTCGGACTGCCCATTGCGGAATTCTTTATATGGTCAGATGATTGGGAATATACCAGACGCATTTCCCGCCTCTTGCCATGTTTTACCGTTTCGGATAGTCGGGTAGTGCATGCCATGCAAAATTCTACCGTGGTCAATATAGCAGCCGATGTTCCTGCCAGATGGGACCGGTATCGCTATTTTTATCGAAATGATGTTTATCTTTACCGTCGCGAAGGCTTGATTGGCTGGTTATGGATTCTTGCCAAATTCAGCTGGCACAGTGCCCAGGTGCTGATCAGCAAGAGCGGCAGGCGAAAAGAACGGCTGGCGATTATTTGGAAGGGATTTGCCGCGGGAGTCAGATTTAATCCTCCCATACATAAAATTGAAGAATAAACTGCAGGACGGAGAACAATGCAACAGCTGGAACAAAAATTGATCAAGGCCGCTGAATCTTATGATGTTGTGGCATTTGACGTGTTTGACACACTTTTGTTCCGCGATACAGGTTCTCCGTCCGATTTATTTGTACTGATGGAACAAATCGGTCTGGCGCCGCAGGGATTTGCCCGCAAACGCAGGGAAGCGGAGGCAATGGCCCGCACGGCGGGGCAAGAGGTGACCCTGGCAGAGATTTATGACCAGCCGCCGCTGCAGGGAATTGATCCGATTGCCGAATTCGAGGCTGAACTCCGTGTGGCAGTTCCAAACCGTCTTCTTTTGCGTACCGCAAAAGCTCTTCACGAGCAGGGGAAAGTGCTGTATGCCATTTCTGATATGTACCTTTCCTCCCAACAGGTTTCGGCCTTGCTGGAACAATGCGGCTTCGATTTTCTCAACGGTATTTACGTTTCTTCGGAATATGGGGTACAGAAACGTTCCGGAAAATTATTCCGCCTGTTTCTCGAGGAAAACAATTTGACCGCTTCGCAGGTCCTGTTTGTAGGCAATGATCCCCGGGTGGATATTGCAGGGGCTGCACTGGCGGGAATTCGTGGGGTTCTGGTTTCACCGCCTCATTTGTCTTCCCATTATCCACGGGCGACGGATGTGCGTCAGGGCGCGTTTCAGGCATTTGTACGGAATCGTCTTCCCGAAGAAACCGAACTGGATATATTGGGCTTCTCCGTAATTGGCCCGTTGCTTACGGCGTTTGCCATATGGCTGCACAAAGAATTTGGTGAATCCGGAAAAAAACGCCTGGTGTTTTTAGCGCGGGATATGTATCTCGTGCGGCAGATTTATCATACTTTGTACGGAGAGCCAACCGATTATCTCAAGGTTTCCCGGCGCAGTCTGTGCCCTGCACTGCTGCAGCGTCCCATGAATGACGAGGGATTGCAACTTCTGGCAGATGCACTGCCACGGCAGGTAATGACAATCGGTCAGGTCCTGGATTATTGCGGATTTGATACCTCTGCTGATCTGCATGGCGCCAACGTACGGCAGAGTGTGGATCTGCGCACCAGGCCCCTGTCTGCCGCGGTCAAAGAGCAGCTGTTAAGCCTTGCGGCTTTAAGCAAAACTACAGCCGGGGCCACGGTTCGGGAGCAGGCGGAACTGATCCGGGCTTACCTGCGCCAGAATAAACTGCAGGAAGAGCCCCCTGTTTTGGTGGACATCGGAAGCGGCGGCACCACCCAGCATATTCTGGAAAATCTTTGCAATGTTGAAATGCAAGGGGTTTGTTTGGCGTGCGATTCCCGCTTGCATCAGGTTCTGCCGGAAGAGCGGGCGCAGGCCTTTTTGTTTCACGGCAATCCGGCTCCCCTTTGGTATTGGGTCGGGCAGCCAATGCTGGAGCGCCTCATTTCAGAACCTTGCGGCGCCACTGCCGGCTATAAAGAGCGCCAGGGAAAGATCATTCCCCGCTTGGAACAGACACAGTTTGATGAACGTATCCTTCGTGTTCAGCGTTCTGCACTGGAATTTGCCCGCGTCTGGCGTGCCAGCTTCTGGTGGAAGTCAGAAATGCCCGTCGATATGCTGACACAGGCGTATCTGGACCTTGTTCGGAATCCGACACACAATGATATTTGTGAGCTGGGCACAATCAGGGTGGAAGACGGCGATACCTGGACGTTGGCGGCACCTAAAAATATGCGCCTGTATTTGAAACGACCAAAAACCTTTGTGCAGGATTTACGTCAGGCAAGATGGAAAAATGCCTTTTTGAAAGAGGCCATACGGCTGCCGCTTCCGTATGCGCGGCTCTATGAAATGTTAAAAAGCAAACATGGAAGGTGACAAGGATGCAGCAACCGCTGTTCAGTATCATCATCCCCGTATATAATGCAGCAGAAACCTTATCTGCGGCCGCCAACAGTATTCTCAGTCAATCGGTACAGGATTTGGAATTGCTTCTTGTGGATGATGGTTCTCGCGACGGCAGCAGTGATCTGTGCCAGCGTTTGGCAGAACAGGATTCCCGCGTACGTGTCTTTTCACAAAAGAACAGCGGCATCTGTGCGGCACGAAACAGTGGCTTGACACAGGCGCGCGGAAAGTATATCGGCTTTTGTGACGATGATGACCGCTATCTGCCGGACACACTGCAGAAAGCAAAAGAATTGATCTCACAGACCAACGCTGATGTTGTGCGCGGTGGTTATGAGCTGCAGCGACAGACTCAGGCTGGCTATATGGTTACGCTGCCACATGCAGTCGGGACATTCTGCCGTCTGGCTCCGGGACAGAATGCTGACTCTTATCTGGACTTTTTGGCAAACAGCGGGCCGCAATTCGTTTGGAACGCTTTTTATCGTCTGGAGACGGTGAAAGAAATTCGATTTGATGAGCGCTGCCGTTTCGGTCTGGAAGATTTTCTCTTTAATGCAGAAGTGTATGCCCGAAATGCCAGTGCTGTGTTTGAGCCAACTCCCTTTTATCGCCACTACGAACGCTCTGACAGTACCTCTGCCGCCACCATTCGCGCTGTGGTCGGCCGTAGTCAGACTCTGCCGGCTTGGGTGGAAGCGGAAAACCGTGCAGCCAGGAAACGCTGCGAGCCGGAAGGATACAACCGAGTTTGGGCTGCCCGCAGGGCGGAATTTGTTACATTCCTGATGCATCAGCTGCGGGATAGTCAGGCATCGGGTGCGGTTTGCCGCCGATCGTGGCGGGCGTTGAGAAAGGCGTTGCGCGATACCGGCGGAAACGACACACTTGACTTTTTACGTGTGGCAGGGCACAATAAAAAGCAAGCGGTAGCACTTTTTCTGTTTGCTACCCACGCAGAGGGTTTATACCCCTATCTTCCGAACAAGGAGGAGAAACTTTTAAAATGAAAAAAATTCTCGTCACCGGTGCTGCCGGATATATTGGACGTCATGTTGTGAAAACCGCTCTGGATATGGGGTATCAGGTTATCGCAGCTGATTTTGCCTTCAAGGGCGTGGATGAACGCGCTGAATTCTGCGATGTGCCTATTTTCAGTGGCGACAAGGGAATCTACCGTGCACTGGGCAGCCCTGATGTGTGCATTCATATGGCATGGCGTGATGGTTTCCGCCACAATGCTTCCAGCCATATGAAAGACCTTTCCAACCATGTAGTATTTCTGAACAATATGGCTGCGGGCGGTCTGCCTTCCTTGTCCGTCATGGGCACCATGCATGAAGTGGGGTACTGGGAAGGTCCGATCAAGGCCGATACGCCCTGCAATCCGCAGAGCCAATACGGCATTGCCAAAAACGCCCTTCGTCAAAGTCTGATGCTGTCCTTGGCAGAGACCAACTGTCGTCTGCATTGGCTGCGCGCGTACTACATCACCGGCGATGAGGCCCACGGCAGTTCCATTTTCGCCAAAATCACACAGGCGGAGTTGGATGGGAAAAAGACCTTCCCGTTCACCAGCGGGAAAAATCTTTATGATTTCATCGACGTGGATGAGTTGGCCCGCATGATTGTGGCCGCCAGCGTCCAGGAGAAAATTGACGGAATCATCAATGTCTGCACCGGTAAGCCAATTTCGTTGGCACAGCGTGTGGAACAGTTTCTGAAAGACAAAAACTATAAAATCAAATTGGATTACGGTGCATTTCCCGATCGCCCGTATGACAGCCCCGGTGTCTGGGGCGACCCAACTGAAATTGAACAGATCATGCAGGATGCCGGCCTGAACGGATAATGCAAACGGAAAGGATGCTCCATGAAACGACTGGGAATCTTCTTCTTCTTCGAAAAGCAAGGCTATGTAGACGATTTTCTTGTTTACTATCTGAACGACCTTGCCAAAAACCTCAGTGAACTGGTTGTGGTCTGCAATGGCAAACTCAGCGAGCAGGGGCGCAAGGCATTCAGCCGCTTTACCGACAATATTATTGTCCGGGAAAACAAAGGTCTGGATGTATGGGCATATAAAACCGCGCTGGATCAATACGGCTGGGCAAAGCTGAGTGAATTTGACGAAATCGTCATGACCAACTCCACTCTGATGGGGCCCGTCCGGCCATTGAAGGAAATGTTTGACGCGATGGCCGAAAATCAGGATCTGGATTTTTGGGGCTTGAGCATTCATCATGGGGCAGAGGGCAATCCTTTCAAGGGAAAACACATTTATGATTTCCTGCCTGTACACATTCAGTCTCATTTTATGGTTTACCGGAAACGGTTTGTCCAGTCGCCGGATCTGCAGAAGTATTGGGATGAAATGCCCATGATCAACGGCTATACCGACTCTGTCCAGCGGTATGAAGCTGTGTTCACCAAGATGTTTGCGGACAAAGGGTACAAGTGGGATGTCTATGTAAAGACAGATGATCTGAAGGATTTTACCGATTACCCGCTTCTTGTCTGCCCGACCCGGTTGCTGCGGGATAAAAAATGCCCCTTGTTCAAGCGCCGCAGCTTTATGCATGAATACGAAGCGTATCTCAACGATACGGCCGGAGAACCTGCGCGGGAATTGTATGCCTATCTGCGGGATCACACTTCCTATCCGCTGGAACTCCTGTGGTCCAACATGATACGGACCATGCATCCGTACGACTTTACCCGTGACCTGGGGCTGACTCGCCTGATTATGCCCACTCTGCAAGATCCGAACTGTGCACAGGATATTCGCAAGACACGGCGCATTGCACTGGCCATGCATCTGTATTTTATGGATATGCTGCCGCAAAGCATGGACTTCGCCCGCAATATGCCTCCAGAAACGGATGTTTTCATTTCTACGAATACCGAGGAAAAGAAGCAGCAGATCGAAGAAGCATTTTCCAAATTGCCCCTTCACAGTGTCACAGTCCTGACGGTGGAGAACCGTGGTCGGGATGTGGGCGCTTTCCTGTGTGATCTGGCGCCTTATCTGAAAGGATATGACTATGCCTGCTTCATGCACGACAAGAAAGCCATTCAGACAAAACCCGGCAGTGTGGGTGCCAGTTTCGGATATGTTTGCAATGAGAACATCTGCAAAAACGCGGACCATGTGCTGAATATCCTCTGTGAGTTCGAGAAAGATCCCCGGCTGGGGATTTTGTGCCCGCCGTTCCCCACACATGGACTGTATTTTATGAACATGTGTTCTAACGGGTGGGGGCCGAATTTTGACAATACCAAACAATTGGCCAAAACCCTAGGCCTGCATGTTCCTATGTCGGGCGAAAAAGCGCCCCTTGCACCGTTCGGCAGTGTTTTCTGGTTCCGTCCGACCGCGCTGGCGCCTCTGTTTGACCATGGGTGGAAGCATGAAGATTTCCCGCCGGAACCACTGCCTCAGGACGGGACCATCAGTCACGCCATTGAACGTATCTACCCCTTTGTGGCGCAGGGGGCCGGGTATTATCCCGCCCAGGTAATGAGCACCGAGTTTGCCGTCAGCCGCTGCGATGCCATGCAGGCATATGCATCCGGCCTGATCCGTCCCTTGGCGCGTGTATTCAACTGCACCACCTTCGGCAATGCGGCTCAGGCTGCCGTTGCTTTTTCCAGCAAGAAATATTTTGGTCTGTTTCATACCTACGGACCTTACTCCAACAGCCGGCGGCGTCGTACCCGGAACTGGCTGCGTGACCGGCTGCCGGAAGGCGTGTATTGGAGTATGATGCACGCCAAACGTGCAGTGTTCGGGCCGCATGGTGCACCGTATGAAGAGTGATACACTGACATCTGTCACAAACAACAGACTTGTGATCTACTTCCATTATGACCCCCACGGGCAGGCCGATACGGCCTGCCGTTTTGCGGTGCAAGCCATGCGGGAGCAGGCCCGGGTTCTATTGTTTGTACATAATGGAACTTTGTCTTCGTCCGCGCGTTGCTGGCTTACAGAAAATAAAATTTCTTTTCTGGAGCGGGAAAACGAAGGATTGGATGTAGGCGCCTATCGTGCTGCGCTGCTGCATATCGGCCGCTCAGCCCTGGACACGTTTGACGAAGTGATCCTGATGAATTATACGTTGGCCGGACCGGTCACACCATTGCAGGAAATGTTTTCCAGGATGGATACCAGGTCCGACCTGGATTTCTGGGGACTGAGCCGACACTATGCCATGCGCAGCCGTCGTTTCGGTGCACACGGACTGGTTCCGGAGCATATACAGTCCCACTTCATTGCGGTGCGTCGCCGCATGTACGATGACTTTTTGACGTACTGGCAGGACATGCAGCTTCCCAAAAGTTACGAGGATTCTGTCCGCCGCCACGAAACCCGTTTTACAGCTCATTTTTCTGATCTGGGGTATAAGTGGGATACCTTTTTGGACAAAACGGCGTATCGTGGGATTTTTGTAAATCCCATTATGGCCTGCCCCAAGGATCTAATTGTGACGCACAGATGTCCTTTCTTCAAGCGCCGCAGTTTTTTTACTCCGTATGCCGACGAACTGCGGCGGACCGATGGTCAGGCTGCCTCCACTTTGTATCGGTATCTGAAGCAGGAAACTTCATTCCCCGTGGATGAACTGATTGCCAGCCTGCTTCCGGCCCACCCATTGACGGCAATGGCACAAAATCTGCATTGGCACTATCAGCTGCAAGAAGGGACTAAAAGTGAGCCACCCGTTATCCTGACGCCCGAAGAGCTGCAAAACGGAGTAAAACTTTCTGCTGATTCCATTTATTGTCTGCCGACGAGCCTGTTTCAGCAACCGACACTACGCTTGTATGAACAAGAATTGTGCTGGTCCGGGTCTCTGCTCTGCGCAGCCGTGAATCTGTTTGGAGAGCATCCCATGCTGGGAGTTTTGGGACCGGCCATGCCACTGTATCCCGAATACGCCCGTGCTCGATACCGCCTTTGGAAAAATGATCTGTCAGCCCTGAGAAGATCCATGGCCGACCTGGATTTGCAGCTGCCTATGGAAGAAAATCAACCGCTGCCTGTTCCAAACGGAGGTATCCTGTTGGTGAGAGGATCTGCTTTTCCAAAAGGATTGCCGCCGCTGCGCAGCCATAAAGACTTTTGGCTTTTGCCGCTTCTGGCACAGAAAAATGGTTTTTACAGTGCGGATGCCGAAATGAGTAGTCAAATGGCTGCCCGTGCCGATGTGTACCACGCTTTGCTTTGGCAGGTACAGACATCGGGCGGCGCCGGGAAAATTTTCGTGCGCCGAATCAAGCATGCAATACTGGACCCCAAGGAGGCCGACGAATGAAGAAGCCCCGCCTGTTTTACCTTGATCTGATCCGCGCTGTGGCCCTGATCAGTATTCTGATCATCCATTTCAATGCCTCGGTTACAGGCTATTTTACTCTGCCCCATCAACTGTTTACCAGCACGCTGCCCTTTGGCATCTATCTGGGAGATTTCGGCTCCACACTTTTCTTCATCGTCTCCGGTGCTTCTCTTTGTTATACCGCGCCGGAACACTTTGAAACCGTTTCTTTTTATAAAAAGAGATTCCGGGCCGTATATCCCATGTTCTGGCTTGCTTGGGTCATCTGCTTTTCCATCCGTTTCGTGGCCAGACCAGGTTACTACGCTGGTGCCAGAACAATCACTTTGATCCTGACGGTGCTGGGCCTTGATAACTTTGCGGTCGCCGCAGGCTGGGTGGGACAGGATTTTGCCTGTGTTGGTGAATGGTTCCTGGGCAGCATCCTTTTTTTGTATCTGCTTTTTCCGATTTTGCTGTATGGGTACCGCAAACACCCATGGCTGACTTTTGCTGTGACCTGTGCCGTCGGGAGCTCAATTCATCTGGCAGGATGGGATGCCCGGTTGGTGGCCATCCATTTGCCGGAATTTTTCTTTGGAATGCTGGTCGTGGGACTTTCCCACAGGCGGCAAATTCTTCTCGCTGCAGCGGCAGCCGTATTGCTGGCACTGCAGACGTTACTCGGAGCGTGGGACACCAAGATCGTGTGTGCCCTTTTTGGTGCCGTTGTATTTGTTGTGCTTGTCATAGCGGCGGATGCAATAGCTTTTGGCCCCGTAAAACGCCTGTGCGCATTGCTGGGAAAATACTCCTACGCTGTCTTTCTGGTACACCATGTGATCATCCTGCGTCTGGTAGAAGGTTTTGATCTGGGAGCCCTTTCCCGCCGGGATACCGCATTGCTCTTTGGCGCTTACCTGGTGTTTACGGCTTTGGCCTCTGCCACGCTGTACTGGCTGGACGGAAAAGTCCGTCATGGATTTTCTTCGCTTTTGCATGGCTGAATTTTATAGGGATTTGGATACGTCTTCTCTGTACAAAGATTAGGGCTTACGGTATAATAATTAATAAATATGGCAAGGCCGCCGGCATTGCCGCATATCGTTTTTTGAAAGGGGAGAAACATCCGTGGCGCAATTTTCTGTAACTCTGGCCAAGCTGGCAGAAGAATCCAATCTGGCAATCGCCTACACCCCCAAAGATCTGAAAGAGATCAAGGTCTATTCTGCGGAAGTCTATCGTCCCGGCATTATGCTGGCTGGATACTACCAGTATTTTGACAATACGCGAATCCAGATCATTGGTCTGACCGAGCTTTCGTACCTGGAAGAGCTGGATCCCGCTATCCGCCGCACGCATCTGGAAAAACTGTTTTCCTTTGTTCCTCCGGCCGTAATCGTATCCAGAGGCATGACACCACCGCCTGAAATGTTTGAGTTTGCCAAGCAGTACGGTGTCCCGCTGCTTCTCTCCGAAGAGATGACATCGGTGCTGATGATTACTCTGATCACCACTCTGAACACCGAATTGGCCCCGCGCATTACCCGTCACGGTGTTCTGGTGGAGGTTTACGGCGAGGGAATTTTGATTCTCGGCGATTCCGGGGTAGGTAAAAGCGAAACTGCAATCGAGCTTGTCAAACGCGGGCATCGCCTGATTGCCGACGATGCCGTGGAATTGCGCAAGGTTTCCAGCCGGAAAATCATGGGAATGGCGCCGGAGAATATTCGTCACTTCATCGAGCTGCGAGGAATTGGCATCATCAATGTGGCCCGCCTTTTCGGTGCCGGCGCTGTCAAAAACAGTGTTGAGGTAGAAATGGTGGTGGAACTGGAACCCTGGGAGCGCACCAAGAATTACGACCGCACTGGTCTGGAACATGACAGTTATGATATTCTTGGGGTTAACGTCCCCAGCATGCTGATCCCTGTCATGCCTGGACGGAACCTGGCGGTCATTCTGGAAACGGCCGCCATCAACAACCGCCAGAAGGAAATGGGCTACAATGCTGCACAGGATCTGTTGAACAGCCTGGGCCTGCAAAACGATATCACAGGATTTTAATTCATTTTCAAACGAAAGAGGAACCATTCCGCATGCAAGTAATTGCCGATCTTCATACGCACACCCTTAGTGCAACCCATGCCTTTCATACCGCGCTGGAAATGGCCGATGAGGCGGGAAAGCTGGGTTATCGTGCCATGGCTTTGACCGACCACGCACCTTCCATGCCTGATTCACCCCATATCTGGCATTTTGGAAACTGGAGTACCATGCCCCGCATGATCGGGAACGTGGTCATGTTATACGGGGTGGAAGTCAATGTTATGGATACCAAAGGCGGACTTGATCTGCCGGACCGAATTCTGGCCACTCAGGATTGGGTGGTTGCCTCGATCCACAGCCCGTGTATCCCTGGATTGCTGACCGAGAAAGAGGCCAATCGTCTGTGGTTGGGGGTAGCGGAAAATCCTTATGTAGACTGCATTGGACACTCGGAACAGCAGCATTACCGTTATGACTATGATCTGGTGACCAAGGCGTTTGCCAGAAACAATAAGGTTGTGGAACTGAACGGAAACTCCTTTCAGGTAAGAAAAGACGGCATTCCCAACATGCGCGCCCTGCTGAAAGCCTGCTTAAAAAATGGATGCCGGATTTCTTTGGACACCGACGCGCACAGTGTTCGGCAATTGCGGGAAAATATGTCGGCCCTGTTTGCGCTGGTGGAGGAAATTGATTTTCCGGAAGAGCTGATCGTAAATGCCAGTGTGGAAAACCTGGTTGCGGAATTGAAGCGTCATCATCGGAGATGCGCGCAAGAAATAGGAGGCATTTTGCTATGAGTCAGTACACCATCGGTATCGATCTTGGCGGTACTACCATGACCGCCGGACTTGTGGATGAAACCTATCATATCGTAGCCAAGCTTACCTGGGCGACCCGCCTGCCTCGTCCGGCTGACGACCTGGAACGTGCGCTGGCAGATTTGTGCCGTGCCGTGGCCAAAGAGGGCAAAATCGATTTTTCTCAGGTAGCCTACGTAGGTATCGGTACGCCGGGCAGCGTGAATTTTACCACCGGCTTTGTGGGATATAACACCAACTTTGGCTATTACGACTGGAATCTCGGTCCCGACATGGAACAATTGCTTGGCTGCAAGGTCTATGTAGAAAATGATGCCAATGCCGCCGCTTTCGGCGAATATCTGGCCGGTGGCGCCAAGGGTTACCGGGATGCTGTTATCGTGACTTTGGGCACCGGTATCGGAAGCGGCATCATCCTGGGTGGCAAGATTCTCCGTGGTTTTAATTTTGCTGCCGGCGAGATGGGCCATACTGTTATTGTCAAAGACGGCCGTCCTTGCAACTGTGGACGGCGTGGGTGTTGGGAGCGGTATGCTTCGGCCCGCGCATTGAGCGAGGATACCAAAGAAGCTATGAAGCAGAATCCCGATACTCTCATGTGGAAGATTGCCGGCGACCTGGATCACGTCAATGCAAAAACAGCTTTTGACGCCATGGCGGCCGGTGACGCCTGCGGCAAGCAGGTAGTGGAAACCTGGATGGAGTATGTTGCTTGCGGTGTTGCCAACGTGGTCAACACCTTCCAGCCGGAAGTTATCTGTATTGGCGGCGGCGTATCCAATCAAGGTGAGGTGCTGCTGGCGCCTGTCCGCGAATATGTGGAGCGGGAAACCCATAACATTACCACCGGCCGTAACCCGGTCATTGCCGCTTGCGTGCTGCGCAACGATGCTGGTGTGATCGGTGCTGCGGCATTGGCAGATTCGATCTGACCGGATCGAGCATAACAATTGAGAAGGGGAGGGCAAGCATGATTGAAAAGCCGATTGCCGATCTGCTGGATGCGATGGGCGCTCAGGCGCTGCCCTGTATTTACAATGAACCGCTGAATCGTCATACCACCTTCAAAATCGGCGGTCCGGCTGCGGTCTTCTGCAAGCCCCGCACCGTGGTGGAACTGACCCGCACCTTGGAGCTTTGTCGGCAAACCGGTGTGCGCACCTATCTGTTGGGAAACGGCTCCAACACTTTGTTTGCGGATGAGGGTTTTGCAGGTGCGGTCATCTGCCTGACTGATCTGAAAACGCAGGCCACTGCGGAAAAACAGTCTGACGGAAGTACCCGCCTGACCGCCAGTGCCGGTTCACTGCTGGTTTCAGTCTGCAACCGTGCTCTGGATCTGGACCTGACCGGCCTGGAATT
>CALXHN010000002.1 GCA_944388105.1 uncultured Gemmiger sp. | reverse complement strand
CCCGCCGCCAGGAAAACGGCGTTGAGGGCCACATTCTTGATGCTTCCGCCGGCCAGCTCAAACTGACGGGCCAGATAGGCAAAATCCAGGTCCTCCGCCGGCACTTCCGGCGGGAAGCAGCCACGCCAGATCTCTTCCCGCAGTTCCCGGGTGGGCAGCTGGAATTCCACCAGATACCGCATCCGGCGCATGAAGGCTTCGTCAATGTTGCGCTTGTAGTTGGTGGCCAGGATCACAATGCCATCGTACTGTTCGATCCGCTGCAGAATGTAGCTGACTTCGGTGTTGGCATACTTGTCCTTGGCGTCGTTGACCTCGCTGCGCTTGCCGAAGATGGAATCCGCCTCGTCAAAAAAGAGGATGACGTTGCTTTTTTCCGCCGTATCAAAGATTTTTTCCAGCCGCTTCTCGGTCTCGCCGATGTACTTGTCCACCACCTGGGACAGGTCGATGCGGTAGAGCGGCAGGTCCAGCATGTGGGACAGCACATGGACCGCCATGGTCTTGCCGGTGCCGGGAGGCCCCACGAACAGGGCCGACACATTGCGGCCGTAGGCAAACCGGCTTTCCATGTTCCATTCATCGTAGACCCGGTGCCGCCAGAGCACATGGTCCGCAATGTTCAGCAGTTTCTGTTTTTGTACCGCGGGCAGTTTCAGGTCATCCAGGGTATAGCTGGTGCGGATACGCCGGATGCCGCCCTGGTCCGGGGGCGGCAGCACCTGGCCGCAGACCCGGGCGATCTGGGCCTGGGTGGGGTTGGGGGCGGTGCTGGCCAGCTGTGCCACCGCGATGCGGATCTGCCGGGGGGTGAGTTTGTACTTGGACCCGCACTGCACCGCGTCCAGCTTCACCCCGGCCTGCCCGGAGAAGCCCTGCCACAGGGTGATCTGTTCCCCGCGGGTACAGTCGGGAAATTCCAGCTGCCGCACCGGCCGCCCCGCCCAGGGCAGGAAGCTGGCCGGACCGTCGGTGCAGATGCAGACGGCGGCCCCTTTTTCCAGCAGCGGCGCCGCACACAGATGGTAAAACCGTTTTTCCCAGGCTTCCGGTTCCGCCTGTTCCGGCTGGGCACGCTGCACAAAGCAGTCCGCATGGCGCAGGCAGATGCAGGCGCCATAGAAGAGGGCTTCCCGCCGGATGCTGTCCACCATCTTCCAGATGGTGGGCAGCGGGTTGGCCGCCAGCATGCGGCAATCCACCGCCAGCAGCTCCACCCCGTTGCGGGCAGCGGCATGGGACAGGGCAAAGAATTTGCCGATCCCCTCCGCCCCGCTCAGATGCAGCAGGTCCCCGGTCTGGCGGGCATCCGCCAGGTCCCGGGTGAGGGTATCCGCCAGCTCGGTGCGGATCAGAAGGTCCTCCCCCGGTCCGGTCCGCGCATAGGCGGCCACCTCTTTCAGCAGAGGGTCGATCTCATCCCCGCCGCCCAGGTAGCCCAGCAGGCGTTCGTCCGCCTGCAAAGGCGCCAGAAAGCTGTCCGGCTCTTCCGAGAGCAGGAACAGGCGCAGCTGGGCCAGCGTTTCCCGGGCTGTGTCCGGGGTTTCCCACACACTGCATCCGTAAGCTGCCTGCCACACCCGGGCAAAACACAGGGGTTGCCCTTCCGGGATCAGGCGTGCTTCGGTGCCCGGGTGCAGGGCGCAGGCCACCGCCAGACCCAGGCCCAGAGCGGCAGCTTCCTGCCCCGGTCCGGCACAGTACTCCCGTGCCAGCAGTGCAAACCGCTGCAGGGGCAGACTGTTTTGCATGGCTTTGTGGTCTTCCTCCTCCAGGTCAGCGTATTCCTGCCACAGCGGGTACAGGGGGTCGCTGCTTTCAGGCGGGTCCCAGGTATCCAGCGCCCGGGCTGCTATATATTCTATCGGATTCATGGGTCACGCAAATCTCCTTTTGTCCGTCCTGTTATGCGAAGATGGGAGTCGCGGTGGGGGCAGTGTTCTTTTTCTTACTCGGCGGCAGCCGTTTGGCGATACCGTATTTCTGCATGTAGGCCATCTGCTCCTGGTGGCGTTTTTCCTCTGCCGCCTTGCGCTCGGCTTTCTCCTTGGGCAAAGGCCGGACCACCGGCTGCCGGGGCTGTTCCTGCCTGGGAAGCTGTACATCGCCTT
Organism: uncultured Gemmiger sp.; assembly: GCA_944388105.1. Taxonomy (GTDB): domain Bacteria; phylum Bacillota; class Clostridia; order Oscillospirales; family Ruminococcaceae; genus Gemmiger. The sequence goes on along the minus strand of CALXHN010000002.1, from coordinate 62,819 downwards.
CCCGCAGGGTCTGGAGGGTATTGGCCATATACCGGTTGTAGGTCTCCCCGTTCCCCCGGTTTCTGGCACTTACCTCTGCGGCTTTGATCGTTGCAGCCCGGATCTCGGCTTCTTTGGCTTCCTGTTTCGCCGCCTTTTGCTCTTCCCGGTTGACGAGTCCCTGCTGGGCCGACACCACACCGCCCAGCCGCTTGTTGAGCAGCTCCAGCGGCACGTCTCCGTACTTCTCAGGGTCGAAGCCGGCCGCCTGCAGGACCTGGTCATCATAGCCCGAGAGCTGGCCATCCCCCATATTCTGATGCAGGCGGACGGCCTGGTGGGCGACCATACGGTTATACAGCTGCTTTTCATCCTTCGCATGGCTGGCCCGGGCCATGGCCTTGACCTTGTCCTTTTCATCCAGAGTGGAGGTATTCACCTGCTGTTCGGCCCGCTGTACATCTTCTGACGCCATCAGATCGCCCACAACCTTTTTCCGGGCATAGTGCTGCATGCCCTTGTCGGTAGCAGCCTTGGCCACTGCTGTGCCTTTGCTGACAGTGGACAGGGCCAACCCCACCGGCTGTGCCCCCGGGACCACGGCTGCCACGTTGCCCGCCGTTCCCATCACGGCACCCGCCAGCTCCACCGCGGCGGTGGCTTCGTTCTTTTTGGCGTTATATCGTCCCAGATTAGCCGCCTCGTAAGCTTCGACCTGTTCCGGGTCCTCAGAGTCATAACTCACGCCCTCTTGATTTCTGATGGCGTCAAATTTCTTTTTCCGATTGTGGGCCGCATGCAGATCCGAACCGGCCCGCACCGCAGTAAGGACATTCTGGACGACCGCCGCGCCCGTGGCAGCTTCCGCCGGGATGACCATATTGGCCGCCCCGCCCAGGCCGTCCTCCCCGAATGCGGAGTAAAAACTCTGCAAAGCACCGCTTCCCTTGGCCATAGAGTCCAGGGTGTGGTGAACCTGTCCTTCCCGGTCCCCGGCAAGGGCACTCTGTCGGGCCTGCACAACGGATTCCGCTGCATCCAGCCCGCTGCTCACCACGCCGGCCATGCTGGTCAGACCGGAGGCATGGGCGGCCGCCGTGCTGCCGGAGAACTGCTCATAGGCCTTGCCGCCGTCAATTCCCACCGCCTGATGGGCTTCCCGCACCTTTTCTCCGGAGCCCAGCGCCACATCCGCCACGGTGGCTCCCTTGTCCGTATAGCTGGCCGCCTTGTTCAGTCCTTCGCTGCGCTGGCCCAGCTGTTCATAACGGCTGAGAGAGTCTTGACCGGCGGCTTGTCCGGCCGCAGGGTCGGCCTTGATGACCTGGGTGTGGCCCCCGCCATTGTCCACAAATGTTCTTGTTGGTGCATCGTATTCGCCCTGGTTATCCTCTGCGGTCAGACGGCGGGCCGTCTTGGATTTTGCAAAAGACTGTTGCAGCGCTTCTTTCTGGTTATGGCGCCGCGCCTTGTGGATGGCGGCCCGCAGTTCCTTTTCGTCGTGGTCGCCGACACCGCCCAGCTGCTGCAGGAGCATGTCTTCCATCATCCGATCGTTGGTCTGCTTGTGTTCCTCCAGCTGCTTTTCCAGTTGTTCCTTGGCCTTCTTGCGTCTGTGCCGCTCCCGTATGCCGATACCTTTTTCCTCCGGATCGGGCAGGGCCTTGATCTGATTTTCCAGATGGATCTCGTACGGCGACTTGGGCCTGGTGAGCTTGGCTTCCATGGCCGCTATCGTATCCGCAAAGAGTTTCTTCTGGCGCTCTCTTTCTTCTTTTTTATCCTGCTTTTTGAGTTTGTGTCCGGTCCACCACCTCACGTTCTTCAGCACTTCTTCCTTTGTCATGCCGTGCTCCTTGGCAATGCGCTCCAAAGTGGTGCCGTCCCGCTGCATGGGGGCACCGGCGGGTGCGGAGGGCATGGGGGCCGGTGCGACGCCGGGGGCAGCGTCGGACTCCGGAGCACTGAATCCCCGGTCCGCCGCCTGTTCCAGGGCCGGCGTTTCGTTGATCTGGCCCGCGAAGTTGGGGCGCACCTCTCCCCTGGCCTGCTGCACCGTATGGCTCAGTTCGTGCATGAGCACCCGGCGGCCTTCCGCATCAGCGGGGTGATAGCCGCCCCGGGGGAAATGGATGGTGCTGCCCTGGGTGACCGCGTTGGCATAGGTTGCCTGGGGCAGATCGGATTCCACCACCCGCACATTCCGGGCGGAGTACCCGCTGCGGGATTCAAAGTCCGAGCGCACATCCTCCGGCAGGCTTTTTTCGGTCACGGGGCCCCGGGCATCGGCGATGCGGGACCTGAGCAGATCCTCCAGCTGTTCCGACTGCGACTGTTTTCGTCTGGTATATTCCGGCATAGGGTTCTCCTCCTTTTCGGTACGGGTCCGGCAGCGCCGATCATCCGATGGTAAAGTATCCGCCCAGGGTCACGCCGTCCACCGCCGCCATTTCGGGCGTGGACAGGCAGCTGTTCACGTCCAGGTAGCAGTGGGTGTCGGTGTAGCTGCACCGGCGCAGAAACACCAGACGGTGTTTCGTTCCCAGCATGCTGTATGCTTCCACCAGCCGGTCCAGCTGGGCCTCGCTGACCGGCAGGGGACCGGGATGGGCCGTCATGTTCAGAATGACGCAGAAGGTGTTGCCGTCCCCGCCGTACAGGGTCTCATACAGCCGGCGGCGGGCGGCAGGCATAGGCAGGCGGCTCCACTGGAAATACTCCACGATCTGCGGGCGGATGCCGCAGACCAGCTCCACCACCTTTTCCAGGGCGGCCCGGGTCCCCTTGCCGCCCTGGTAGAGCTGGCTGTCCCGGATCAGGCTGCGCAGCTGGTCCGGCCCGAACAGCCCGCCGGCGGTGTCGATGCCCAGCCACCCGGCCAGGGTCTCCACCTGATCGTCAGCGGCGCTCTCATAATCCAACAGACGGGGCACCTCATCCACCCGGCTTTCCAGGTCCAGGTACAGCGACTGAAACACCGCGATATAACGGCGGAAAAAGTCGTCCTGCTGATAGATCTCGGGGAAGTACTGGGTGAAGCTGTACCGGGGGAATTCCAGCCGCAGTCCCCGCAGCACACAGTCGGCGCTGTCCTGGGGCAAAGCGCAGATGCCAAGGTACACCCACCGCCCCTGCAGGCTGTGCAGCAGGATGTCCTGCCGGTCCACCGCCCGCAGATGCCGCAGGGCGGTGAGGCGGGCCAGCTTTTCCGCCGGGGAGGCTGCCGACGCCAGAAAGGCCGCCAGACTTTCCCCCGTGGGCTCGGTGTCCGTGGGGCTGACCGCCACCAGGATCTCCAGCTTGCTGCCCCCGAAGTCGCCTTCCACCACCAGACGGTTGTAGGTACTGTCCGCATCGGCGGTGTCAAAGGCGGCGAACCAGGCGCCGCCCCCGGCGTCCTGCAGATGCAGGCACAGTTCCGCATCCGGCGTAAAGCCGTGGAAACAGCCCGCCATCAGCGCGCGCTTATAGAAGTTGACTTGTTTCAGCGGCTGCTTCACGCGGCACGCCCCCTTTTACATGTATTCGATGCCGGTCTCCAGCAGATAGGTCAGGCAATCCGGTCCGGCGGTGATGTCCCCGTGTTCGTTCTTGCCGCCGCCCCGTCCGATATATTCCAGAGAGAGGCGTTCCACCCGCTGTACGCAGGGTTCCAGTTCCAGGGCCGAGAACAGCCGTCCGCAGTCCACCCCGCGGCCGTATTCTCCCGTATGCAGGGTCTCCACCGCCGCCCGAATGACCGCTTCCACCCGGGCGCGGCCTCCGGTCTCCCCGGGGCGCAGCCAGAGCCGGCCGTATACGCTGACGCCGATGTACTGGGCGGGTACCACCCGGACATCGGTGGTCAGGATGCGGCAGCGTTCCAGCTGGGCTTCCACCGCCCTGCGGTAGACCTCGCTGAGTACCGGCAGGCGCTGTTCCCAGCGGGGTTTCACCGCCACCACCACCGTGTTGATGGCGTCGGGCAGGCCATAGGTGCGGCTGTATGCGGCCATGGGGATGACCGCCACGCTGTCCAGCATCAGGCCGGGTGTGGCCATGGCAATGGCCCGGTAATCCTCCGCCGTGACGGCGCGGGTGGGGCGGGTCATCTTTTCATCCAGTTCGGTCTGGAGCTGGGCGGCGGTCTTGCGGCAGCAGCCTCCCGCCGCGGGGGCCGGGTTGTACACCCGCTCCACGCCGGTCATGGGGTCCTGGGGCTGGGTGACGCTGCCCGCCACCACGTTGCCGCCCTCAAACCGGGAGGTACAGAGTTCCACGGCCCACACATCCCAGCCGGCTTCCGGCTGGCGGCCCCGGCGGCTGTCCCCGAAAACCACCTGCCGCTGCTGCTCATCCAGCCAGAAAACGCAGTCGTCCCAGCCGGCTTCCATCAGGTCATCACAGGCATGCCACAGCCGGCAGACCGGCCTTCCGTCCGGGCCGGGGCGGACCAGCGCCAGGGTCAATGCGCTGATGTTCTCCGCGTTGATATCCAGCCGCAGGCCGGAACAGCCGTCGGTGCGGCCCAGGTACGCCATCTCCGCCGCCTGGGGGGACAGGGCGGTGACCAGGATGCGGTCCCCCGCCCGGGGCGCAGTTTCAAACCGGATGCGCGGCCGTCCGCTGACCGCAGGCAGTTCCACCCGGGCCAGGGCATCCGCCCCGGCATGTATCCCCGCCCACTGGGTATAGGCGTCCTCCCCTTCCCGCCGGACATAGACCGAAATCAGCGTATCCCGGCGCACCTGGAAGTCGGGTTCCAGAACGTCAGACCCGTCACTGACGAACATCTCCGTGCGGGCCCAGGTCCTGGTCTGCACAGCCCGCACACAGGCGGGCAGGACCCGCCCCAGACGCGGGGTCAGGTCATACTGATTTTTCACAAGCCGGCAGCGCAGGCAGCAGCCTTCGGCAGTGCCGGCAGGCTCCGGCAGGGTCAGGGTCAGAAAACCGCTGCGCAGAAAGCCGCAGGTCTCGTCCCCTTCCGGCTGCACGGCCTGCCATGCGCGGCCGTCAAAGGCCTCCCACGCCAGTTCCGCCAGCCGGAAATCCTGTTCAAAGGGGGTACGGGGCTGGGGGGCCAGTTCCAGGTACAGCCGCACCCTGCCGGACAGCGGCTGTGCAAACCCCAGATACAGACAGGTCCCCGCCGGACTGGCAGGGCTGAACAGCGGGGCAAATCCGCCGTCCACACCGGCCCGGGGGAACAGATCCACCCGCCGGCCCTGCTCTTCCAGGTAAAGGGCCGTCAGGCGGTTGGCCTGTCCCCGCAGGGATTCCACGGTTTCAAAGGAGATATCCCCCGCGTACACCCGGGTGCCTTTGGGCAGATCCAGGGGGCCGGGGCCTTCCAGTGCCAGCACACATTCCGCTTCCCGGCGGACAGGGCGGATGCCCAGCAGTTTGAAATATTTGAGCCGGTGCACCTCCCCCGAAGCATTCATGTAATAATGCAGGGTATCAAACAACCAGGCAAAGGTCTCCAGGGTGGTGATGCCGGGGTCCGCCGCGTTGAAGTTGGTCCATTCTTCGGTGAGAGTGGGGATGCGGGCCTTGGCACGCTCAAAGATGGATTCGTAATCGTCGCCGTCCAGGCGCGGCACTTGCAGCATAAAACACCTCCGGGGCGTCCGCCCGTTGATTTTGCCGGCGGCGGTCCGCCCGCCTTCAGCTCAGGTCCACGTACACCGTATGGGTACCGTTGATGGCCATGACAAAGGGATCATTCATGCGGGTCAGGAAATCATCGTCCACCGCATATTCCCGGCCGCCGGCCCTGGCCACCATGGCCATGCGCTCCACACGCAGGGCGCTGTCCCGCATTTTCAGGCAGGCCAGCAGCTGCTGGGGCGTGGGCAGGGAGCCGATCTTCCAGCCCCGGCCGTCAAATCCGCCTTCCAGCGGGTCCAGGAACCGGCGGATGGTCTGTTCGGTACGGCGCTGTATCTCGTACACCTTTTCCATATCGGAGCAGCGCAGCCAGATGCGCACCGAAAACCGCACAAACCGGGGCTGGCAGAGCACCAGGGTCTTGCCCAGGGGCACCATGCCGCCCGCGTCGGTCAGGGCCTGACGCACAGCATCCTTGACGGCGGAAAAGATGTGGCTTCCTTTTTCGTATTCGTCGATGAGCAGGGCCACCGTGATGGTGTCGGCGGCGGGGCGGCCCTGGCGGTCGATGCCGCTGCAGCATTTGATCTGCCGCACGCCGCAGCCCAGCTGGGCGATGATATCAAAGTAATCCCGCTCGCTGACAGCCCTGCCCCGGGTGCGCAGCAGGTTGGAGACCAGTCCGGCGGCCACCTGTTCATCCCCCGCGTCGGTACCGCCGTACGCTGCCATGGGGTTGCTCACATGGCTGATATACCGGATGGGCTCCGCCATGGTATGGATGGCCCCCGCCGGCACATTGCCCTGGGTGCCCTGGTAGCTCTGGTATTCCACCCGCACGGCGGGAGCGCCTTCGGGCGGGGCGTAGACCGAGAAAGTATGCCGGTCAAAGAGCACCGCACCGGCGGCGGTGTCCAGTTCATAGAACCGCCCCCGCTGGGCGGCGTAGGTGCGGCGCTGCCACAGGACCCAGTGATCCCGGCCGGGGTCTTCCGGCTGTTCCTCATTCACATAGACCCGGGCCATGAGGATGTGATTTTCCCCCAGTTTGAACCGCACCGCCGCCCGGGGATCGTCCACAAAGAAGGTCTCGGTGCGGGTGCTGCGGTTTTCCACCCGGGCCATGTTCAGGGTGATGCCGCGCACCACCGGCAGGCCGGAGCGCCGGGTGAGGTCCCCCCCGCACACCATCCGCAGCCAGTAGCGGTCCTTGCCGTACAGCACGGCGCGGGCGGCATCGGCCGGGATCAGGGCCAGCAGGGAGCCGGAGTACAGCAGGCCTCCGGTACCGTCCTGGGCCTGCACCGGCACGAAACCCGTGGGGGAAAGATATTCCACCCCGTAGTTCAGGGGCAGGTCCTCATGGTTTTCCACCTCAAAGTAGAGGCTCAGCGGGCTGCCCTGGGGACAGGCGTCAAACCCCAGATACAGGCAGGCGCCCCGCCGTTCGCTGCAGGTAAAAAGAGGGGTGCCCCGGCCCTGACGCCACAGGGGCAGCAGGTCCTGCTCCGCGAAGTTGTTGCGGGTTTGCACCGCGCAGGGTTCCAGGGGCGCGGATGCATAGCTGTAGGAGAAACACAGGCCGGTGATGACCGGTACATGCTGCCGGCATGGCAGCTGGTACAGACCGTCCGCCCGCAGCAGGCGCAGGCGCAGGCGGTATCCTTCCGGAAGCTGGTCGGCGGGAAGCAGGTCCCCGGGACAGCGGAAGGAAAGCGCCAGATGGCCCCGGGCTGACCCGTTGAAGAGCAGGGCCGCGTGTTCATCCGGCATCAGCCGTTTCCAGCCGCGGGTACTCAGGTATTCGATCAGGACGTAGTCCGGCTGCACATCCCGCATTTCCGGGCGGGGGGTCTGGGTGACCTTGCGCATGATCACCTTGTAATCCACCTCGACCTCCACCTCGGGCAGGGTCTGTTCCACCGTCTCGAAGTCCAGGTCGAATTCCATGGTCACATCGGCGCCGGGACGTTCCAGCGCTGCCGGACACTCGATGCCGCATTCGGTATACAGTTCCAGCGGTGACCCGAAGGGATAGAACCGGCCGGGAGACTGGGTGATATCCGCGCTGCGGACCTCCTGGGGGACCAGCCCGGTGCGGGAAAAGACCAGGGCCGCGCCGCACACGCTCAGTTCCATGGCATGGCGTGCCCGGGCGCACAGCCGCCAGCGCGGGGCGGTCTCGGGCGGTGTACAGGCGGGCCAGCTTTCCTCCAGACGGAACCACAGGATGTCCTCCTGTACCCGGGGACGGGGCAGGGGCAGCTCGGTTCCCCCTTGTCCGGACAGGGTGAAGAATACGTCCTCCTCCCCCAGCCGCTGGGCGGCCGCCGGGGCATCCTGCGGGTCCGGGGTACGGATCTGCAGGCCCAGCTCCCCTGCCTCCAGGGTACTGAGTCCCCGGTCAAATTCCAGTGTCAGCAGATGGTGGGCTTCACTTTCCGGTTCCGGGTCAAAGGCGGTGAAGACACAGTGTTCGGCGTCATCCCCGTCCAGCACCGTGACAATGTGATCCTGTTCCCGCCGTGCCGCCACGATGGCCGTCAGGCGGGCGGGCGTTGCGGTGATGCCCTCCGTGGTTTCAAATACCAGGGAGGGACTGCCCTGGGCGTCCTCCGCCAGAAGTGCGGTGCCCCGGGGCACATAGACAGGCTGTTCCACCCCGGCCACCGGGTCGAACCGCACATAGCTGCGGGCCGAGAGGGCCGGGTCCGGCCGCAGGCGGTCAAACAGGTTCAGGTAATGCACCTTATGCATGCGCAGCACATCGGCGAAGCGTTTTTCGCTGTCGGCCAGCATATCTTCCAGCAGCAGCGCCGCCGCCGAGCCCGGGTCCGGGTCCTGCGGGTCGAAGCGCCATTCGGGCACGTAGGCGCCGGCCAGCTGCTGCAGCCTGCGGCGCAGTGCCTGGTTCTCCTGTTTCATACGCGCTTCCTCCCTTGCGGTCACAGTTCGTCCCCCACGCCCTCATACAGATAATAGGGGAACACCAGATTGTTGGGGTTGTTGGTGGAACGCACGGTGTAGCCGATGGTGAAGGTGAGCACGCCGCGGCCCAGGTCGTGCATGTCCACATCCACCGCAATATCCATGATCCGCGGTTCCCACAGAGTCAGGGCCTCCACCACCTCCGCCTTGATGCGGGTCAGGGCCGATAGGTCGGGCAGTTCGAACACATAGTTATGCAGGTTGCAGCCGAAATCCGGGCGCATGGCGCGCTCCCCGCAGCGGGTGGTCAGGATGATGAGCACCGACTGGCGGATGTTTTCCTCCTCGCTGCTGGTGGCCAGACGGCCGGTCGCCGCGTCCACCCGGGGGGGAAATGCCCATCCCGTACCCAGAAAATCCCGTGTGCCTGCCATGTTCGGCTCCTTCCTCCGGTCCCGGCGGGGCCGGTTTTTCTCAGTTGATCTTGACCATGCCGCCGGAAATTTCGGTCATGGCGCCGCCCTTGACCTGGACGGTCTGTTTGCCTTCGGCCTTGAGCATCCCGCCGGACAGCTGCATCATCTGGTTGGCCGACACGTTGGCCTGCTGGGTGGCTTTGGCCGTCAGGCGGTCACATTCCAGCTTGAGTTCCCCGCCCCGGCCGTCCAGGGTGACGGTGCATTTGCCGGTCTTGAGAACGATTTTGGCATCGGCGTTGAGCTGGGCTTCCCCGGATTTGCAATCCAGACGCAGCAGGTTTTTTCCGTTTTTGTCCGAAAGGGTGATGCACTGCTTTTCATCGTCCAGACAGGCGGTCAGCCCTTTGGGCGTGGTGACGGTGCAGCTTTCCTTGCCCTGCTCGTCCCGCAGCACGACCTCGTGTCCGCCCTTGGTGCGCAGGGCCTTGACATTGTTCTTCTTGTCAAAACAGCGGCCGGGATACTGGGCTCCCGCCGGATACAGCACCCCCAGAACAAAGGGGCGGCGCATCTCGGCACCCATAAATCCCACCAGGACCACGTCCCCGATCTCGGGCACGGCGTAGGCGCCGTAGGCTTTTCCGGCATACGGGTGCAGCAGGGGCATCCATTCGCAGATGTTGCTGCCGCTTTTCCAGGAAAGGAACTCCACCTTGACCATGCCGGGGTTGTTTTTGTCTGCGTTGTCGGTCACCTTGCCCTGCACAAACTGAGGCGGACGGCGCAGGGTCGGGTCCCGGGCGAATTCCCCGCCGGGTTCCAGAAGTTGGGTAATCTCACTCATAGGCTGCTGATCCTCGCATCAAAGGTGGTGGTAAAGCCGTTCTTGGAATAGACATGCCGCACATCGGTGATATAAAAGCCGGTGTCGGCTTCGGGGACAAGCCCCTTGATGTTGATCCAGCGGCCCGGTACCAGCTCCGGCAGACCGATGCACCGGCAGCTGAGGACCCCGAACTGCTGCTGGATGCCGCCCATCAGGACCTTGGCCCGGTCTGCGGCATCCCGGGCACTGGCTGTGCGGGGATCAAAGTAGGTGCGCTCGGTGCCGGAGAGCATCCGGTTGGGGCCTGCGCCCTTGCCGAAGCTGCCCTGGGCCGTGGCGCTGCCGGATACCGGTTCGTCGCTGGTGGGGTCCACCCCCACCACCGTCACCTTTTTGACCAGCGGCGCGCCCCGCAGAGAGAAGCTGGCCCGGGAGATGCCCTGCCGGGGTTCCAGGGTCATGATGGGCGTGGAGGCGGCAGGCGGGCGGCGGAAGTAGGCCTTGCCCGCAAAGATGAAAAACTCACATCCGGTGTACTGGGCCTGCCGCACCAGAAAGTCGTAATCGCTTTCCATATTGAAGGGCAGCGGCTCCCGTTCGGCTTCCTGCAGCTGGACGGTCCGCCCGCTCAGATAGGTGCTGACAGGCTGGGTCCCCAACAGGGCATTGACCACGGGCGCGATCTTTTTTTCGCTGCGGATCTCCAGGCGCTGCATCTTCATGAGCAGGCATTTGGCGTCCATACATTCGATATGGATGTAGGGGGCGTCGTCCTCCTCGAACTCATACCGGACCTCGGCAATGAGGCCGCTGAACACCGTTTCGGTACGGATGTACCCCAGCTGCAGTTCCACCCGCGCGCCCAACTGCAGCACCTTCACCGCGCCTTTGGCGGAAAAGGAGGTCTGCTCATAGTCGTATTCCCCCATCACATCAAAGGAGACCCCCGATGCGGCATACCCGCAGGTAAGATCGGCGGTGACCCGGGACAGGCGGGTCTTGAGGCTTTCGGTGATATCGGTGCCATCCACCAGGATCCGCACGGTGGGGGCGCGGAAATCCTGATACTTGCTCTTGAGCTGCTGGTAACTGGTGCCGGCTGTCATCAGGTCCATGGGGCGCCCCCTTTCCGGGTGTTATTTGATGGACGGTACCTTGAGCACCACCGCCCGTTCCAGCCGGCGGGGGTTGAGGATGCCGTTGGCTTCGGCAATGACCTTCCACTGGCCGGGATCATCGTATTCCTGGCCGGCGATCATCCAGAGCTGGTCTCCCTGGGCCAGGGTCCGTTCCTTGGTACGGTTGGGGGATTCATTGGGCTGCTGGGTGCTCTGCTGGATCACCGCCCGTTCCTCCCCCACAATGACCAGCTGGACCCGGGCCTGCACCGGCGTGCCGCCCGGTGCGAACATGGTATACTGCGCGGTGGCATTTTCCACCACCCCGATGAAATCCAGGGTACCCCACAGGAAATTCACCTTGGGGGGCTGGTGGCACTGGCGCACGAATTTCACCAGCTGCATGATCTCGGCACAGGCAGCGGCCGGGTTCTCCTTGGAGCCGGCTGTGGCGGATTCCCGCAGGAGCGGCACCAGGCCTTCGGCACCTCTGGCCGAGCTCTTTGCCTCCGACGTGCCCAGGGCCGGCAGTTCGGTCACTGTATCAAAGTACAGGGGCACGATGAGGCGGGCCGGCTCTCCCGCCGGGACCTGGCCCTGGTCCGGGCTGCCGTTGTTGCCCAGGCTCTGCCGGCGGGACAGATGCGCATGCCGCTCAATGGTATATTCCGAAGGGTTGAACTGCACCGTCACCGTCTTTTTTTCGGTGGTGGTGCGGGCGTTGGACCCGGCTATGATTTCCAGGCGTGCCTTTTCCAGTTTGGCGGGGGTCAGGGTGTTGGACCCTTTGGTGTTGTTGTTGGCCGCAGGTTTGGCGGCGTCCGGTGTCAGCATGGGTCACATCCCCCTTCTCATCTTTTCACTGCGCAGGCGTTCTTCGATCTGCCGGTAGACCTTGTCGGCGATCCGCTCCACCTCGGCGGGGCCCAGGGTCCGGGATACCGGAGCGGAGAGGGTCTCTCCCGGAAGGCGGATCGTGGCATCGGTCGTGGGCTGCTGTATGGTCTCCCGGTGTACCGTCCGGGTGCGGTGCACCGTCCGGATGCCGTCGGATTGCCATTCTGCACTGCCCGTCGGGGCCGTGCCTTGGGCAGGGACCGGGGTGCGGCGCAATTCCATGGGCGCCGGACTGCCCGCCGGTATGGCGGGCGGCATGCCGATTCCTGCTTTCCCCTGCGGCAGGGGCATCAAAGGTGCCTTGTCTGCCGGGGTCTGGCCGGCCGGGATCACCGGGGAGGCGGCGGCCAGCGGCGCCATCGGCACCGCCGGAGGGGTGAGGCCCGCCGTTGTACGGACCAGGGCTGGTCCGGCGGCTGCCCCTGCGGGCAGCCCATATCCGGCTTCCGGCCGGGTGACAGTACCGTTCCCGGAAAGGACCGATGCCATCCCCCCGCGGGGGATCATGGGCGTGCGCACAAAATCCGGCAGGGTGCGCAGCGGGGCGGCATCCCACCGGGCGGCGGGCCGGTTATTCTCTTCCGTCGTGGAAACGGTACTGCCTTCTTCCGCCTTCCGCCCACCGGGGGAAGGGGCGCGGGACATTCCTCGGAAAGCAGCCGGCGCAGAGACGGCCGGCACCCGCTCCGGCATCGGAAAGGACATTGCCGCCGGAGTGCGGACATCCGGTGCCTTCCCCGCGGCGGATTCCCGGGCACCGGCCGCTTTTTCCTCCGCCGGAGAGAGGCGGTGGAGCAGCGGTGTGGCTGTCATGGCGGGAACGGAAGCGGTGCGGGCAGGCAGGTCGGTTTCCGGGGCCGCCACCTTTTCCGGGCGGATGGACCGGTCCGGGGTCCGGGCCTCTGCCGTCCAGGTGCGGGCGGACTCCTCAGTTTTAAGGGTTCTGGGGGCTTCCGTTTTCCGGAGACTGTCGGGGGTCTTTCCCCCTCCCTCCCGGAGCCCGGATGCAGGCGCCGCCAGAGGTTCCGGGGCCCGGATCCGCCGGGTTTCAGCGGTCTGTTCCGGCGGCATTTGCTGCCGGGGCAGTACCCGCTGTGCGGCAGGGATACCGGCCGGGGATGCCGGCGTGGGCGCCCGCAAAGGCGTCCGGCCGGTCTCTCCTGCGGAAAAACCCACCGACGGATTTCCGGGAACCGGCAACGAAGCGGCCGGCACAGCGAAAGGCCGGGGAGAAATCTTCTGCCCGGGCCGTTGTTCCCATACCGTGGGCGTCGGTGCGGCGTGCACCAGCGATGCCGCCTCCGCCGGAGGCGCCGCGGAACGGGCCGGCTGCACCGGGACCGACAGGCTTTCTTTTTCCTGCCGGGGTGCGGCAAGTCCGTCCCGCCGGTCACTGTGCCAGGGTTCCGCCTGTGACGCAGAGGGTGCGGCCGGGGAAAGGGCCGGTGCGGCATGGACCAGCGGCGCGGTGCGGATGGCAACCCCTTCCCGGGGTTCCGGGCTTTCCGACAAAGCCTGGTCTTGCGCCGCTGCCGACGGCTGCTGCCGGAGGGTCGGAAGCGATCGGCTTTCGGGTTTGGGCATTGGCACCGGACTGTCCGTCCGGGCTGCGGAAGCGGAAACGGCGTGCGCTGTTTCCGGGGTCTGGCGGGGTCCGTCCGCCCGCACGGGGGCCGGCGGCCGGGTAGCTGCGGGCGCGTCCTGCCGGGTTGACGCCCGTTCCGTCACGTCTGTGCGCAGGATGCGTCGGGCCGGTTCCGGCCGCTGCAGACGTGCGGGACGGGGATCGGGCAGGGGCGCCTTCCAGGCGTCCCGCTCATCAGGTTCTGTATGTCCCAGAGGGACACGGGGGGAAGCCGCGGCGGCGGATGCGGGAGACGGGGCTTTTTCCCCGGGAGCCGGGGCGGAGGGGGCCGCCTTCGGCGCGGAAGCCCTGCCGTGGGAATCGGCGGACAGGGGCTGCCGGCGGCTTTCCTGCGCTGCGTTGTTTTCCGGTGTCGGCGGTTCCTGCCGGGGCAGTACCCGCTGTACCGGCATCATGGGAGATACCGCCGCCTTGGGCTCCCCGGGGGGAAGGACACCCGCCGGGGCAGACTCCGCCGCCGGGACCGGCAGCGGACCGCCCTGCGGGGCGGAGGAAGTACGGATTTCCGTCACCGCCGTGCCGGATACCGGCATGCGGCCAGGGTGGGGAAAAACCGTTTCCGCCGGGACAGGCGTCCGACCCGATGCCGGGGCCGTCCCCTGCTTTTCCGGTGTTTCCGGCTGGGGCAGCAGCGGCCAGGGGGCTTTTGCCGCCAGACGGGCGTTCTCTACCACAGACCGGACATCGGCGGGCCGTGCGGCCCGGTCCGGTCCGCGGGAGCGGCCCCCTTGGCGGCGGGGGGCGGTGCGGAGGGCGGCTTTCAGCCGGCCGCTCTCCTCCCGCAGGACGGTGACCTGCTGTTCCAGCATCTGCATGCGCCGGGATTCGGTCCGGCTTTCCTGTTCCACAGCCGAAGCCAGCTGCAGGGCCAGGAACCGCAGATCCAGCTGCAGGTTGATCAGATAGTTTTTGCGGATGGCCTGTGTGACCTGGTGCAGGTTTTCCACATAGGTCTCATACCGGGCAGGCTGTGCCGCCGCGGCGGGGGCCAGGTGTTCCATGGGAGCGGGTGCCCCCACCGAACCGGCAAAGGTGGTATAGCGGGCAAGGATCTCCCTGCTCAGAACAGGGTCCAGCACAGGCCGCAGCATATCCCCACCTCCATTTCAATCCTGCCGGGTCACACATCCCCCGCCCTGACCGAGGCCAGGGACCGTCCGGCCAGATTTTTGCTGACGGGACAGGTTTCCAGGGTTTCGTAGGTCAGTTCGAACCGCTCGATGACCACCTGGCTGTTCAGGGCATCCAGTTCCCCCAGGCTCCAGCGCTTGATGACCGCACCGTGCACCTGATAAATGTTGCTGACAGCGCCGCCGCGTCCGCCCACCATGATCAGGATATCGGGCAGGATGCGCCGGCCCACGGCGGAACGCGGGCTGAGCAGGTCGGTCACCTGACCGCTGTTGCCCAGTCCCCGTTCCAGCACAAGGGTCCGCTCGGCGGAGGCGGGACGGCACAGGGAGTACACGCGGTCGTTGACGCCGCCTTCCTGAAACGCCTGGGTCTCGATGGATTCCTCGATGTTGGTCACTTTGGAAAAACCCATGCGGATATTGCTGACAAAAACCTGAAACTGATAGCCCGAAACCGGTTCCGGCCGTTTGTTCGGTGTGTTGGCATTCCCCATGGTTTATACCTCAAAGATGTTTTTGGGCGTCTGGTTCAGTTCCTTGTGGATGGCGGAGATCTCCGCACAGAACCGGCGCCGGGTCTGATGGTCCAGCGTCATAACCGTCTTGTAATCCCAGTGGTAGTAGTAGGCCAGGAAGGAGACCTCCTTGTACAGTTCCTGCTCGGGATAGAGGGTTACTCCGCTGAAGTAAAATTTACCTGATGCTCAAAGGTATGGCCGCACTCCGGGCAGACACAAGTCTCCACGATGGGCTCCACGGCGTTGATGCGCTGGTACATGCTCTGCAAGAACGCCAGGTCGGAGGAGTAGAGCCGCTCGATGACGCGGGGATCGATCTTGGGAACGGTGCCCAGACTGGTGATGACCCGGGAAAGCAGGATGATGGTCAGGTAACCGGGATTCTGCACCACCCGGGGGTCCCGCAAAGGCAGGATCTCGTCCGCCGCCGTGGCCAGACGCATGACCCCGTGCTTGTGCAGGGTGCCGGCCGCATCGATGTACCCTTTGGGCAGATCGAACTCAAATTCGGTGGCAAAATCTTCCATGGTATCTTCCTTTCAGTCCCGCACCCGCGCGGCACCGGGGCCGCGCGGGGATCCGGGACGCAGTGGCGCAGGCCGGTTACTGGTCTCTGCGCATTTCCTCAAAGGCCAGTTCCACGCTCTCGAAGGCGATCTCGCTGGAGGAGGCGTTGAAGTCGGGGGCGGTGTACTTGCAGGGCCAGGCATTGACCAGGGTCCAGCTGGCGATGTCGTTGTGGGCGTCGTCCTGCAGGTAGATGGTGATGTCCTGGACACGGTCCTCGGCGGCGGCCTTGGAACCGTCGGAGATGCCCGCCACCCATTCATAGAAGGACAGGTTTTCGGTCATGCCCCATTTCAGGGTGACGTTGCCATACTTGGTCAGGCCGGGCATCTTGCGGGGGGAGTTGATGGGATCGGTGCCTTCGCGGTATTCGATGACGTCCACGCTGGCATCAAAGCCGCTGACCTCCGAGAAGGCCGCCACGTCGATGCTGTCGATCTCCACGCGGTAGTTGTATTTCTTAAAGGGATAGGTATTGACTGCCATGGTTATGTTCCATCCTTTCGTTCAGCTTGCCCGGGGGCGTCACTCTTTCATGTTCTGGGTGATGCGGAAGATGACGAATTCGGCAGGACGGCTGGGCGCGGCACCGATCACGCAGATCAGGCGGCCGTTGGCGATATCCTGCTCGGTCATGGTGTCGCGGCCGATGTTGACGAAGAAGGCCTCGTCCTCGGTGGCACCGACCAGCGCGCCGGAGCGGTACATATCCCGCAGGAAGGAAACGATGGTGCGCTGCACGCGCAGCCACAGGACCTCGTCATTGGGCTCGAACACCGCCCAGCTGGTCTGGGTGCGGATGGTCTCTTCCAGATAGATGAACAGACGGCGGACGTTGACATACTTCCACAGGCTGTTGCTGGAGCAGGTGCGGGCGCCCCACACCCGGATGCCCTGGCCGGGCAGCGCACGGATCAGGTTGACGCCGGCGGGATTGAGCAGGTCCTGCTCGCCCTTGTTGTACATGCAGGACAGGCCGATGCAGTTGTTGACCACCTCATTGGCGGGCGCCTTGTGCACGCCGCGGGTGTTGTCGCTGCGGGCATAGATTCCGCACACGGCCCCCGAAGGCGGAATGTAGGCAGGACGCTTGGCCGCCATATCGTACACTTCCAGCCAGGGATGGTACATGGCTGCGTAGTCGGAATCCACGATCTCCCGGTGGGTCAGCAGATCCTGGGGTTTGGTCAGTTCCAGAGGCATGTCCAGCACGGCAAACCGGCTGGCCAGGTTCTGGCAGTGGGCCACCAGCGCCAGCTGCACGGCCGGACTGGTGATGCCGGGGATGGCCATGATGCTCACGTTGCTGACTTCCTCAAAGGCGGCCAGACCGGTGCGCTTGCCGGGGGCGTCGCCGCCGCCGATGTAGATGGCATCTTCCATCTTCCGGCAGTCGCCGTCGGTGCCGCCGGACAGGGTGAAGACCGCCTTTTCCCCGGCTGCGTCGCCGGTGAGGGCCAGCATGGGCGGGCAGACATCCTCCACCGGGGTGACCTTGACCGAGACCAGGGCCGACCGGGCCAGCTTGTTTTCGATGTAGCTGGCATCCTGGGGATTCAGGGAAACGTTCTCATAGGTTTCGGCCACGTCTTCGCAGCTGATCTCGATGTTCACTTCGCAGCTGGCCAGGATACGGCGGGGCACCAGACCGGCGTCCACGATGTCCTGCTCGAACTCGTTTTCAAAGGAGACTTCGTTGCCCTGGACGCGGGCCACCCGGTTGTGACCGGCCAGACGGCCGCTCTCATACAGGGCCACCACATCGCCCACGCTGAAGACGGAGGCATTCTTGAGGGTGTAGGTCTTGGCGGCGGCCGCATCCTCGGTCACGGCCACGGCCTGGGTCTTGCCCTTGGAGGCCGCGGTGACGGTGACCCGGATGCCGTTGCCCCACTTGCCGGGGTTCTTGGCGGTGAGCACCACGCAGCTCATCACCGCACTGGCGGCCTTGGCGTCGGCGGGGGCCACGCGCATGACATAGCAGCGGGCGCCGCCATTGGCAAAGAACTGCTCCACCGCGTAGGGCAGGAAACGGTTGCCGCCATGGGTGTTTTCGGACAAATAGCCGCCGAACTTGCGTTTGTAGTCGGCAAAGCTGGTGAGGAATTCCGGCGTGCCGACCACGGGGCCGCGCTCCGCCATGCCCACGAAACCGGCGGTGCTGGTGCTGACGCCTTCCATGGCGCGCATGCCGGATTCAAATTCTTCCACGTACACTCCGGGGGATAAATACTCAGCCATAATCTGTCTGGGTCCGGCCGGTCATGCGCCGGACCACTCCTCCTTTTCGATTTGTTTTTTTGTTGCGTGGGTCAGTTGCCTACGGTCGTTTTTATCTGCCCGGGGGATACGATCTGGATCACTCCCCCGTAAGCGCACATCAGTTTGCAGGTACTGTTCAGTGCCGGCATGCCGCCCAGCAGCACGGTGGTGCTGCCCGGTACCCAGGGTCCGGTGATGACCGGCACGCAGGGCATGGGCGTGAGCACGCCCATGGCGGCGGAAGTGGCCGAGGCCACCGTGGGATTGGCCATTGAGCTGCACATGCCAAAGGGCACGATGTTGGTCATGGGTTTCATATCCATGATGTTGGCTGCGGGCGGACCGCCGCACAGGACCTTGTTCTGCGGGGTGACCACCAGCGCGGACGGCGCCATGCCGAAGCTGCACATCAGCTGGGCACCGGCGCAGACTAGATTTCCTGCCATCGCATCGCCTCCTCATCATACCAGCGGACAACGGGGTCCCTGTCCGCCCATCCCGGCGGGATGGGAACACTGCAGCGTCCGTCGGGCTGGGCCGGAGCGCAGGCCGTCAGATAGACGGGCGCCCCTTCCTTCCAGCGCTTCCGGGCAGGATGATCCACCCGGTATCCGCCGTCCGGCCGGCGGGCCGTCAGGGTAAACAGCTCCGCTTTGGAGCCGCTGCCCACGCAGATACGCCGCCAAACCAGATTGGCCGCCATGTACCCGCGCAGGCTGATGGCCTCTCCGTTGCCGGAAAAAGCTTTCAGCGCCAGGGGCGGGTCCTCCCGGAACAGGAGCGCGGCCAGCCTTCCCGGCGGGCCCTTGGCCTCAAACCAGTCACAGTCGGCAAACCCGCTGTGGGGCCGGCGGTACATCTGGACCAGGCGCAGAGGCATGTCCGGGGGCAGCTGGTCCGACCGGACGGACAACGTCCTGGCAAAATAGCGGGTGCTTTCGATCCGCACTTCCCAGCCGTCGGCCGGTTCCGGTCCGGGGGCGGACTCTGCGGTGAACACAAAGAATCCTTCCGGCTTGCGGATGGGACGGACGGGCCGGCCGTTGACAAAGAACCGCTGCCCGCCGTCCGCTATGGTCGCACCGCTGAAATCGTCTTTCAGCAGCAACGCGAAACGCAGGGAAATATGAATCAAAACACATCACCTTCTTTCGGCGGACGCCTTGCGGCGCGCCGCCCTCACAGAGGACGTTTGCCCCGTATCTCCACCTCACGCACACGGGCGAAGGATTCCTCCCGGCGGGAGGAGAGCATCAGCGGCGACACGGAAAAGTAGATTCCCAGCTGATAGGGGGTGGACAATGCCGCCCAGATCTTGGTTTTTTCCTCAAAGGTCAGGGTCAGCAGGGAGATGGCGGCGGCCTCCTCCGGTTCCGGGGAATAGGGATGGAGTTCGTTCACATCCACGGCGGGGTAGTCCGACAGCACCTGCAGCGCCCTGCCCAGGATGCGCTGTTCCGCCTCGGCACCGGTGGCCATCTGCGCCTTGCTGTTGAGGAACAGCATGTAATGCAGCGTCAGCGGACGGGGCGGACGGCGGCGGATGTTGTCCGCCCCGCGCTGCAGGGCCCCGGCCCGGTATTCGCCCAGTTCCCGCAGATCGTACAGGTACAGCCCCAGCTGAAAGTCCCCGTTTTTGTCGGTGGGGGCCGCCAGCCGGATGGACTCCGGGGCACTGACCGGGGAGGGGCACATCTGCGCCCGCAGCAGCCGGAGCAGGCCGGCGCTCACATCGGCCACAACGGAAAAATCTGCCATGGACGCATCACCCCTTTCGGATGGAATAATACATGGGCGCAGTGCCGGCGGTGTCGGTATCCAGCACGGTGCCGGTGTCGTAGGGATAGCAGTATTCGTATACCAGACCATCCTTTTCCAGCCCGTAGCGCTGGATCTGGTTGGCATAACTCACGCCGCTGACCTCCACAAACAGCTTGTTCTGCTGGTCCAGCTGGAAGGTCACATTGGAAAATGCCGTGGCCTCGTCCCGGCGCAGGCGCTCAATGGCCACGCAATCCTGGATGGCCGGAGGCCGGTCCTCCTCATACACGTCCGCGGAAAGAGTTTCCAGCGGGATGTTGTCCGCACATACCGTGACCTCGCTGACAAAGACCTTGGTCTTGTCCAGGTCGGCCTCCGCCTGCCAGATGTTGCTGTCGATCTCAAAATACAGGGTCAGGTTTTTCTGGATGAAATCCGGGGCCGCAGCGGCCGACGGCACAGGCGACGGGGTGGGCGACGGGATGGGGGTCGGATTGGGTGTCGGGCTGGGGGTCGGCGCGGTGACCGAAGCCGCGGTACCGCCGGAAGCGGTGCTCCCGGACGGGGCCATCGCGGCGGGGACCGGCGTGGCCGGCACCGCCGTGGGAGCCGGGGTGGCCGGTGCCGGGGTGGCGGAAGTCCCGCCGGAAGAGGATTCCCCGCCGGAATTCACCCACCCCACCGTGCGGATGCCGGTTCCGCCCTGGGCGTGTACCGCCCGCACCGTGGCGCCGGTTGTCTGCACCGAGGCGGGCATGTAATACAGCGGGGCACTCTGGTCCGCCGCGGCGTTGGCGTTTTCCCACACATCCACCCGGACCCGGCAGTCCACTGTAATGACCACGCCGGCTTCCTGGTAGAGGAACACGCTTTCGGTGTCGTTGTAGTAGATGCAGGGGGTCTCGGTGAAGGCCGCTTCCAGGTCGGCCAGTGTGGCCCCCACCAGGGCGCTGTAATTGATCTTGCCGGCGTACACCGAGCCGGTGTAGAGGGCACGTCCCTGGGTACTGTACAGGGTGCCTTCGCCCTGGGGTTCCCCGCGGAAGAACTGGCCGGTGTAGGCAATGATGCCGTTTTCGTAATATTCCGTGCCGGAACCGTGGTAGAGGTCCTCCGCGAACTCGCCCTCATAGAGCAGGGTCCCGGATTCCCCGTACGCTTTGCCGGCGCCGTCCCGCAGGCCGCCCTTGAAGCTGCCTGCATACAGGACCGTGCGGCCGTCCTCCGCGTACAGGACCCCTTCCCCGCTGTACTGGTTTTTCTCAAACCCGCCCTCGTACATGGGATTGCCGGAGGGCCAGTAGCGCACCCCCTGGCCGCTGTACTGGTTGTTTTCAAAGCCGCCCTCATACACCAGGCGGCCCTTGCGGTCCCGCAGGGTGCCGTTGCCGGTGCATACGCCGGCCACCACATCCCCCACATACACCACGGTGCCGTCCGCTGCCCGGATGTTGGCCACGCCCGTGTAGTCGGCCAGGGCCATATCGTCAAAATCAAAGGTCACCGTGGTCATGACCTGTTCCGGCTGGGAGGGTTTGGGTGTCACCTTTGGGGCAAACATGGAAAAGTACAGGAACACCGCCGCACACAGCACCAGGATCAGGGTCAGGAACAGCTTTTTGTAGACCCAGTACCGCCCCACACTGAAATAATCCTGGGGCGACTGGGGTTTGAGGGTGACCAGGGCCTTGACCTTTTTGGTAAGAGGCGGGATGAGCTTGGCCGTCAGGATGTTGACGTTGAACATCCGCTGGATCCGCACGACCAGCATGCGGAAGGGGTTGGTGACGGCCGTCACCACACGCTTGAAAATACTTGCCAGCAGCTTGAACAAAGGCTCACCCCCTTCCGGTCAGAATGTGTCACAGCCGCTTTTCGCAGCGGAAAATGTAGGTGCGGGAAACGTTGTCATACTGGTTCTCCCGCAGAACCACCGCAAACATGTTCTTGGCGTCGTACCAGCGGCCTTCCCGGTACAGTTCCATCGCCTTGTCGAAGGTCTCCCGGGTCTCGTTGATCAGGCGGATCTCTTCCGGCGTACAGCTGTCATAGAAGTCATACAGACCGAAGCGGGTTTCATCCGCGCCTTCGGGACAGCCGATGAACCGATGGAAGTAGTGGCTCTCGTCCATGCCTTCCAGGGCGGCCCGGGTGACCACCAGACGGCTGGAGAACTGCCGGAGCTCTCCGGCCTGCGCGGCCAGGGCGTCCATCTCCCCGCTGATCATGGCGGGCACCAGACGCTTTTCGTCCCCGCAGATGCCGTAATACACCTCGGCCCGGTGGACCAGGAAGAAGGCTTCCATCCGGCTCTGCACCGGTGCTGCCGCATTGACGCTGTCCAGGCGGGACAACGCCGCCAGGGCGATGTCCACCGCGCTGTCCCCGCCGGAGGGGCAGATCACCTGCAGTCGGCGCAGGTTGACGCTGTCGGTGAGAAGGACGGCGCCGTACTCCTCGCACAGCTCATCCACAATGGCAAAGAACCGGTCGGTGCGCTCCTTGACCTCGTCCTGGGCCAGACGGGCGCTCAGGGTCATGTCCACGCTCAGGATGTGGTAGGAAGCGTGCTTGCCGCTGGCCAGGTCCAGATCGCCCAGGTTCTCCTTGCCCAGCAGCTGGAACACCTTCTGGGGAATGAACCGGAAATAGGTGGCGCTGGTCTGGCGCAGGTTGTAGATCTGGACGTCGATATCGCCGGCCATCTTGTTGAAGACCCGCACGATACCGGAAAATTCCTCCGAATCGTCATCTTCCAGGCGCACGTTGCGGTTGCCCTGGGCAAACTGTTCCAGGCCGCTGCGGATCTTGCTCAGCGGACTGAGCACCCGGCGGAACACCAGGGCCAGCACGGCGCTGACCGCTGCCAGGAACACCGCCCCCACCAGGCAGAAGCCCAGCAGGTATGCCCGGGTGTACTGCCGGACGTTGTCCATCTGGATGCCGGTTTCCAGCAGATAGACGGTGCTGCCCGACATGCCGCCCACCGGCGTGACGCAGACCAGCCGCTCCCCGTTTTTGTCCCGCAGGACGCCGGTCTGGGCTGCGCCCGTGTAGGCGGCCTTGAGATACAGGGAATCCGCTTCCGCGTTCATGTTGACGGTGAAGGGATAGAAGCAGGGGGCATCCCGGTCCACGCCGGTGTACAGCATGCCCCGCTCATAGTAGGCGGTGCGGGTGTAGACCGAACGGGTGTTCATCTGGTTGAGCAGATACCCGTAATCGTCGCCGGTATAATCGTAGGGATACTCGATGCCGTCAAAGCTCTCGGTGCCGAAGAGGGCCATAAGCATGTTGCCTTCATCCACCACCTGCTTTTCAAAGCTCTGGCGGATGGCGTTGGCGTAGGTCCGGTAGGCAAAGGCACCGAACAGCACCACCGACAGCGCCAGGAGCGGCACGGCGGCCACCATGAGTCTGGCGGCCAGGGTCCGGCGGCTGCGCAGGGCGTTCAGCCCCGCCGGCAGGAGCACCGCCCCTGCGGCGAACACCAGCAGCCAGATCACCGTCCACAGCAGGGTATTGCCCAGCAGGATGGGAATGCCGGGACGCACCGTGGAGATGACTTCCACCTGCCCGTCCACCGACAGGATCAGCTCATACCGGTTTTCCGTCTCATTTTTCACCACGCCCACGAAATTCTGCTCGTTTTCTATGGACGCCTGCACCAGATCCGCCGGCGCATAGCTGGCAGAACCGGCAAAGGGTTCGGTGCCGGATTTGAGCACGGTGGTCTGCCGGGTGGTCAGGTCGATGGAAAGCAGATCGCCGCTTTCCTGCTCGCCCAGATACATGGTGCCGGTGTCGATGGGCGAAGCGTAAATGGGATACATGACCTCTTCCAGCACGCGGGCGGGATAGATCTCGGTGGTGCCCTGCCCTTCCTTGGCCAGGAACAGCTTGCCGGAACCGGAGATATAGGCGGTGTCGCTGCCCATGGCCCAGGCACGCCAGATGCCCTCGTCAGGGTCGATGGTGTAGCCCCGGTTGAGTTTGGCGGTCAGGTCTCCGCCCTGGGTGAGGGCGGCGGGTTCGTACACTTCCCGCACCAGGCTGCTGCCGTCGGCGGTGGTGCCCATGATGCTGACCGAACTGGTGACGGACAGCCAGCGCCAGCGCACGTTGGTGGCGCCGGGATCCAGGGTATGGGACGAAATTTTGGGAAAGAGCAGCCGTCCCGGCCGGTATACCTGCAGCTGCTGGGAAACCGGACTGCCGGACAGCGGATCACTGAGTTCCAGCAGCAGATAGACATTGCCCAGGGTATCGGCCGCCATATCCTGAAGGGATACCCGCTTGCCGCCGATCTTTTCCGGGACCGTAAACCGCTGGGAAACCGTCGAGTCCGGTTCCACACGCTCCACGATCAGGCCGTTCTCCCCGTAGCGGGCCAGCAGCGCGCCGCCTTCCGTGTACTGTACGGCGGCCAGATTGGAATAGCTGTGGGATGCCAGCACAATGTTCTGCACCACACTCAGGCACAGCGCCAGCACAAACACCGCAATGAGGATGCCTCTGCCTTCCTTTTTCACCTCTCGTCCCCCCTTTCCCTTTTACTCATTTTCGTCCATCAGGGACACTTCCCCGATGGTCTGCATGCCCCCGTACGCCGTATTTTCTTTGGCGGCGCTTTGGGCGGACATCCGCAGGGTGATCTGGTACACCGCATAAACCAGGGTGAGGCAAACCAGGGCCGTCAGGAAGATGGCCATGGAATGGCGCCGCACAAAGGCCCAGAATGCCAGGACCCGGTCCCACAGACGGCGCAGCCCCCGGTGGGGCGGTTCCGGGTTGTCGGGCATAGCCCGCACCGCCGCCAGGATGGCCCCCACCGTGGTAAAGCCGCCGGCCTGCATCTTTTTGTAAAAGGCCACCAGCTCCCGGGGATAGCGGGAAAGCTGCCCTTCCGCTTCCGGTTCATAGGCCGCGCTGAGCAGGGCAAACACCTTTTCGGCGGCGGCCCGACAGAAGGCGGCCATGTCCCGGCCGGGGCGGTAATCCGCCAGATCGAAGAAATAGTTGAAATAGACTTCCCCGGTTTCGCTCAGGTTCACACAGCGGTTGTGGAGCAGAAGCAGGGCCAGGGACGGGGGAAGCTGGGTCTCGGCGCAGGCGGCCAGGAGCCGCTCCGCCATGGCGCGGCGGTGGGGAAAATCCACACCGTAGATGGATTCCCGGCTGGTGAGCAGGCTTTCGGGCCGGTAACGGAACACCAGGTGCAGCGCTTCTCCCTGGGAGGCACTGCCCAGGAACTCTCCGTTTTGTCCGAAAGCATCCCCCGCCACCAGGGAGGCCATTGCCCGACGCACCACCGGGGCCGTGACCGACACCACCGTGTACAGCACGCCGGACGCACGGCGACGGTCCTCGCAGACCTGGATGCGTTCCACTTCATTGGCCAGCACCAGACGGACCGGTTCCAGGTCCATGTTCAGCACCGCGATCATCCGACGTTCTTCCCCCTTTCCCGGGATTCAGCCCGGAAGTTCAGGTCTCGGGCTGTTCTTTCTTTTTCTGGCTGACGATGGCGAAGGCGTAGGCGCATACCGTTGGGTCGCTGACCGCTTCCACGCGAATCTCGTACACGCCTTCCCGCGCCGGCGCGGTGTAGGTGCCGTTGTTGTCGATGCTGCCGCCTTCCGGGTCACGGATGGAGAAGTTGCAGGCCTCGCTGGGCATGTTGATGAACACCGGCGAGATATGCGCCGTGGCCTTGGGCTGCAGAACGATGGTATCCGGGTTGACCAGCAGCATGGGCTCGCCCGCCCGGTGCTGCTGGAACTGCTTGTCCAGCTCCCCGGCGCGGAAGGCAAACCAGCGGATGCGCAGGCTGATCAGGCCGGTGTCCTCCAGCAGGCGGAGCCCCACCACAAAGGTGCCCCGCTCCGGCAGGACCTTGACGGCGGTGCTGAGCTGGTAGACCCGCTCGGCGGCACTCTGGCGGTGTTCCCCCGCGAAGATGGAGGTGTCACCGAACAGCAGTTCACCGGTGGTGCCGCCGTGGCCGTCGGCCGTGATGTATTCCACCCCGATCTGCACGCAGACCGGGCCGGGTCCCAGCCCGTGCATGATCTCGTCCGAGAACAGGGGCTGCCGTGTGGAGCCGCCCATCCCCAGCGGGAAATCAAACACGCCGCAGGAAGTGCTGCGGGCCGGTTCCGGGCGATCGGCGGCCACACCGGGGCGCGGAGGCGCAACGCCGGGATCGGCGCTGACCGCGGGGGCCATGGACTGGGGCGGATAGTATTCCGACAGACGCCGCAGCATCATGAGCTGCTGGGCGTTGTAGCAGTACTGCCCGTAAGGGACCGGTTCCACCCGGTCGATGATGACCGCGTTGCCCTGGCGGATCAGCCGCACACGGGCCAGCCAGAGCCGCTCGTCGTAGCTTTCTTCCAGCTCGGTGTCCATGGAGCGCTGGTAGTACTCCGCCAGGTACCGGTTTTCGATATCGCTGTCCACCGGCTTGAGGGCGATCTCCATGTTCTGGTTGAGCACGAAGGTTTCGTCATTGCGGCGGATGGCAAAGTCGCTCAGGGTCAGGGCCGCGCTGTTGCCGCCCCACAGGTATTCTTCCGGTGTGAGGACGGTGTAGACGGTGTATTCCTCCCCCTGGGCCAGACGCAGGTTGTTGCAGGCGACTTCGGCACCCGCGCCCTCCGGACCCGTAAAGCCCGGTGCGTCCAGCCGGTAGGCGAAGGAATATTCCCCCGTGCCGGCGCCGGTGCGGCGGATGGTGGTGGCTATCCGCACCAGGCTTTCCCGCGCCACATACAGCGGGGTGTCCTGCACCACTTCCACCTCCTGATCGGAGTAGATCACCGTGGTGCCCACAAATCCGGACAGCGGGGTGGAAATGGCGGGGGCCAGGTTTTCATCCAGCAGCATCAGGCTGTACTGTTCCCGCACCCGGTTGTAGCGCGTCTCCCCGCTGGGGTCCATGACGGCGTACATCTCCTCGGCGGGCTGTTCATCGTACCGGATCCCCAGCAGCGCACAGGAGGTGGCCAGCTGGGCGAACCCTTCGATGGTGGAAAGTTTGACCACCCGGGTGGCCGGGACCACGATCTCCCGCCCGGAGGCGTCGTAGGCACAGCCGGCCTGGATCACCAGGGACAGGTCGTCGGCCCGGATGACCCCCAGACCGGCCACAATGCCGTTGGCCCCCGTCAGGCGGTTGCCCAGACGGCGCTTGTCGTTGTAGTAGCGCTGCTCCTCCTCAAAATCCCGGGCGGTAAGCAGCTTGCCGTAATAGTAGTTGTTGCGCTGGAACGGAAAATATTTGCGATTCAGCATCGGTCCGCCTGCTTTCTGTGTGAATGGATGGAAAGGGTGGTTCCCTTATTCGGTGGACGTATGGTCGGTTCCCACAAAGAACTCCGCCAGGTTCTGGTATTCCGGGTCGGAGGAAACCGGTTCCGGTTCTTCGGCCTCCCTGCGGCGGCGGCGATACCACAGCAGCAGGAACAGGCCCAGGAGCACGGCCCCCACCCCGCCGATCCACAGCAGGATGCGGGTGATGGGCGAAACCGCGCCTTCGGTCTGGGGAACGCTGAGGGCGAAACGCCCCATCTCGCTGGTCTTGATGTAGGCCATGCCGCCCGAACGGCGGGCCGTGAACTGGGTCAGGGTCCCGTCATCGTTGATGCGGCTGACGGTGACCACACCGTTCTGGTATTCGGCAGGTATGGCGAATCCCAGTTCCACCTCGCCGGAAGGCCGGACCGTATCCCCGTCCAGGGTCAGCTGTGCTTCATACACCAGGGCGATGTTCTGGCCCAGGCTGCTCCGGACCGAGGTCTGGTCGCTGCGGGTGGGTTCCACCTGCTTGACGCTGAGCAATGCGCCTTCCGGGACCACGCCGGTCTGTGCCGAAAGGACCGTGTTGCTGGCGCTTTCCCGCAGTACCACGTCCGAGTAGGACGGTCCGTCGTCCACGCTGTTGTAGGTGCGGCGGCTGGTCAGGCGGTCGGTCACGGTATTCTGTACGGGTTCGGAATCGGGATTCTCGGTGGGCTGGGGCTCCGGCTTGCGGACGGTGTAGGTGGCCGACTGTACCGTGCTCTCATCCAGCTTGTCACTGACGGCGATGGCCTTGATGGTCACCGCACGGGTGATGGTGATGGGGGCCACATACATGGTCAGTTCCTTCACATTGTCCGCCGTGGGTTCGGTGCCGTCGGTAGAATAGTAGATGACCGCGTCCTGGGTGGCACTGGTGATGGTGACGGTGGTGCCGGTGTCGATCTCCCCGGAAGGAACGCTGAACACCGGGGCCGCCACCTGGCCCGCACGGGTGTAGCGGAATTCCGCCACCGCGCTGGGCGCTTTGTTTTCCACCACGGCCATGGCTCGCAGCACGGTGGTTGCCGCCCCGGACACGTCAATGGGCGTGCTGTAGATGGCGGAGGAGGTGCTGGGGGTGCTGCCGTCGGTGGTGTAGTAGATGGTGCCTTCCTTGGCGGTGAGGGTCACGGTCGCTCCGTCAAACACCACCGCCCCCGTGGGGATGCTGGCGGTGGGTGCGGCAGCCTGGGGCTGGAACCGGTAGGTGAAGGTCTTGACCTGACCGCCGTCTCCGCCGTTGGTCACCACGATGGCCCGCACGGTCACGGTGCCGTCCGGTGTGCCGGACAGGGTGAAGCCGCTGCCCTCAACGGTGGAGGAGGAACCGGCCGCCCACTCATAGGTGGTGTAGTTTTTGCCGGTGCCGTCGGAGAACACATTGGTGACCTGGGGCGTGGAGCCGTCCAGGGTGTAGAAGATGCGGCCGTTGGTGATGGCGGTACTCAGGGTGACGGCGGTGTTGTCGGCAATGACCGAACCGCTGTCCACCGAGATGTTCAGGTAATCCTCCTCCGCACAGATGGTGTAGCCCAAGGAGACCGTATCGCTGGGGGTATACCCGTCCCGCTGGATGTAGGCCCGCACCGTCAGGGTGGTGCCGTAGCTGCCGTCCAGGTTGACGGTGTTGCCGTACAGCTTTTCGCTGTCGGCTGCCTTGGGGTCGGAACCGTCCAGGGTATAGACCACGGTGCCCTCCCCGGACAGTTCCATCCGGGTTCCCTTGGGCACCACGCTGCCGCTGGGCAGGGAAGGTGTGGGGGCGTCCGCGGTGGGCGCCACCGTGTAGTGATAGGTGGTGACGATGCTTTCCACATTGCTGCGCACCGCCACGGCCCGGATCCAGACTTCCTGGGTGATGGAGATGGGTTCGGTGTAGCCCAGGTCCTTGTTGACCACCGGCACATCCCCGTCAGCGGGGGCGGAGGTATAGACCTTGTAGAAGATCTGGGCGTCCTCGGTGGCACAGCTCAGGGTGACGGCGGTGCCGTATTCCACCGAGCTTCCGTCCACCGGGCTGGCATAGACTGCCTGGACCGGAGCCGGAGGCTGGTAGCTGATGGTCACCACATCACTGGCGGCCCGGGAACCGTCCGTCACCACGGCAACCGCCCGCAGGGTCAGGAAGGTGGTGATGGTCTTGGGCATGGTGATGCCTTCCGCCGCGTCATAGGGAATGGTGGAGGGTTCACTGTAGCGGGTGCTGCCCACGGTATACCAGCGCAGGCCTTTGGCGTCGGTCCCGCGGCTGGATTCCGCTGCGGCGCTCCAGCCCGCGTACCATTCGGCGTAGGCCTTGTCCACGGCGTCCGTATCGGACAGATCCGGCATGGTGGTATCTTTGGTGTAATAGATTTTGGCCCCCACCGTACCGCTGGTCAGCACAATGGTGGTGCCCGGTTCCACCACCGCCACCTGGGCGGAAGTGGTTTCGGGGCTGGAGGCAGGCGCCTCCACCTGCGCCAGACGGTAGACGTAGCTGACGGCTTCGGACACCGACGACGACGGCGCCACACGGTCCCTGTCAATGGCCAGGGCGGTCACCGTGAAGAACTGCTGGGTCTCGGTGGCGCTCATGGAGATCCCCTGCTGCACGTCATAGATACGGGTGGCAGGTTCGGTCTGCTGCATGCCGGCCCCGTCCGTGTACCAGCGGGTGCCGTCCGCATTCTGGCCCTTGTCCTCCGGGGCAGCGGCGGCATAGGCGGCATCCCAGGCATCCCGGGCGTCGTAGTTGGGCACGCTGCCGTCGGTGGTGTAGTAGATATCGGTATTGAGGGTGCTGGTGGTCAGGCTGATGCGTTCCCCGTTGGCCAGCCGGGTGGGATTGCTGGCGTCGGTGGTGGGGTTGGCGCTGGGCGCAGCCGCCTGGGGCAGCGGATTGACGGTGTAGACAAAGCTGGCCAGCGGGCTGTTTTCCAGCGAATCATTCACCGAAACCGCAATGGCGTTGAGGATGAACAGTTTGGAATCGGTGTTGGGGACCTGCAGGTTTTCCTCATACCGGATGGTGCTTTCGCTGGCCGGTTCCCAGTGTCCGCCCGAGGCGGTTTCCGGGGTGGCGGCTTCCACCCAGACCACCTGGGGCTGGGTGCCGTCGGTGGTGTAGTAGATCTCGGTATCGGCCGCACCGATCAGGGCGATGCGCTCGCCGATATCCACGGCGGTGCTGCCCTGGGCGTCGGTCTGGGGCACCGACTGCGGGGTGGCCACCGTGCCGCGGATGGTGTAGGTGAAGGTGGTCTCCGCGCCGTCCAGATAGCTGGTGACGCTGCTGGGGGCCAACGCCGCCGCCCGCAGGGTGAGCTTGTCTCCGGAAGCGCCTTCCAGAAGGATGGGGTCCGGATTGGTGTAGCGGATATGATGGGTGACCTGGTCCTGGGTGTCGGTGGTGGTCCAGACCTGGCAGACCGCATAGCGATACTGGGTGCCCACATCCGACAGCACGCCGGTCTCATCGTTGAGCAGGTAACGGATGTTGGGCAGTTCGCTGCTGCTGACGCTGGTGCCGGAATCCACCACCAGGTAGCGCACCCCCTCGGTGGGGGTATCGGAATTTTCGGCCACGGTGTAGGACTCATAAGCGGCAAACACCGGAGAGTCGGCGGTGTATTCGGCATACTGGACCGACACAAAGTTGGCCAGCTCCGGCAGATTGGACACAAACTCCTGGGACAGTTCCAGGGCCACCTGCTGTCCGGGGCGGACCTGGGAACCGGAGGACACCGAGGCGGTCAGTTTGCCCGCATCCCCCAGCCGCTGCACCGTAAAACTGGCCACGCTGGACTGCACCCCGTAGCTGGGGTCATAGACGATCGCTTTGATGACCAGTTCGCTGGACAGGTTGAACTGCAGGGTGGGCGGGTTTTCGGGGTCATACCGGCGGGAATCGCTGCCGGCCACCGGGTCGCTGCCGTTGGTGGTGTAGTACAATTCATAGGGTTTGCCCTGATCGCCTGCCGAGGTGGCGTCATAGACGAACCGGAACACTTCCCCTTCCGCATACAGATGGCTGCCCACATAGGCACTGCCGTCGCTGCCGATCTGCAGTTCCGGCGGATCGGGCGCGATCAGGTTGCTTTGGGTGTAGGTCACGATGTCCGCATTGCTGGGCAGTTTGCCGGAATCGTCGGTGGGATATGCCATGGCCACCACCGTGACCATCTTGTAGTTGCCTTGGGGATACGGGATCTGGGTGCCTTTGGTGTACAGGATGCCGCCGTTGTCGGCGCTGGGGTAGTCCGACGGGGAAACCGTGCTGGTGTTGGTGTAGATCTGGTAATAGACCGCCACGTTTTCCTGGTCGGGCACATCGATGGTGAAGTAGTTGCCGGTGAGCTGCCCGTTGGCGTTGGGCTGGATGGTGGGTTTGAGCACCGCATCCCCCACCGCCACGGACTGGGTGGTCTCCACGATCAGGTCCGTGCCCTTGTTCTGGTAAGTGCCGCTTGCCTGCCGGACGGTGATGGACACTTCCCCGGTATCCAGACTGGTATATCCCACCAGGCTGGGGTCCGCCTGCGCCAGAAGCTTCAGGACAGAGGTGGGCTGGCCTTCCACCTGGCCGTTGTCCACGGTCCACTGGCCGGTCACAACGATATTGCTCTTGGGTTCCAGGCCGCTATCCGCGGGATAGTCGTCCAGCGCTGCCAGATACAGGCTGCCGCTGGCTTCGGTCACGTTGTAGCCGGCCACACTGCTGGCCGCCAGGCCCCCGGCACTGGCCTGCCGCATCCACAGGCAGAGTTTGCCTTCCTGCAAGGCCTTGACCTGCTGGGCGTTGAGGGTGACGGTGGAGGCATCCGCCCCCAGGCTCTGCCATCCGCCGGCGGGCGTCGGTTCGGCACTGTCGGCGGTGATGGTCAGCTGATACTGCCGGTTGGCGTCTCCGGCGGGGAACTCCAGCCGGTACGCCGCCGAGGAGGTGGTGTCCAGCTGGGCGGTGTTCCGGGTGCCGGCCACCGACTGCATGGTGACCTGTTCATCCGCTGCAGAAGGCACCGGCAGGTCGTTCACGGTAACGGCCACCTCCGAGGTCCAGGTAACGGTCTCGGTGCCGCCGCCCTCCGTCTTGCTGAAGGTGAAGTCCTGCGCGACCCTGACCGTTGCCGCGCCCGCCTGTGCCGCCGTATAGATCTTCTTGCCGCTGGGCGAACCGCTGTCGGTCAGGATGTTGCTTTCGGCACAGGTATAGGTGGTCTGGGTGGTGGGTTTTCCCGTGCAGCCCTCCGGCGCGGTGGGTTCCCGGGACTGTTTCAGGGTCAGTTCCAGCTGCTGGCCGGGGACCAGTGATGCCTGCACCTTTTCTCCCGCCGCGGTGGGGGTGACATCCCGCTTGGCGGATTCGGGGGTGGCGAAGGCCGCCACCTGAATGGTGGTCTGCGCCGTGGGGACCAGCGTTTCCTCTCCCGGCTTCACCCCCTGCACGCTCAGGGTGGCGGAGACTGTCAGGGTGGTGCCGGCCGGTTCGGCGGGGTCTACGGTCAGGACGCCGTTATCGTCGATTTTGGTCCCGTCCTTCACGCTGCCGCCGGTAGCGGATACCGTCCATTCGATGGCATCGGTACCGCTGCCGGTGAAATACCGCTGGATCCGGACGCCGAAATCCACCGAACCGCCCTGCTGTACCGAAGATACGGACGCAGGCGTCAGGATGGTGAGGATGGCCGGACGGATGGTGATGGTGCTGGTATCGCTCTTGCCGCTGGCAGTGGCTTTCAGGGTCAGGTCCCCGAAATACCCCTCGGCCACGGTCAGTTTGCCGGCAGCGTCGATGCTGGCTGCCGGGGTACCCCCGTTCATGGGCACATTCACCAGTTCCCAGCTGACGGGGGTATTTTCGGCGGTGAGGTTGGTGCCCGTCACCTTGGCATAGAACTGATAGCTGCCGCCGCTGTAATAGGTCTGGCTGCCGGGTTCGATGTCATTGCCGGTGGTGCGGCTTTCCCGGATATCCACCGACGCCACCGAAGGAACGTACCCCTTCTCCGCCGTGGGTGCGGCGGGGGTAGCATTTTTCCCCTGCAGGCTGGCCTGCAGGGTGTATTCCCAGGTGGTCTGCCCGGAACGGACGGTGATCGGTTCTTTCTGGGAGACGGTGACCTTGACATCCCGGTTGTTGTCATCGTGCTCCATGGTGATCTGGGGGACCTGGTACATCCAGGAAAGGCCCAGGCGGCCGTTGCTCTCGATCAGCCAGGTGGTGCCGTCTCCCACCAGCGTCTGCTCCGCCTCACTCAGGGCGTTCTGTCCGGTGGTCGTATGGTCGGGCGTGAAAAGGCCGCCGTTCTTCATGGTCGTGCCGTTGTACGCAAAGCATCTGGTAACAAAGACGCTGCTGCCCGACCGGGCATAGGCCAGACCGGTGGTTCCCCGGTTGTTGCTGTTGAGTTGAAATCCGTCCACCGGGGTGTTTTCCGGTGCGGTGGTTTCGGCAATGTCATGGGAATAGACCGTCACCCCATCCATGACACAGTTGTCGATCATGGTGTTGCTGGTGATCTCCCCCACCAGGGCGGCTGCCTGCCCTATGCTGTTTTCCTGCCAGTCGGGGTTGGAATGATAGTTTCTGATCTCGCAGGAGGTGACCATGCAGTTGGTGATGGAGTTGTTGTTCGTATAGCCGATCAGGCCGGCGGTGCGCAGCTTGGCCTCATTGCCGGAGTCCACCATGCGCCAGCCCTGCACGTTGATTCCCACATAGCACTGGTCCACGACGCCCCCGTTGGAGCCGCCGCACAGGCCGCCCACATTGGCATCCTGGGTCTGCCACCGGTTGACGACGGCCCGGAAGGTGCCGCCTGTGGGTCCAGCCATCACGGCCACCCGCCGGATCTCGGAATTTTCATTGGTCAGGCCCGCCAGCACACCGATGTGAATGGCCGCCTTGTCGGTTTCGTTGCCCGCACTGATCTTCATCGAAGTCAGGGAGGTGCCGTTTACCATACCGTCCACCCGGATGATCAGGTTCTCCACCTTGCCGCCGCTGTTCAGTGTGCCAAACAGCCCGATCTGGGCCTGATTCGACGCAGTGGGGCGGAACACGCTGCCGTTGGCCAGGGTGATGGTGTGGCCCTGCCCGTCCAGCGTGCCGCTGAAATTTGCCTTGGAGGGGATCTCACCTGTCAGGGTGATGTCCGCCCCCAGCACCACGGTCCCGGTCTCGGGGCCGCTCTTGGCAAATGCCTTCCACTCCGCCTCGGAGGAAATGGTCACAGGGTCTGCCGCGTAGGCGGTGGTCAGCGGAAGCACCGCCGCCAGTTCCGCCGGAACCAGCACCGGCAGCATGAACAGCGCCAGCAGCAGGCTCAGCATTCGTTGCCAGATCTTTTTCATCCCTGCATACTCCTTTCCTGCGGATAGATTGCGTCCAGTCTGGGCGGGAAGGCTTTTCCCTCTTTTTCGTATTCCCGGCGGGCCGCCCGGACCACCAGGTCCATGGTCACCGGTGCCTGTGCGGCCGCGGCCAGACAGGCCGCATACACCGCGCAGGACCGGATGCCGGCGCCGGACAGTTCCAGCTGTGCCGCCAGCAGTTCCCGGTCCAGGCCTTCCACCGGCGTCCGGGGCGGGAAGGCCGCCTGCCACAGACGCAGGCGCTGGGATTCATCGGGCAGGGTGAAATGCACCATGAACCCGATGCGGCGGCGGAAGGCTTCATCAAAATTCTGCAGCAGGTTGGTGGCCAGCAGGATGATGCCGTCATACTGTTCGGTCCGCTGCAGAAGATAGGCGATCTCGGCGTTGGAGTACCGGTCCTGGGCGTCGGAAGCGTCCGACCGGCGGGCAAACAGGGCATCTGCCTCGTCAAAGAAGAGCACACAGTCGCCCCGGCTGGCCCCATCGAAGATGCGGCCGATATTTTTCTGGGTTTCCCCGATGTATTTGCTGATCAGTTGGGACAGGTCCACCCGGTACAGTTCCAGGCCCAGCTCATTGGCCACCACGCCGGCGGCCATGGTCTTGCCGGTGCCGGAAGCACCGTAAAACAGAGCGGTGATCCCCCGGCCGGCCCCGGATTTGTGTCCGAAGCCCCAGTCGCCGTACACGGTGCCCCGGACCCGGGCGAAGGTGCAGATCTCCCGCAGCTGGCGTTCCGCCGGCGCCGAGACCACCAGGTCGGCAAAGCGGTAGCCGGTGGTCAGCTTCTGGGCACCGGTGCGCAGGGCGGCACCGTTTTCCTCCCGCAGCGCCTGCAGGAAGGCGGATTCCTTCTTCTCGCCGCACAGGGCCTGGGCTTCGGCCCGCCCGCAGGCAGCCAGCAGCCGGCCCACCGCAGGGCGGCAGACCCGGGCAGCCTGGGCCCACACGGCCGCCGCGTCCTTTCCGCAGCGGTTTTCCACCGCCCGCACACTGTCCGCCGGGGTCATGGGCTGCACCGTGCAGCACAGGACCGTCCGGGCCGGTGCCGGACCTTCCAGCCCCTGCTCGGGGGCGGTGTACAGCGCCAGGGACAATCCGGCCAGTTCCGGCCATGCATTCCGGGCGTTGACGGCACAGGGAAGCGCGTTGTAAATGCGGCTGTATACTTCCAGATCGGCGGCGGACAACGCGTCCGGCGTTTCCAGAAGCAGCAGGGAAAATCCCTGGCGGACCGCCAGCTGTTCCAGCAGGAACCGCCGGCCGCTTCCGTCGGGACCGCACAGCACCACGGCTGCGGTATCCACCGGCTGTGGGGTGCGGGTCAGGGCCTGCACAAACCGCTCCATCCGTTCCAGAACCTCCTGGGAATGGTAGAGTGTGTCCGGCGTTCCCAGGACCAGACGGGCCCCCGGCCACGGCCGGGGCGTGCGCTGCAAAAGAAAATCCACCGCCGCCGGGTGCAGACAGCCGCCATCGGCGCCGGGGACAAACAAACCTGCCGTTCCCTGCCAGAAATCCTGGCCGAAACCGGCCAGCAGCGAGGCGGCCTGGGCCCGACCGGGCAGAGGCTTGCCTTCGGCCAGACAGGCAATGCAGACATAGAGAAGCAGGGTCTCCGCCCGGGTAAGGCCCCAGGCATCCCGCAGGTGGGCCGCCGGCAAAAAGCACTGCGCGCCCTGTTCCAGTTCGGCCAGAGCGCGCAGCTCCGCGGAAGCGCTGCCGCGCTGCGCGGCACGTCCGGCGGCGCATACAGCCTCCATGTACTGTTCAGTTGTCACGGCGGTCGGTGTTGGCATTGGGGTTTGTCTCCTCGGTACCCGTCATGGCACGCGCTTCGGCCGCACGCTGGGCACGGCGGTCCCGCACGCGGCGGTAATATTCGAACATTTTGGCCTTCTGCAGGTCAAAGGCAATGTTGATCTTGCGGAAAAACAGCTGGCTCTGGGTCTGTTTGCGGACCAGCAGCGCCCCCAGCGTGTCCTGCCGGCGGGAAAGTTCCCGCTCCTGCAGGCGCAGGGCCGCCACCGCCGCCCCGTCTCCTTCCCGGAGTTTGCTGCGGATCTGCTGTTCCAGGCGTTTCTTTTCCTGCCGTCCTTCCTCCCGGTCCCTGGCTTCGCTGCGTTCCAGGAAGGGCATGGTCTTGCGCAGGGTCTCCAGGTTGATCCGCTTGAGATACGGGGCGATGGACTGTTCGGACCAGGGCTTGTTTTCCGCCTTGTACAGCAGCACGGTGCTGTTGCGCCAGCGGCGGGAACTGTACGCCATATTCTGGGTGCCGCTTTTCAGCGCCCGCATCTGCTGGGTCTCCTTCATGCGGTGCTGGTATTCCGAGGCCGCCGTATCGAAGATGGAGGTCTTGATGTTGGCAAACAGAAAGCTCTGTCCCCGGCCCGGGTGGTATCCCATCTGGATGCGGCCGTACAGGGTGTCCATCTTCCACAGCCGGTCACAGCCGTAAAACTCCGGAACCGCCCGGTCCTGCTCGTAGCCTTCGATCCTCTTGTGCTCCTCGAACCGGGTGGTGGTGAGATGCTGCGGCGCGCTCAGCCGCGCAGCGGTTTCCCGGGCATCTTCCCGGGCGGAAGTCGCCTTCTGCACAGCCACGGCCCCATCCCTCCTTTTCCGCTGTTTGCTTTATTTTACAAAAATCGCCGAAACCCGTTAACTGTCCAAAAGTATAGGTTTCGGCGATTTTTATAATTTTTTTCTACAAAAGTCCTTGTTTTTTGGCCTCAGCAACAGCCGCCGTCCGGTTGGCTGCTCCCAGTTTTTCGCACAGGTTGTGGATATGGAACTTGGCCGTGGGCAGCTTGACGCTGAGGGTATCGCATATTTCCCGGTTGGTCTTGCCCTGGGCCAGCAGGTGCATGACCTGCACTTCCGTGCGGGTGAGCTCCGGCGGGTCCGCCTCCTTGGTGACGGGCTGGTACAGCGCCGGATGCAGAAGCGACATCTGCCGCGCGGCTTCCACACATTTGCGCCAGAAAGGCAGCTGCTCTTCGGGCAGAGGGTCCTCCCGGGCACAGCGGTCCAGCAGGGCCAGCATGGCGGCGCCGCGGTCGGCAAACAGGCGCACATACCCGTAAGGCTGGGCCAGGTCCAGGGCACTGCGCACCTTGCCGGCAGCCGCGGTCCCATCCCCCATCCGTTCGCAGGCCAGAGCCCCGTCCAGCAGATACTCAATGCGGTCAATGGGGCGGCAGTCGCCTTCGATCATATGCAAAAGGTCCTCGGTGAGCATGGCTGCTTCCCGGAAGCGTCCCAGCGCCAGATAGGCCTGGGCTTTGGTGTGCACCACATAGGCATTGTCCGGACAGCAGCGGTCCAGTTCCACTCCGTCATACCGGTCCAACCACTGTTCCACCTGGTCCAGACGTCCCCGGCCGATATCCAGGCGGGTGATCAGGGCCTCGGCGTTGGGCAGCAGCCAGTCCGCACCGGCTTCCCGCAGGGAGTCCGCCATGCGGCCCGCCAGTTCTTCCGGCTGTTTGGCGGCCGGGTCCAGGCGATGGAGCTGGATGGTCACGGCCAGACCGGCAAACCGGATCTCCGGGTCCGGGGAGGATTTGGCGGCCGACACCTGCAGGGCCGCGTTGTTGATGTCATTTTTCAGGTACAGCAGTTCGGCGCAGGCCGCCGCCGCGGCGCCTTCCCCGCCATGGGGCAGAAGCGCTCCCAGCATGGGCCGCACGATGCTGCTGACCGCCCGCCAGTTGCGCCCCCACTGGGACAGGTCCTTGGCGCCGCTGAGCACGCTGGGACGTCCGGCGGTGGCGCTGAGCACCACCTGGGGGGTCTGGCCGTGCAGTTCGTTGTACAGAACAGAGAGGGTCAGCAGCAGCTGGGCGTTATCGATCCCCCGTTTAAGGAGGGATGCCGCACTGAGAAGGTTGTCCAGCTTCCGGCGCTCGGGGGTGTTCTCCCGGCTGCGCTCCCGAAGGGATGTGAGAACGGAAAAACCGCGGCGCACCTCTTCACGGTCACCGCGGCCGGCCCCCAGCTGGATCCGGCGCACACTCAGAAGCGGCATGCGCAGATACAGTTCTTCCGGCAGGTCCGCCAGGACCTGGGCGGCGCGCTTGCGTTCCGGCCAGGGCAGTCGCTGTACGTCGGTGCATTCCAGAAGAGCTGCGGCTTCGGTCCATTCTTCCTGTTTTGCATATTCTTCCAATTGATCCATAAACATTCCGCTCTTTTCCATCTCCGACCTCCTGACTGCGTCCGCCGTACTTTTGCGCGGCAGCCATACCACGGCTGTCTGTGCCGCCTCCGGCCAGGACCCGTCCTGGTCGAAAAACCGACTATTTTTTCCAATATATCACAAAAGACAATCTTTGCCATCACCCATTCAGGGGGGTAAAACGGGCCGTATACGGCGGGTTGGCCGCCGCAGGACCTTCTACTGAAAATGCATAAAAAATACCGCGGGGCGCCCTGTTCCGGGTACGCCGCGGCACGGAAATATACAGAAGAATTCTTCCTGCAAAGTGCAGGAAAAGCCTTGTTTACTGCAGCATATACTGCTTGAGATCCTGGCGCTGGCTGACGTTGAGCTTTTGCAGCACCAGAGAAATATAGTGTTTGACCGTGTTGGGAGAGATGTTCATGTGCTCCCCGATTTCCTGGTTGGTCCAGCCCCGGGCCGCCAGCATGGCCACGGCGAATTCGGTGGTGGTCAGGTTGTCCGCCACATCATGTCCGGTGACCGGGTTGTGGATGCGGCGCCACCCCGCCGAGAAGCGATAGGTGATATTGATGATGCGCTTGAAATCCTCCGGCCAGTCTTTCTTGATAACGGCTTCCAGCATGCCGCCCAGCAGGCCGTGGTGCTCGCCGAACCCTTCGATCAGGTTATCCGGCCGGGCCAGGTCCCAGGCCGCCAGCAGGTGGGTTTCCGCCTGTTCGGAACTGCGCAGGCTCATGCAGTCCATGACCGCCACCAGGTGCAGATAGATGGCCGGAATGGGACATACCTTGGGCTGCATGGCCAGCGTGGCTTCCACCACCCCCAGGCTCTTGGCATACGCCCCCTGCAGGTACAGATAGTGCGCCTGTACGTACATCGCAAAGGCACGAAGCCCCGGCGGCAGAAGCGGAAGAAAGGTTTCCGGCGCCGGGGTGGATTCCGGCAGCGGCAGGTGCAGCAGCACCATGGCTGCGGTGCCCACAAAGGCCATGGCCGCCTGCAGCTGGGGGGATACCTCCGATGCCTGGGACAGGGTGCGCTTGAGTTCCGCCAGAGTGTAAGAGGCCCGCTGGATCTGGCCCAGGGAAAGGTTGGCATAGGCATAAATCAGGCAGGCGGAAAGGCG
Organism: uncultured Gemmiger sp.; assembly: GCA_944388105.1. GTDB lineage: Bacteria > Bacillota > Clostridia > Oscillospirales > Ruminococcaceae > Gemmiger. The sequence continues at coordinate 23,156 of CALXHN010000002.1, read as the reverse complement.
GATCTCCGCGTCCCGGTCCATCAGGTACAGTTCCGTTTCCTGGACTGCCTGCTCCGCCTGACCGCTGAAATAATGGTATTCCGCCATGGCGATATCCCGGCGCGGTCCCACCGGAAGGGACTGCACGAATTCCAGGCAGTGCCCGGGCGCAAAGGGGGTGTTCATCAGCGGCATCAGGCCGGATTCATTTCCCACCCCCGCCGCTGCCGTTTCGGTCTGCGCTGCCTTTTCCCGACGGGGGTCCCCCGGTTTCTGCGCATCGGCCGGTATCTCCCAGGAAACGCCGAACTTGCGGGCACCCGCAATGCGCCCTTGTGCACAGTATTTCTGCACCAGCCTTTCCGAGATTTCCCATCGCTCTGCAGCCTGCCGCACTGTGATGTATTCCATGCCGTCTCCCTCCGTTATATTTTCACATGTTCCAAAGTTCGCGGCTCCGCACACTTTTTCCCCCGGAATGTGTGCGGTCCGCCCCGCTTTTTTCCTCCCGCAGCACCCGAAAATTCCGCTTTTCCGGCCCCACAGAAGCCCTTTTGTCCGGGGGCCGCTCTTTCTGTTCGGAGCTGCGTACAGTTATATAGTACACCCTTTCAACCTTTTTGGGCAAGCCATACCGGTGCGGCCGCCGGCTTCCAGATCAATTTTTCCATCGGGCCACGGTTCTTTTTCCGCTTACCAACAAAAAACAGCCACCGGAACCGTATTTCCGGAGGCTGTTTTTCTTTGCTCTTTCTTTACCGGCGATCCTGTTCCTCCGGGCGGGAGAAATGCAGGCGGCTCAAGGCCACATACACCCCGTCCTGGTCATTGGAGGAAGTGACGAAATCGGCGGCGGCCTGCACACCGGGCGCTGCATTGCCCATGGCGACCCCCAGGCCGGCCAGACGCAGCATACCGGCGTCCACCTCGCCGTCTCCGCAGGCCACGGCCTGACTGGCGCTGAGCCCGTAATGCTCCAGCACCGCAGCGGCGGTATGCTCCTTGCAGACACCGGAAGCCACCACCTCCAGATAGGTGGGGTTGGACCGCAGCACCGTCAGTTCCGGGAACTGGGGTCCCAGGCGGCGCTGCAGGTCGGTGATCGCCTGTTCCGGACCGATGCACAGCAGTTTGTGCACGTCGCCCAGACGTTCGGCACCGGTACCCAGGGAAGCGGCCAGCGCCTCACAGCCGGTGACGGAGGCCTCGTTGCGGATGGCCGGGTGGTTGGGATCCGGGGTCAGCCATGCGTCGTACAGATAGGCGCTGAGGGCGACCTGCGGCCAGCCGTCCAGCACCGCCTGCTCAAAGCGGGCGGCGGTGGCGGCGGGGATGCCCCGGTCATACAGGATATGCTGGTCGGGCATGACCGCCAGCGCGCCGGCACAGCAGATGGCCGGTCCCTGAAAGCCCAGCTGCCGGTAGATGGGTTCCAGCCCTTTGGGCGGGCGGGCACTGGCCAGCACCACCGGTACCTTTTTGCGGTTCAGACGGCGCAGCAGGTCCCGGGTGGGTTCCGAGACGCGATGGCTGCTGTCCAGCAGGGTTCCGTCCACATCCAGAAAAACAATGGAATAATGCGGCATAAAAACTCACCCCTCGGAAGGCGCCTTGGAACCCGGTTCCAGGGACGCCAGAATAGCCTCCACATTTTTCTGGCCGCGGACGATGCTCAGGTGTACCACCATGGTCAGCACCATGAAGGCCAGCCCCAGAACGACCCCCGCAATGCCCGCGGCGATCACCCCGGCGGTGAACCCCCAGGCGGCCAGTGCCACGAAGCAGGCGGTAAGCACAAACAGAATGGTGCGCCAGCCACTGATGGTGCGCAGGGCTTTTTCCTGGCGGCGCGCTTCGTCCAGTGCCTGTTTGGTTGTGAGCATGGGAAAAACCTCCTTGGTGTGATCCACACAAAAGCGGGGCGGCCGGCCGGATGACTCCTGACCGGCCGCCCCTTTTTGAGAGATGACGGGATGTCGTTTCAGAATGGATACGGGATCAGTAGCTCAGACCCGGATCGAAGAAGCCGACCAGAACGCCGACAAACGCGATGACGACCAGCAGAAGCATGACCACGATGGGGCTCATCTTCTTCTTGCTCATCAGCCACCAGCACAGCAGCACGAACAGGGCGGACAGGATGTGGGGATAGACGGTATCCAGGGTGCTCTGCAGGTCGACGATGGTCTCGCCGTTGCTGCCCACCATCTTGAAGGCGGTGCTGATGGAGACCCAGCTGGCGGTGACGCCGCCGATGACCATGGTACCGATCATGACGATGGCTTCACGGATGGCGTTGGCCTTGTCGCCCACCAGGAACTCCACGGCCTTGCCGCCCATCTCATAGCCCTTGAAGTAGAGCAGGCGCATGATGAGGAACATGCCGATGTTCCACACCAGGATGTAGAAGATGGCGCCCAGGGGAGAACCGCCGCCGGACAGGCTCAGGGCGATGCCCAGCAGGATGGGGATGACGGTGCCGACCACCAGGGAGTCGCCGATGCCGGCCAGGGGGCCCATCAGACCGGCGCGGATGCCGTTGATGGTCTCGCCGTCCACCGGCTCGCCGTTGGCGCGGGCTTCTTCCATGCCGGCGGTGATGCCGACGACGACCGAGCCGACCTGGGGTTCGGTGTTGAAGAAGGCGGTGTAGGTCTGCATCTTTTCGGTCTGTTCTTCGTTGGTCTCATACAGATCCTGCAGGATGGGCAGCATGGCCAGCATGTAACCGAAGGTCTGCATATGTTCCTGAGAGAAGCAGGTCAGATGGCCATAGAACCAGTTCAGGAACGACTTGTTCAATGCCTTTTTGGAAAGCTTTTTCATGGTCAGATATCCTCCTCGTCATCATCGTCCCCGGAGGCGGTGCCGACGGCCGCCGGACGCAGGGCAGCGCAGCTGATCTGGTACTTGATCAGGGCGAAGAAGCCGGCCACGATGGCGCAGCCGATCAGGTTCAGGCCCATGCAGCCGCACAGGGTAAAGCCAAAGAAGAAGGTCAGGAAGTCCTTCGGGCTGGTGACGACCTGCTTGAGCAGGATCGCAACACCGACGGCCGGCAGCAGAGAGCCGACAGTGAACAGGGTCTTCATGATGATGCCGTCCATGGGCAGGTAGCTCTGGATCAGCTGGACCATGTTGGAGCCGAAGTAGCAGATGATGAAGGTGGGGATGAAGGAGCACAGGATGTGGGAGATCCAGGGGAAGACCATATCCACCAGGTACAGGCTCTTCAGGTTGCCCTTTTCCACATTGCGCCAGCCGATGTGCTGCCACACCAGGTTGACGGTGGCGGTGCCGTAGAACAGCACGGTGCCCAGGGTGCCCACGGTGGAGGCCAGGGTCACGGCCATATCCTGGGCGGCGGAGGTGGCGGGGTCAAGCCCTGCAGCGCTGACATACAGCATGGCCAGAGGGATGCCGATGTAGGAGATGGCGCGCACGTCCGCAGAGACCGTGCCGCCGGGGGTGACCAGCGCGATGTAGACCAGCTGCACCGCAGCACCCAGGAAAATGCCCATGGGCACGTTGCCCAGGATCAGGCCAACGACCAGGCCGGCTACCAGCGGACGGCCCAGGGTATAGTTACCGAAGGTCGTGCCGCCCATGCCCGGCATGGACGACAGGCAGGCGCACAGGCCCAGCAATGCCGCCTGAAATACATTGATCGTCATGGAAATTCCTCCTCAAGAAATGATTATTTGTAGCCGAACTGGCCGCGGAACTTCTTCCAGTTGCCAATGGCTGCTTCCTTGATGAGAGCAAACTCGATGTCGTAGCCGGCGGCCATGAGCTTTTCAAAGGCAGCGGCCTCCTCCGGGGTGACACTCTGGTTGTTGCCCAGCTTGATGGCCCCGGGACGGTCGTTGCAGGGGCCGACGATAATGGTGTGGATGCCGGGGTCAAAGGGCTGGTCCAGCAGGACCTTGGCCATATCCACCGGGTTCTTGGTGATGAGGAAGTACTGGTCCTTGCTGGCGACCACCTTGTCCTTCTTCTTCTGCCAGGCATCCAGGGTCCAGACGAAGGTCTTCTTGTCGCAGGCGTTCTTGTAGGCGGCGGACAGGATGGAGTTGTTGGCGGCGGCGTCGTTGACGGCTACCAGACCGGTGCAGGGGTATTCCAGCGCCCAGCGGGTGCAGGTCTGGCCATGGATCATACGGTCGTCGATACGAATGAAGCTGATCATAACGGGATTTCCTCCTTCTTGCTTGTATACGGGTGTAAGGGGCTCAGATGTCGTCGTCCGCGTCGGAATCCACCGCGGCGGCAAAGGGGCGGATCTGTTCGGCGGCTTCGGCCTGGATGGCGGTGACCGCTTCGTCCAGGCCCATATCCTCGGCTTCGCAGGCCGAGATGGCCATGGGCAGGTTCATGCCGCCGATGGCCCGGACTTTGTCCAGACCCACCTTGGCATCCAGCTGCTCCATCAGGCCGGTGAGGGGGGAACCGCCCATGAGGTCGGCCAGGACCAGCACCTCATCGTCGGCGGTGACGGGGGCAATGACCTGCCGGATCTCCGCCTTGAAGTCATCCTGGGTCATGCCGTCGTGGAAGGGAATGTCCAGCACATCGTCGCGCTCCCCTTCCAGCATGTTGAGCGCCGTGTGCAGGCCCGGTGCGAACTCGCCGTGGGCCACCAGCAAAAGATACCGCATTACTCATCTCTCCTTTATTTTTTTGCCTTGCGGCGGCTTTCTTTTGTTGTCTTTATTGTAGAAAATCCGGGCCGTGATCACATCTGAAGTTTGTCACGACTTGGGCGTGACAAATGTCACGCTTTTTCCGATTTTTTCCGTGAAAGTGCCGGATTGACCGTATTCCGCTTTTGCTTTTTGTGCAGAATGCACACCCCAGGACCGTTCCCGGGCAGAAAAAGAAAGCCCCGGTTCCTTTTGCGGTACTCACAAAAGAAACCGGGGTGCGGTTTGTCTTCAGTTTTCGGGATGGGTTCAGCCCGTATTCTGCAGGTAGAGGTCGATCTCCCGCTGGGCGGCCGCCAGAGAGGTGGTCAGGGAGGCATTGTCCGCCAAGGCCCCGGAGACCGCGGTCTCCGCCATGGCAACGGCCTGTTCCCGGGCGGCAAACTGGGGCACCGTGGCGGCGGTGCGCATGATCTCGCCGATGGCGGCGCTGTTGAAGGTGCTGGTGCCCTGGGTCTCGGCAAAAATGCGGTTCAGCAGGGCGGTGTTCTCGGTCACGTCCCGCAGGGGCGAGATGCCCTGGGACTGCAGGAAGAGCTGTCCCTGGGTGACTTCGTCGGCACACAGGCTGCACAGCAGTTCCCAGGCAAGCTCGGTGTGGGAACTGCGGGCACTGATGCCCACCTGCACCGTATGCAGCTCACTGGTGTTGCCGCCCTCCGGGCCGGCGGGCATACGCAGGCAGTCCCACACAAAGCTGGAATATTTCTTGACCCGCCAGGGATAGGGCTGGTAGGCCCGATACTCACTGAACAGGAAGGGGCGGAAGGCCACATGGCCGGTGTCGAAGTCCTGAGCGGTGACGGTGTAGCCGGCGTCCAGGGCGTTCAGCCCCTGGACAAACTGGATGGCTGCCGTCACCCGGCTGTCGGACAGGTAACACTGCCTGCCATCCTCCGAAAAGAGGGTGCTGCCGTTGGCGTACAGCGCATTCTGCCAGGTATAGCCGTAGATGCCGTAATCCCGCTGGGTACTGTCCGGCTGGGCGGTGGCGATGGTCCGGCAGATGGTGTACAGATCATCCCAGGTCCAGTCATTTTCCGGCATGGGGATGCCGTATTCTTCCAGCAGCGTCCGGTTGACGAACATGACCATGGCCGCGCTCTCATAGGGCAGGGCCAGCTGGCTGCCCTCATACAGTCCCGCCTGCAGGCAGGCGTCATAGTAGATGCTGCGTTCCAGCCCGTTCTGGCCGTCGATCAGCCAGTCCAGCGGGGCCAGGGCCCCGGTCTCGGCCAGCAGGCCAAAGTCTTCCGGCAGCACAAAAAAGAGATCCGGCTCTTCCCCGGCCAGCAGTTTGCCGGACAGCCACTCACTGTATTCATCGGTGGGGATCCCGCTCTCATACTCCACCCGGACCCCCGGGTGGCTGGACTCAAACCGGGAGATGGCATCATCCAGCACCTGATAGCTGCTGCCGTTGGGGGTGCCCCAGTAGCTGCCCGAAAAGACACCCAGGTGCAGCACCGTGTCTTGCCGGGGGCGGCAGAGTACAGCTGTTATCCCGACTGCCGCCGCCACCGCCGCGGCCCCCAGCAGGACCGCCGTGCGCCGCTTCACGGGATGTCCCGGCGCCGCAGGCCGGTCTCCACCGCCCAGATGGCCAGCTGGGTGCGGTCACGCAGCCCCAGCTTGCCCAGCACGGTGCTGATGATATTGCGCACCGTGCCTTCCGACAGGCAAAGTTCGGCGGCGATCTCCTTGTTGGAAAGGCCGCGCCCCACCGACTGCACCACCGGGATCTCCCCTTTGGTCAGGCTGGCAGCCCGCTGGTCCTCCACGGGGATGCCCCCTTCGCCGTGGGCCATGCTGGAAAACAGCTGGATCATCTTGCTGGCGATATTGGGGTTGACCATGGCGCCGCCGCTGTGGGCCACCCGGATGGCCTCGGCCAGTTCGGTGATCCCGGCACCCTTGAGCAGGTAGCCGCTGGCACCGTTCTTCAGGGCCCCGAACACATACTCATCATCCGCAAAGGTGGTGAGCACGATGACCTTGGTGGCGGGGTATTTTTCCTTGATGGTGCGGGTGGCTTCCACCCCGTCCATCACCGGCATGCGGATGTCCATGAGCACCACGTCGGGGCGGTGTCTGGCCACGCTTTCCACCGCAGCGCCGCCGTCCCCCACCGTGTCCACCACTTCCATATCGGGGTTGACGTTGAGGACGATCTTCAGGCTCTGGCAGAACAATTCCTGATCGTCCGCGATCACCACACGGATCATATGTTTTCCTCCCCTTTCTGCCGCGGCTGCAGGCGGGCGGTCAGTTCAAAACCGCCGCCCTGCTCCGCCGGACGATTGCCATACCGCAGACTTCCGTGCAGCAGCTCCAGCCGCTCCCGCATATGCCGCAGTCCGAAGCCTTCCTTTTTGCCCGCCGGCATGCCGATGCCGTCGTCCCGGACCGTGATGGTCAGCTGATCCCCTTCCCGGTCCAGCCGCACTTCAATGTTGCGGGCCTGCCCGTGGCGCACCCCGTTGGTCAGGCTTTCCTGAATGACACGGTAGATGGCCTCCTCCTCATCGGGGGCAAAATCCAGTTCTCCCGCATTCTGCACATAGGTGACCCGGGCCGAGGTGGTCAGGCAGAACTTTTCGATGGTATTTTCCAGCGCCTCGGCAAAGTCGCTGTGTTCCAGGGCATCCGGCCGCAGGGCATTGATGGAGCGGCGCACGTCGTTGAGCCCCTCCCGGGCGGTCCGGTTTGCCAGCTGCAGCTGCTGTTTGGCCTGGTCGGGCGCCGCATCCATGAGCACCAGGCTGGCATCGGTGGTCATGATGATCCCGGTCAGGGTATGGCCCAGGGTGTCGTGGATCTCCCGGGCCAGCCGGTTGCGCTCCCGCAGTTCGGCCATATGTGCGGTCTTGTCGGCGTATTCCTGCAGCTGACGGTAGCTTTCCTGCAACTGGGCGTTCAGCTGCTGTACCCGGGTGTTTTCCGCCTTCTGGCCCAGGAAAAGCAGTACCAGAAAGACCACAAAGAGCAGCACATGCAGGGAGGTGAGCAGGCTTTCCACCCCGCTGAACCAGCTGTGGTATCCGTCGGTGTAGTACGAAAGGTACTGCCGCATGGGGATGCTGGGAAAGACCGCCGAGGCGATGTCATAATCCGACAGGGCATACAGCAGGGTGAGCACCGCAATGATGCACACCCGGCCATAGCGTTCCTGCACGGTGGAGACCAGGTCCGCCAGCACCATGAGGAACAGCGCCCGGTAATAGAAGTCCAGGGTGATGACCTCCGCCGCCGCCAGCAGGATCTCGGCGGCAAACACCGAGGCGCGCAGCGCCGGACGGTCCGCAGGCAGATGGTCCTTGCCCAGCATGAGCACCGCCAGGGGGATGAACACCCCCAGGGAAAGCACGGCCATCTGCCAGGGCGGGGCCGGAACCATGCCGGCCTGCGCCAGAAAGTCCCGGGCTTCAAACCCGGCTGCTACCCGCAGGGGGGTCAGGCCGCGGATGAGGGAGTAATACACCACCAGCACCAGATTGATGGCCAGCATCAACCCGCGCAGGGTGCGCAATGTCTTATCCTGCTTCATCACTGCCACCCGCCTGTTCCGTAATCAGCCACATTGTCCCGGGTGAGCAGGGTGACCGGCAGCACGATCTCCTTTTCCGGCGTGCCGCCGTCCAGGGCCAGATAGGCCTGTTCCACGGCGGTCTCAGCCATTTTGCCCAGCATCTGGGCGCTGGTGGCGGTCATCAGGCCGTCGGCCACCAGGACCTTGCCCTCCGGGGAACCGTCCACCCCGTACACCAGGAACCTGTCGCTGAGACCGGCGCCTTCAATGGCGGCCAGGGCGCCCAGGGCACTGGGATCGTTCAGGGCCATGACCACGTCCGCCTCCGGATGTTCGGCCAGCAGCTGCTCCATCACCGGCATGGCGTTTTCGATCTGGCCGTCGGAGGAGCCGGCCCCCACCACCGCAAAGCCTTCGTGTCCGGCAATGGTGTCCAGGAATCCCTGGATGCGGTCGGCGCCGGAGCGGGCGGTAATGTGTTCCAGCAGCAGAATGTTGGCGGAATCCCGCACGCTGAGCAGATGCTCGGCGCACTGCACCCCCGCCTGGTAATTGTCCGAAAGGATGGTGGAAGCCACCAGGCTGTCATCCTTCACCGGGGCGTCGATGACGATGACCGGCACCCCGGCCTGTGCCGCCATCTGCAGCCCGTCGCTTACCTTTTCCCAGTCCACCGGGTTGAGAAGGATGGCCGACACCCCCATGTCCAGCAGGTCGGCGATCTCCTGGTTCTGGCGGTCCTGGTCCATGACCCCGTCCCGGGTCAGGAGGCGGTCGCCCCGGGCTTCCACCGCCGCCTGCAGCCGTGCATCCAGTTCCTGGTAAAAGGGATTGTTCATGGTCATGTAGGTCGCACCGATCAGCCGCTGGCTTTCGATCTGGTCGGCGGAGTGGTCCCCCGGCAGCCACAGCAGCGGTATCAGGATCGCGGCCAGCATCCCCACCACCAGCAGCCCGCCGATGGCCGGAAGCATCTTCTCCACTTTCATCTGCCGTCCCCTTGTCTGCAGTTCCGGGCTCCGCCCGACTGCACCTTGCTATGTTTTATTATAGTACGCCGGACGGGAGATGCGCAAGGGCAGCCTTTGCCGGACCGGCCCGGAAACAGCCGAACCCATGAAAAAAAGGCAGGGAGAAGCTCCCTGCCTTTTGCTGCGGCCGTCAGTGGCCGGAAGGTTTCTGTTCCACCAGGGCCCGCTCGGTGGTCAGGTCCGCATGGAGGAGGGTGACAAAGATGACGCACAGGGGCAGCAGCGTGACCCAGATGGACCGCCCGCCCAGCAGGTTGCCGCAGACGGTGCCCACCACGGCGCCCGTGATGAAGAAGAAGAGCATCCCTGCATGGCGGCCCCATTTGCGGCGGTGGGACTTGTCCGGGTTATGCCGGTGACGCAGCTCGGTGGCCAGCCCCACCCCCACCTGCCGGATGTGGTTGGTGACAAAGGTGGTGGCCACCGCCACCCCTTCCGCCTGCCGGAAGGTATTGTACTGCATGGAGGCGATGAAGTTGATGACCACCTGGGAGATCTGCACCGGAGCGGAGTCGGGCACAAACCCCAACGCCAGCACCGCCAGCATCTCAATGAAGATGAGGATGGTGTCCCACCGGACCTTCAGCCGGTGTTTGAGTGGATTGGGCAGCAGTTCGGAGACGAAGGCTCCCAGGATATACGCCGAGATGGGCACCAGGTAATACAGGGCCTTGCCCCACTGGGCCGAACCCAGGGCCAGACCCATGAGCACCACGTTGCCGGTCTGGGCGTTGCAGAAGATGCCCCCGCGCAGCAGATAGGTATAAGCCCCCCAGAACCCCGCCACACAGATCAGGGTAAAGTAGACCCAGTTTTTTTCACAGGTCAGAAAATGTTTTTGCATATCGTTCTTTTTTGCCACAGGAAGCCTCTTTTCCACAACACATGTCAGGTGATTTCCATTATAGCACGTTTTCCCGTTCTGCCAAGGGGCGCACGGGGACAGAACAAAAGCCGGTGACGGCAGCGTCACCGGCCTGGTTTTCTGGCAGGATGTTCAATCCAGCATTCCGCTCTCCCGGATGCGGATCAGCAGTTCGGCAAAGAGGCTGTTGGCCCAGGCAAACCAGGAACGGGTATAGCGGGCGGGATCGTCCACATGCACCGACTCGTGCATGTAGCCGGTGCCGGCGTGGCTGGCCAGCAGCAGTTCCAGGCAGGAACGGATCTCCGCCGGGTCCCGGCTGGTCAGCGCCTGCATGGTGATGCCGATGGGCCACACATAATTTTGCGGGGTGTGCGGACTGCCCACGCCCCGCAGGACCCGGCCCCGGAAATAACAGGGATTTTCCTCCGAAAGGATAAAGGCGCGGGTGTTGCGGTACACCTCATCTTCCGGTGTGGTGCAGCCCAGATAGGGCAGGGAGAGAAGGCTGGGACAGTTGGCGTCGTCCATGAGCAGAGAATGGCCCAGGCCGTCCGTCTCATAGGCATACATGCGCCCGAACCGGGGGTGGTCCACCAGACCGTACCGGCGCACACCGGCTTCGATCTGACCGGCGAGGTCTGCGCAGCGGGAAGCGGAGGGCTCGTCCCCGTACACCGCCCGCAGCATCTCCGCCCCGAATTCCAGGGCTTTGACGGCCATGAGCTGGGCGGGGATCAGATACCCGTACACGCAGCGGTCATCCGAAGGCCGGAACCCCGACCAGGTCATGCCGGTGTACGCCACCGGATTGCCCCGGCCGGCACAGGGCAGCGTATCGGTCTCCACACAGCCGGTGCGCTCAAAGGAATAGGCGGAATTTTCGTGATGCTGTTCGCAGGCAAAGACTTCCCGGATACGCAGGATCATGCGGCGGATGTCCCCATCAAAAATTCCGGTGCGGCCGGTGGTCTTCCAGTACAGGTGCAGCAGATACAGCGGTGCACACAGGGAGTCCACCTCGTATTTGCGCTCCCACACCTGGGGATGGTGCTCGGTGCGGTCCCGGGCAAAACAGCGGCCGTTGGGCGTTTCATTGAAGGCGTTGGCATAGGCATCCACCAGCACCATGCGGGCCTGACGGCGCAGGACCCCCTCCACGATCTGCCGCAGATCCGGGTCCTGCCCCGCATACCGCACATAATGGGAGATCTGGGAGGTGGAATCCCGCAGCCACATGGCCGGGATATCCCCGGTGATGACGAAATAATCATCCCCGGTGTGCTTGACGGTGGTCTCGATGGTGTTCAGGAAGCACCGCCGGACCAGCGGCGCCGCTTCCGGCAGCCGGCTGAGATAGTATTGTTCCAGTTCCGTGGCTTTTTGTTGCAGGATTTCGGGTATTTTCATGCCCGTGTTACCCCCAGTTTCGTTCGTTTCGTCGGATAATGCGATAGGGAGCCAGCACAGCCATGGGACGGTCCTGCCCCCGGATGGTTTTGAGCAGAAGTTCCATGCTGGCACGGCCGATTTCCCGTTCTCCCTGCGCCACATGGGTGAATTCCGCTTCGCCCAGGAACACTTCCGGCCCGTCGAAACAGGCGATCATATCCTCGCGGTAGCGCCCCGCCTTTTCCAGGCAGTATTTCAGAATCCGCGCCAGATTGTATTCACTGGCCATGAAGGCCTCCGTTTCGGGATGGCTGCGCAGGTATTCCTCCACAATGGCAATATCCTGTTTGCCGTATTCCTCGCCGGTGCTTTCCGGCAGGGTGGAGCGGAGATTGGTGATCCAGAGAGATTCATCGGCAATGAGGCCGTAATCGTTGAAAGCCAGCTGAAAGCCGGTCTGGCGATCCAGCAGGGTGATGGTCTCGTGGGCTTCGGGCCGCACAAAGGCGATGCGGCGGAACCCCTGTTCCAGCAGCCCGCGGGTCAGTTCCCGGGCAGCGCTGACGTTGTCGGTGCCCACAAAGGGGACGGAAAGCCCCTTGAGCTGCCGGTCGATGGTCACCACCGGGAATTTGTCAATGACCAGCTGCAGGATGCGCTCGTTGTAGTTTTCATTATGTACGCACATGATGATCAGACCGCGGACACCCAGGGCCACCAGGTCTTCGATGGCTTTGGTCTCCCGTTCCAGGCTGCCGCCGGAACAGCGCAGCACCAGGCTGTAGCCTTCCTCCTCGCACACCGACTGAATGCTGTGCAGGATATGGTAGGCAAAGCTGGGGCTGAAGCCGTCCAGGATCAGGCCGATGAGCGGGCATGGCCCCGCCGAAGCCCCCGGCAGGGCCGCCGTATGGGCGGCCACAAAGGAGCCCTTTCCCGGCATGCGCACAATGCGCCCGCTTTCCGCCAGCAGATTCATGGCCTTTTTGGCTGTGATCCGGCTGACATGGTAGATTCCTTCCAGTTCCTTTTCAGAGGGCAGTTTTTCCCCGGGAGGATACACCCCGGTATCAATCTGGGTCAAAATCGTGTCGTGAATCTGTTCATATAGCGGAACCTGTTTCATACAGATACGCCCCCTGTCGGATTTGGTTCAGTGGCTGCCTGCGGTGACGATGCTGCGCCATGGCGGAGAGACCACCGCTTTTTCCCTGCATTGGCTGCCGTAGAAAGGCAGCGGCGGTTCTTCCAGTTCTTCCAGGCGCGTCACCTTGCCCCGGGTGAAGGATTGGAGACGGCGGGCGGCAAAGGTCAGCCGCTCTTTCAGGCCGCCCAGCTGCAGCTGGAGTACATCCAGACCGAAGATCTTGTTTTCCCGCAGCCACTGTTCCTCCACCGCGGCCAGCAGGTCTTCCACCTGGGGCAGCAGGGCCTGGATCTTTTCCCGGCATTGCAGCAGGGCCCGGATATCCCGGCGGGCGTAGGCGTCCCGGATCTCCAGACCCAGGGTGCACTTGTCCGCCAGCAGCGTGTCCAGCACGCGCTGGGTCTCAAAGAGATACTGCCAGCGGCGGGGCGCCCGGTCCCGGCATTCCGCCATCCGGCGGGCACAGGCCTGCAGATAGGCCGGCTGGGCCGCGTCGGCATGGGCGTCGAACAGGCCGCCCAGCAGGTCCTGGTACAGCAGCGCCCGGACGGGGTTCACCCCGCACCGTCCCGGGGCCGGATTGTCCGGCATGACGGCGGCATCCCCCAGGTGCAGGAAATCCCGGTACGAACCGCCGGTGCAGGTACGGAAGCGCCGCTCCAGCCAGGATTCGTCCTCGTTATCATCAGTATAGCACAATTCCGCCCACTGTTGAAAGGCCGGCAGCACCGCATACACCGGGCATTCGTCCCCGTTGTCGCCCCAGGCGGTGACAAGGACCTGCCGGACACCGTTTTTGCGGCAGCTGCGGTGGGCCACCGGTGCCACCGCGCGGCTGTACCAGGCGTTGGGGCAGGGACCTTCCCATTTCCAGGCGCCGCCCGCAAAGGCCAGACGGTCACAGATCTTCTGGTGGCTGGCAAACATGCGGTCGTACTTTTCCTCTTCCAGGGTATAGTAATCCCAGTACACCAGGGTCACATCCCCGCCCACCAGGTCCCGGACCGCGGGGTCGATGTCCAGTTCCCCATCGGTATAATATTCCCCATGGGTGGCCAGACGGAAAAACATATCCGACCACATCATGGGTTCATATCCGAACTCGTGGGCGATGTCCACCACCCGGCGGTAGTGGCGCAGCATGATCTGCATGCGGTCCCGGTACCCGAACCGGTCCAGGTATTGCCCCAGACCCAGCATATGGGCCTCGTCCATGCCGATGTTGATGCGGCGGCTGCGCAGGCTGCCGGCCATCTGGGCGAACATGCGCCGGATCAGGTCGTAGGTCCGGGGTTCGTCCGCCAGCAGAATGTTGCCCAGGTCCCGCACGTCCTCGTACTCTTTCCAGCGCAGCACGCAGTCCAGATGGGCCAGCGTCTGGATGCAGGGCACCAGTTCCACCCCGAAATCCGCCGCATAGGCATCCATATCAGCCAGTTCTTCCCGGGTATAGGCCCCCCGCTGGTACCCGAAATAGGGCTGCCCGTCGATCCGGTAGGTATCTTCGGTGTACAGCTGCAGGGAGGTATATCCCATCAGGACCAGCAGGCGGGTCAGGTCCTTCACCGCTTCGGGGGTGAGCACCCCGTTGCGGGAGCAGTCCAGCATGGCACACAGTTCCCGGTACGCGGGGGTCTCGGTGCGGTCAAATCCGGCACCACAAGCGGCTTCGGCGCACAGGATGCCCAGCTGCCGCCAGATCTGTACCCGGTGGGCATACCGCAGCACCCCTTCCCCCGCCTGCAGGGCACAGCCCGGGGAGGCCGCCCTGCACAGACGCAGGGGCATGCCGTCCTCGGCCCGTTCCAGCCCCAGGAGCGGGGCCAGCTCATCCAGACAGCGCAGATCCCGGGCATTCCAGTCAATGGGATGGATTTTCATGGCAGTTCCTTTCCGGCGCAAAGCCAAAACAGACCGGGTCCCCGTTGGCGGCCCGCACCCGCACCCGCATCCAGGCGGGAGGTGCTTCACTCAGCCGGATATGCACCCGGCGGGAATCATTCTTTTCCAGGCAGAAGGCATTGTCGGAGTAATATACATCCGCATCCAGAATCTCCACCATGACATCCTGGGCAAAGGCATCCGTCCGGATGGACAGCTCGTACTCCCGCTGGCTCAGGCAGCGCAGTTCCGCCTGCAGCGTGGCCCTGGGCAGGCAGACCCGGTCCCAGGTCCCGATCTCGGTAAGATGGAACAGGTTGCACAGCCGGCTCTCGCCCCCATCAAACTCCGCCGCCGCATAGCAGCGGAAGGGCGGCGCCGAAGCCAGCACCCGGGCCGGGAAGCACCCCAGCACAGCGGCACTGTCCGCCGGCAGGCAGGCGGGCTGGTGGCAGCTCCACAGCAGGCGGCCGTCGTAGTCCATCAGCCGTAGCGTCAGCTCCCCGGTCAGGTCCTGCTCCGTCTCGGAACAGCCGTACACGCACAGGCTTCCGTCGGCTTCCTCCCGGAAAGCCAGGATCCGGTCTTCGTAGGCACGGCGGGCATAGTAATAGGCCATCTTGGGCAGGCCGTAGAAGTCCAGCGAGGACATGAGGGAGGGAAACAGCATATCTTCCCGGTTGGGCGCCACGGGGTCGTTGAACTTCCAGTACAGGGACCCTCCGCAGTGCCACTTGAGGGACCGCAGATACTCGATCCAGTATTTCAGTCCCTGGGCGTGGGTGAACTGGGAATAGTAGAGGATGGGGTCCTTCTCCCCTGCCTCCCCCAGGCGGGCCAGCCAGTCCAGCTGGGCCAGCCAGGGGTTGCGCACCAGGTCCAGCGCCCCCCGCCGGAAATTGAACCGGGAGTAGGAGGGTTCGGACGGCAGGCTGCTGAACCCGTACTCGCTGAGGAAGCGGGGTTTGTATTCCAGGATCTTTTTGTAGTAGTATTCATCCCCCTGTTTGAAGCGGGTCAGATACAGGTGCATGTCTCCCTGCCGGTCGGAGTTGGGGTCATCGCCCCCCTCCTCTTCCGGGAAGGGACTGCAGGGCGAACTGACCAGGAAGGGCCGGGAGGAATCGTTTTCCAGCACGGCCCGCCGCACGGCTTCCCGGTTGACCCGGTTGGTGGGGAATTCGGGCAGCTTGTCGTACCAGCGGTAGGCCTCATCCAGCTCGTTGTCCGCCGACCAGATCACGATGCAGGTGCGGTTGTAGCAGTGGTCCACCACCTCGGCCACCTCTTCATACACCTGCTGCAGGAAGCAGTCGTCCTGGGGGAAAATGCCGCAGGCCAGCATCATGTCCTGAAAGAGCATGATCCCGTTTTCATCGCACAGGTCCAGGAAATGTTCCGACTCATAAATACCGCCGCCCCAGACCCGCAGCATGGACAGGTTGGAGTCCAGGACCCGGGCAAAGGCGCGGTCGTAGTCCCGGTCGGTAATCTCGGCATACACGCAGTTCAGCGGCACCCAGTTGGCGCCCCGGATGAACAGGCGCCGGCCGTTGATGCGGAACACAAATCCCCGTCCGCCCTCGTCCCGGTCCTGCAGCAGTTCGGCGGTGCGTACCCCGAACCGGAAACGGCGCTCCTCCCACAGGGTACTCCCCTGCCGCAGGGTGACCCGCACATCATACAGGAAAGGTTCCCCGTAAGGCCGGGGCCACCACAGGCGGGGCTCCGGCAGCACAAAATCCAGCCCGGATGTGCGGGCACCGGCAATGCGCCCGCTGTATACCGGTTTTCCTTCCGCCGTCAGTTCCAGTTCCGCCTGGCAGTCCTCCGGCGCCCGGGCATCGCACTCGAACCGGAGGCAGGCCTGCCCCTCGCTCAGGGACAGGGTGGTCAGGCGGGTCTTGGTCAGGCAGGGGGTGTCCCGGCTTTCCAGGCAAACGGATTTCCACAGGCCCGTGGTCAGGCAGTGCCCGCAGAAATCCCAGCCCCAGTTCATCTGGGACTTGCGGATCAGCATCCGGGTGGTGTCCTCCTGGGGATAGATCCCCTCCCGGCTGATGCCGGCGGTGCAGTTCACCGGGGAAAGGACCTGCACCACCAGGCGGTTCTCCTGCCCGATGCGCAGGGCTGCGCCGGCATCAAAGGCGTAGCGGCGGAACATATTGCGGCACACACCCAGCAGCCGGCCGTTGAGAAAGACACGGGCGACGGTATCCACCCCTTCCAGGCACAGCGCACAGGCACGGCCGCGCCAGCTTTCGTCCACCGTGAAACTGCGGTAATATACCCAGTCCTTCTCATCGATCCAGCGTTCCTTGTCCAGATCCTTGCCGTAGTAATGTCCGTCGATATACCCGTACCGGCGCAGCGCCGTGCGCACGTCCTCCGGCACCTGGGTGTCGATCCAGCCGTCGGGGAAAAAGTCCGGGCGCATCACATCCTGGATTTGGAAGGTCTCGTGGTCAAAATAGTTGAGCTTGTAGCTCCCGTCAAGACACAGGCGGTCCATAGGCTTCCTCCGGAATGCGCCCCAGTCCGGCCGCAGCCGGACTGGGGCGGTTCTCATTCAAACGATCTTATTTGCCCAGATAGGCATCCAGCTGCTTCTGGTATTCCTCAATGACCTTGTCGATGCCGGCGGCCTTCATCCGGGCCAGGGCATTCTCGTAGCCTTCCTCATAGGAGACCAGACCCAGTTTGATGGGGTAGATGCTCTGCTCCACCTCCGCCTGACAGGCGGCGTACTCATCGGCCACATTGGCGGGGTCAAAGACAAAGTTGAGGGCCACGCTGTTGACGGCGTCGGGCTTTTCGATGCCCATGATCTCGATGAACTTGTCGTAGGTGCCTTCCTGATACCGCACATAGTCCAGGTTGCCGATCATCCAGTCGGCGTTGAACTCAAAGGCGGGATCGTTCTTGGTGTACAGGCCGTTGCCCGCATCGTTCCAGGTCAGGCCTTCCACGCCGTAGACCATCAGGTCATAGTTTTCCTGGCTGGAATACATCCAGTCCATGAATTTCACCGCGGCTTCGGGATGTTCGGAGGTGGCGGAGACGGCGGTGTCGTTGCGGAAAGAGCTGGAACGGAACTGGGGCGCCTCCTGATTCAGGTAGATCGTATCCAGCTGCACGCCTGGGATGCGCTCTTTCCAGACCTGCTCGGTATCCCACAGCTGGCACTGGTCCACCCAGATGAAATCGCCGGTGAGCATGGTGTTCCAGCTGGACCATCCGGCGGAGAGCACGTCCTCGGGCACATAGCCGCCCTGGTACAGTTTGTGGAAGAAATCCGCGCACTGACGGAATTCATCGGTCTCCATCCAGTTTTTCACGTTGCCTTGCTGGTCAATGAAGATCAGGTCCTTCTGCACCGTGAAGGGATAGGTGTCCAGGGTGCGGAAGAGATAGGTAAAGGGTTCCTTGTACAGAGGGATGACCACCGGCTTGTTGGGGCCGTCCCAGTTTTTGGTGAACACTTCACACATGTTCAGCAGGTCATCCATGGTCTGGGGGTCTTCCAGGCCGAACTCTTCCAGCTTTTCCCGGCGGATGGTGATGCAGTTGTTCTGGTCGGCCTGCTCGCACCAGTTGGCGGGGATGGTGTAGATCTCCCCGTTGATGGTGGCGGCATCCCACATATAGTCGGGGATGACACGCTTCAGGTTTTCGGACTGATTCACATACTGGGTGATGGGCATGATGCCTTCACTGGCCACAAAAGAAGTGAAGGGCTTCTGGTCTTCCATGACGCACAGCAGGTCAAAGGCTTCCCCTGTGGAAAGCATCAGGCTGACCTTGTCCTGGAACACATCCGAGGGGATGTACATGATTTCCAGCTGCAGGCCGGTGCCGTCGGCGTCCAGCTTGTCGTTGATGGCCTGTACCAGCTCGGCATTGTGGTCCACCTCGGTGCCGGGGCGCAGGTAGGTGACAACGGTCTTTTCCCCCGACGCGGCAGCCGCGGCGGCGTTTTCGGTGGTGGCATTGCTGCTGCCCGACTGGCCGCAGCCTCCGAGCATCGCCGTGCACAGTCCGGCGGTCAGCACCATAGCAATGGCTTTTTTCATGGATAAGCTCCTCCTTGAAGATGATCGGTTGCGCCCCGTTCAGGGTCACGGGGCCGGGTCTGCGCGGCGCGCAGCAGGGAAAGAATCAGCCTTTCACACCTCCTATCACAAGACCTTTCACGATATATCGCTGCAAAAACGGATACAGAAGGATCAGCGGCCCGATGGTGACCACCGCGGTGGCCATCTGCAGGGATTCGGTGGGCGGGAAGCCGCCGCCGATGCCGCCGCCCTGCAGATTGCGCATGAAGTTCAAATCGGATTTCAGTTTCATCAGGTAATACTGGATGGTGTACATATTGGAATTGGACACCAGCATGATGGAGTTCCACCAGTCGTTCCAGTAGGCGATGCCGTAAAACAGCCCCACCGTGGCCAGAATGGGTTTGCACAGCGGGAAATAGATGCGGAAGGCGATCTGCCCGTCGTTGGCACCGTCCAGCTTGGCCGATTCCATCAGGGAGAGGGGGATCTCCCGCATGTAGTTGCGTACCAGGAAGAGGTTGAAGGGGCTGAACACCAGGTTGGGGATCAGCAGGGCGAAGTAGTTTTCGGTCAGGCCCACCTTGGTGCAGATCATGTACCAGGGCACCATGCCGCCGTTGAACACCATGGTGACAAAGAAATACATGGCGATGCCGTTGCGGTATCTGACCGAGGGGTTCACCAGGGAATAGGACGCCATGGAGGTGACGATGACCGCCAGCACGGTGCCCACCGCCGTGATCCCCACCGAGTTGAGGTAGCAGCGGGCAACTTCGGCGCCGTTTTCAAACAGGGTCCTGTAGGCATCCAGGCTCAGTTCCGCCGGGAAGAAGGAATACCCGTTGCGGACGATGGCCTGCTCGGAGGTGAAGGAGACAATGACCATCAGCAGCAGGGGCAGCAGGCAGAAGGCCGCCGCCAGGGTGGTAAACAGATAGAGCAGCACCTTGCCGAAGGTGACTTTTCTGGCCGCGACGCCCATCAGAACAACGCTCCTTCCTCAAATTTCTTCTTGGCAATGTAGTTTGTGCCCCACACGCAGAGAAAGCCCATGATGGCCTGGAACAGCCCGATGGCCATGGCCTGGGAGGGATTGCCGGTGGAGCGCAGAAGCCGGAACACATAGGTGTCGATCACGTCGGTGGCGTTGTACAGAACACCGTTGTCCCCCACCAGGGCGTAGATCATGCCGAAGTCCCCGTAAAACACCTTGCCGATGGACAGGATGCCCAGCATGATGACGGTGGGCATCAGCATGGGAAGGGTGATCTTCCAGCACATCTGCCATCGGGTGGCACCGCTGACCGCCGCCGCGTCATACAGCTCATCGTCAAAGCCCACCAGGGTGGCCAGATAGATGACCATGTTCATTCCCAGGTCCTTCCACACCTTGGCCACCACCAGGATGGCGGTCCAGTACCCGGGGGCGTTGTAGAAGTTGATGGCAGTGCCGCCGAAGAATTCGATGACCCGGTTCAGCAGACCGTACTTGCTGCCGATGATGCCGTACAGGATATAGTTGACGATGACCCAGGACAGGAAATAGGGCAGCAGGTAGGTGGACTGGGCCACCTTTTTGAAATACCGGCAGCGGATCTCGTTGATCATGATGGCCAGGGCCACCGCCGCCAGGATGGTGAAAAAGATGAACAGCAGATTCAGCTTGAGGGTGTTGCCGATGATCCGCCACGCGTCCTGGGAACCGAAGAAGAAGCGGAAGTTGTCCACCCCCACCCAATCACTGCCGAAGATGCCTTTCCGGTAACTGAATTTCTGGAAGGCGATGACCATGTACGGGATGGTGCAGTATCCGAAGATAAAGGTGTACAGCGCCGCCGGGATCAGCATGGCATAGGCTGCCTTGTTTCTTCGGATGTCGGTGAATATGGTGTACCTGTTCGTTTTCATTTTCCTCGACCGCCTTTAACATATCATATATATCATTTGCGGATCATTCCTTCTTTTCAGGGAAGTCATTTTCCGGCCGGACGCCATGGTTTTCTGGAACATTCGGGGCGTTTATTTGAAATATCGACTATTTTCTGTCACCAGAGTACCATTGATTTTGTGCAATTTCAAGCCTTATACCCAATATTTCTTATTTTATACTCTTTATATCATTTCCTCGTTTTTCCCTCTTTGCGGCAGGCAAGGGCCGCCGGGGCAATACTGGGAATTCCTTTTGCTCCGGTCCGGGGTTTTGAACTTTCGGCCAGTTTGCGCTATCATAGGGGTACGGGAGAAACTGTCTCCCGCCGGAAAGGAGCTCAGCCATGGACACCACACAACTGATCGATACATTGACCCGCAAAATGCTGGCCTTCAACGCGGCAGACGCCAAGCGCATCCAGCACCTGATGAAGGTACACCGCTTTGCCCAGCTCATCGGCCGCATGGAAGGGCTGGACGACCACACCCAGATGGTGCTGGAATGTGCCGCCCTGGTGCACGATATCGGCATCCGCCCTGCGGAAGCCAAATACGGCAGCTGCACCGGAAAGCTGCAGGAGCAGGAAGGCCCCGCCTACGCCCGTCCCATGCTGGAAGAGCTGGGGCTTGCAGCCCCCGACATCGACCGCATCTGCTATCTGGTGGGCCACCATCACACCTACACCGGCATTGACGGCCCGGACTATCAGATCCTGGTAGAGGCGGATTTTCTGGTCAACCTGTACGAGGACGGCGTGGGTGAGGAGGGCATCCGTCATGCCAGGGATACCATCTTCCGCACCAGGGCCGGACGGGACCTGTGCGCCGAGATCTACGGGGTGAAGTGACCCGCCTTTTCCCGGACGCCAAAACAAAACAGCCCCCGCCGGACGGATTCCCGTCCGGCGGGGGCTGTTCTTGCAAGGTCAGCCGATCTCTTCGCAGGGGTAGCGGATGCCCATCTGGGCCCGCAGATGGTCCATCTGCTCCATCATGTGGATGGTCTCGGCATGGGGCATGGAGGGGCATTCGGTCAGGCCCTTTCGGATACAGTCCACCGTTTCCAGCACTTCATACTCATAGCCGGTGAGCTGGGCAGGGCAGTCCAGGCTGTGGATCAGCCGGTTCTCGGCGTCATAGACCCGCAGGCCCTGGGGATTGTTGATGTTTTCCACCATCATGTATCCCTTGGTACCGTAGATCACGCCGTACCGGTCGGACACCGAATTGGCGGCAGCGGTCAGGTTGGCCACCCGGCCATCCTGCCAGGTCAGGGTGATGCTGTCGGTCAGGTCCACCCCGTTCTCATTTTTGGTGCACAGCCCATGAAGGGAATCGGGCCGGCCGAACACCATCTCGGCGAAGTTCAGGGTGTAGACCCCCACATCCAGCAGAGCGCCGCCGGCCAGTTCCGGCACCACGATCCGGTGATTGCCGGTGATGAAATATCCCAGGTTGGCCGTGAGCAGCCGGGGTTCGCCGATGAGTCCGGCGTCCAGGGTCTCCCGGATCAGGCGGCGCACGGGCTGATAGCGGGTCCAGATGGCCTCGGTCACCAGCACGCCCTTGCTCCGGGCATACCGGATGGCGTCCTCCGCCTGACGGGCGCTGACGGTGAAGGCCTTTTCGCACAGAATGTGCTTGCCGTGGTCGGCACAGAGCTTGATATGTCCATAATGGTGAGAGTGCGGCGTGGCAATGTACACCAGATCCAGCGCCGGGTCGGACAGCATCTCCTCATAGCTGCCGAACGCCTTCTGCACCCCGTTGGCGTCGGCAAACGTCCGGGCGCGGGACAGGTCCCGGGCCCCCACGGCATACAGTTCCACCTCCGGGTGGCCGTTCTGATTGAGCATGCGGACGGTCCTGGCCATGACGCCGGCGATCTGTCCGGCCCCCAGAATTCCCAGTTTCATTGCGGGTTCCTCCTTGTTGCGGTCCTTGTGTTCCGGTCTGCTCCCAGTATACCACGGGGCGGACAAAACGGGCAACCTCCGCCCCTTGACGCGCCCGCTGTCCCGATATACAATGAAGCCGTTCCCGGGACGGGAACTTCTGACGGGAGGGAAAACTATGATCGTCTATTTTACCGGCACCGGCAACAGCCGCTACTGTGCCGAGTTTCTGGCGGACAGGCTGGGGGATGTGTGCACCGATGCGTTCCGCTTTATCCGGGAGGGCATTGCCGCCGACTTCACCTCGGACAAGCCCTGGGTCTTTGTGTCCCCCACCTATGCCTGGCAGCTGCCCCGCCTTTTTGTCCGGTTTATCCGCAGCGGTGAGTTCCGCGGCAGCCGGGACGCCTATTTTGTCATGACCTGCGGCAGTGAGGCGGGCAGCCCCGAACCGGCCAACCGGCTTCTGTGCCGTGACAAGGGACTGGTGTACCGGGGCACTGCGGCCATCGTCATGCCGGAAAACTACATTGCCATGTTCGGCGCCCCCGAGCCGGAGGAAGCCCGCTCCATCATCCGGGCGGCACACCCGGCCCTGGAAGCGGCCGCCGCACACATCCGGGCCGGCCAGGACTTCCCCACCCTGCCGGCAGGTGCGTTGGACCGGCTGAAATCCGGGCTCATCAACAAGGCCTTCTACCGGTTCCAGATCAAGGCCAAGCCTTTCACCGTCTCCGATGCCTGTGT
>CALXHN010000001.1 GCA_944388105.1 uncultured Gemmiger sp. | reverse complement strand
GAGCTTTGTGTATTACCATGGTATGGACTATGCCGACGAATACCACGCCATGGTCAGCTTGTATGAAACGCCGGATGTGGCTGTTTTGCAGGCCTGGGGTGTGGACTATGTGCTGTTTGACAGCGCGGTGTATACCCGGTTCCAGGCTGATGAAGACTGGTACCGGCAGCGGTACACACTGTGGTACAGCGACGACGACCATCGGATTTACAAAATAGACTGACACAATAAGGAAAGCGGGCATCTGCTTTGACGGCAGGTGCCCGCTTTGGTTGATTCAGTTCATCATGGTCCAGCCGCCCACCTCGGAAAATCCGATACGGTGATAGATGCGTCCGGCGGCCGGGTTATCGTAAAACAAGCAGAGGAATGCCCGCCCCTGGGCAAAGCTGCGGCGGCAGAGTTCCGCCACCACCGCACTGGCATATCCGCAGCCCCGCGCCTCCGGGCGGGTGGCTACTCCCACCACCATGGCGCTGCGGCTGCTGGCAGCGGTGGTCTGGGCCGTGGAGACGAGTTGCCCTGCCCGGAAAGCGCCCATCATCATGCCGCCGCATTTCCAGCACTGAGCCAACTCTTCCCTCTCCCTGGCTTCTCCATGGTAGGAATCGGCAAATTCTTCAATACCGCGCAGCAGGTCCAGCGTCTGGTCCAGATCCTCCGGGCCCAGTTCCCGCACCGTAATACCGGCAGGAGTTTGTCCCGCAAAAGCAGGGTCCACAGCGTTGCAGCGGCTCATATAGGTGAGTTTGCTGCTTTTCCCGGGGAAATACGGAGCCAGACGGTCCAGCAGTTCCTGCTTGCCGCTGATCCCCCGCACCTTGCGTTCCCGCAGAAATGCGGCTGCGGCCGCCGCGTTGTAATCAGGATTCCGGCTGTACAGGATGTAGCTGTCAAAATATTGCAGGACCAAGAAATCCCAGCCCCGGGGGCCCGGTTCCACCCATACCTGTACGGGAGGCTTGTCCACCCCCACCGTTTCCACATCGCCATAAATGAAAAGGTTGATTTCCGGTTCAGCCGCAATATAATCCAGTACGGCTTGCCGGTCCGCTTCGGTACAGCGCTGCATCAGGCAAATCTCCTTTCGGCACCGCCGGTACGGGCGGTTTACTTTTTGTGCGTTGCCCGCTTTTTGGAGGTCTGGCGGGAAGGTGTTTTGCGAGGCGGATTCTTCTTGCTGGCCGGTTTTGGCTGGGGACGGATGCGCACAAACTGGATGGGGTTGCCATTGGCCAGGATCCGCTCTTCCACTTCCAGTTCCGGGAAAGAGGCCAGAAAACGGTTGAGGCTCTTGGAACCAAAGTTACGCACGTCAAAGTCCGGATACCGCTTGATAAGCTGGTCCCCCACCCGGGAGGTGCGCACCCAACCGGTTCCGTCATCCATCTCATCGATCATACCGCGCACCAGCTTGTACACCGAATCCCGGTTGATGGCGGTATCGTCCCCGGCCGCGGCCATGGCAGCCGCCTCGGCGGCGTCGGTCACATCACGGGCGCCGGCGGTGTCCGGCTCATTGTGATCGCTGTGGTCCAGAATCAGGTCCAGATATTTGAACTGGTCGCAGGCCTTGACAAAGGGCCCCAGGGTCTTGCTCTCTCCCATACCAATAACCAGTTTGCCGGCCTCCCGCAAGCGGGCGGCCAGACGGGTGAAGTCACTGTCCGAAGAGACGATGCAGAACCCATCCAGGTTGCCGGAATAGAGCAGGTCCATGGCGTCGATGATCATAGCCGAATCTGTGGCGTTTTTGCCGGTGGTATAGCTGTACTGCTGCATGGGGATGATGGAGTTGTTGAGCAGCGCATCTTTCCAGCTTTTCAGCCGGGGATCGCTCCAGTCGCCGTAAATTCGTTTGGCCGCCGCCACACCGAAGGAGGCGGCCTCATCCAGAATGACCTTGACGTATTTGGGGGAGATGTTGTCGGCGTCGATGAGAACGGCCAGTTTCAGATCTTCCATCGGGGGCCCTCCTTACTTTTTACGGTCGAAATACATATACACCTGACACGGAATCATGCCGTTGTAAATTTTGCGGCGCTTAGTGGCTTTGCCGCCGAAGTGCTTCTCAAAATCGGCATCGGCGGTGATGGCATACAGACCGGCACCGGGATGGGCGTGCCACGCCTTGCCCAGCACAGCTGCCAGCGCGGCAGCTTCCGCAGCGTCTCCCAGCCGTTCGCCGTAAGGCGGGTTGGTCAGCACAGTAGCGCCATCCCGGGGCACGAAGTCCTTCACATCCGCCACCTCAAAGTGGCAGCGATCCCCCACCCCGGCCAGCTTGGCATTGGCAGTGGCCAGCGCCACGGCAGCGGGGTCAATATCATACCCGAAACCTTCAAAGGCTGCGTCCGGCTTGGCCTGTTCGATGGCTTTGGCCCGCTCGGCCCGCCAGACCTCCGCAGGGACAAAATCAAACTGTTCGGCGGCGAAACGACGGCGCAGGCCGGGGGCAATGTTCAGCGCCTTCTGGGCGGCCTCAATAACCAGCGTGCCGGACCCGCAGAAGGGGTCCTGCACCAAGGTATCCCGACGTACCCGGCCCAGGTCCGCAATGGCAGCCGCCAGAGTCTCCTTGATGGGTGCCAGGGTGGCGTTGCGGCGGTAGCCCCGCTTGTGCAGACCATCGCCGGAAGTGTCCAGCATCATCTCCACCGTGTTTTTGCGCAGGGCAAACCGCAGCTTGTACAGTTTGCCCGTCTCGGGCAAGGTATTGGTGTGATGGCCGGCCATCAGCCGCTTGACCACTGCCTTTTTCACAATGCTCTGGCAGGCGGGCACGCTGGACAGCTGGCTGGACAGGCTGGACCCCTTGACCGGGAACTGGGCATCTGCGGGGATGATCTCCTCCCAGGGGATGGAGTAAACGCCGTCAAACAGTTCGTCAAAGGTGGTGGCCTGCCAGGTCTTGAGCAGCAGCAGGACCCGCTCGGCGGTGCGCAGATTCAGGTTTGCGGCAGCGATGACGGAAGCATCGCCCTCAAAAATCACACGGCCATCGGTGACTTGCACGTTCTGGGCACCGATGCGGCGCACTTCAAAGGCCAGGGTGGACTCGGTGCCAAAAAAACAGGGAGCGACGAGGGTGTAGGTAGTGGGCATGAGACATCCTTTCGTTGTATGAGGAAACAACCATAGCACGGGCCATCCCGCGCCATGCAAAAAAGGCAGGCCGCACCGCCCGGCCGGTTGGACCAGGCTGTACAGGGCCTGCCGCTGTGTGCGGTTAAGGTTTTGGGAATCAGCGCCGACGAGAATAGCCGCCGCGGCGGTTTTCGGTCACACGCTTGAGGTCCGCGATCTTTTCCTCGCTCTGGGACTTGTACCGCGCCATCATATCCTCGAAGCTGAGATTCCCCTGCGGCTGCGTGGGTTTGGGCTGCCACACGCGGGGCGGGGCTTCGCGCTTGGCACGCGGAGCCGAACCCTGCTGCCGCTGCTGGTGGGCACCGCCCTGCCGTGCACCGCGTTCGGGTGCGGGCTGCGTGCGTTTGATGGACAGCGCGATCTTGCCGTCCGGCGCAATGGACAGAATTTTGACCTTGACAGTCTGACCATCACTCAGCACGGCAGACAGATCCTGCACGTACTCGTACGAGACCTCGGAAATGTGGACAAGGCCGTTCTTGCCTTCCGGCAAAGAGACGAAAGCGCCAAACGGCTTGATGCCGGTGACTTTGCCTTCGACGATATCCCCAACCTGAAATGCCAAACTATGATACCCCTTTTTCCGGCGAACCCCATGGGGTCCCGCCTGTTTTTATTTCAGAAAAGAGCCAACGCCCTTTGCTGTTCGGATTATTTGCCGCTGATGTCTCTCCAGATGCGCTCGTTCGGCTTGGAGTAACCCTCATCGCGGGCGATGCGCTCAATGATGGCGTCTTCCCCATCATTCAGCGTGCGCTGCAGTTCCTCGTTCTGGGCCAGCTGGACGTCCAGCTGCGCCTGTACGCCGACCAGTTCCTGCTGCTTTGCGTTGATGGCGATCTGGCAGCGAACCAGACTGTAAACCAACGAGGCACACAGGATCAGGATAAACAGCGGGAGCAAACGCCGCAAGAGTCCGTTTTTTCGGGTCATGTCTGCTCCGCCTCCTTTGCAATGTCGGATATAGCAGATTTATGCAGAATCAATTATATAATATTTTCCTCTGTTTTTGCAACTGTTTTTTCCGCTTTGTTACTTTTTGTGTGCTTTTTTTCGCTTTCAGGGCGATTTTTGTCTGTTTTTTTGTCACATACAGCCGCCGAAGATGCACAAAAGGTGCCGCGGCTGCGTCCTGCACACGTTGGGCCGCAGTCAGGACAGCCCGTCCCAGACGGTTTGCCAGCGCGTGCAGGGTCCCGGAAACAGCTCCGTGCCATGCCAATGCGCCTGCCCCCAGGCCAACAGCCATATACCAGCGTGTTCCACCGCCGGCCGAGGCTGAGGCCGCAAACCCGCACAGCAGGACCGCCGCACAGGCGAAGGCCAGCACGTCCCATACAAAGCACAAGAAGCGCCCGTTGCCCAGAAGGATCCCGGCCACATCCCGTGCTGCGGCCAAAAGCAGCCCCAGTCCCAGGCACCACAGCACGTCCCGCCCAACAGCCCAGAGAGCCGGAGCCGCCGCCATCAGCGCAGAAGGCGGGCCAGCAATCCCCCGCTGCTTTCCCGGTTTTCGGCATACTGCAGGAATTCGATCTTTCCGGTAATGTGCACCTGCCCGGTGCGCACCGAAAGTTCTCCGATCTGGATGCCCTGTCCGCCGATGGTCAGGTCCCCTTGGGCCGTTTTGAGCAGGGCTCCGTTTTCATCACAGCTGACAATACGGGTCACCCCGGTGACAGTCAGGCGGGCGCGGTCTTCCAGCTGGAGGGTGTGGGATTTGAAAGCCGTGGTTTCCGGCGCCGGCAGAATAGCGGTCTGGCTGGTTTGTTCTGGCATAGAAAAAGCCCCCTTGGTGCGGTATGGTAAAACATATGCACCAGGGAGCCGGGTTATGCCCCTTTTATGGGGCAGGCCGGAAAGTTTTTTCAGCCTTCCAGCACTTCGTACAGTTCACGGGCAACGTCCTTGCCCTTGGGTTCGTCCACCGAAAGCACACGCACCTTGACCGGGCGGTTGCCGAAGGTGATTTCGATCACATCGCCCACCTTGACCGCGTAACTGGCCTTGGCAGGCTTGCCGCCCACCAGGATACGGCCGGCATCAGCCACTTCGTTGGCCAGAGTGCGGCGCTTGATCAGGCGACTGACTTTGAGATATTTATCCAAACGCATGGGTGGGGTTCCTTTCCGCAGAAATGATAAAAAAGACGCCTGCCGGGCCAGACAGGCCGGCGGCAGGCGATGCGCTGAAGCGCTTGATTACTTGACGGCGTCCTTCAGGGCCTTGCCGGCGCTGAAAGCGGGCAGTTTGGAAGCGGGGATGGTCATGGGCTCACGGGTCTGGGGGTTACGGCCCTGGCGTTCCTTGCGCTCGCGCACTTCAAAGGTGCCGAAGCCGACCAGCGACACTTTCTCGCCATTCTTCAGAGCATCGGTGATCACATCCAGCGTGGCGCTGACAGCCTTCTCGGCGTCCTTCTTGGTCAGGCCGGCATTGGTAGCGACGGCGGCGATCAGTTCAACTTTGGTCATTGTTTATACCTCCAAGTGATTTATATGCCAAAAGCGGGTCCTCGAATAGTCACAGTTCCGCCTTTAGACGGTTTGGTTCGGGGTGTTTTGCTCAAACGAATCGTTGTACCGGGACAAGGCCTGCTCCGGATCGATCCCGGCTGCCCGGGCCAGAGCCACTGCCTCAAACAGCAGCTGTCCCACAGCCTGCTCGGCATCCGGGCCTTCCTGCGCAGCGGTCTGCGCAAGACGGGCCAAAGCTTCAGGTTCAGGGACCGGCATCTTTGCGCCATGCTTGGCAGCACGTTTCTGCAATTTGGCGGCACGCATCAATGCAGGCAGCGCACGGGGCACACTGGCCAGATCCGCTGCCAGGGTGGTCCGGCCCTTTTCCATATTCTTGAGCGTATCCCAGTCGTTTATGCCTTCGGAGCCGGTTTGCGGGCCAAAAATATGCGGATGGCGCCAGATCAGTTTCCGGCATACACCGTCACAAATCTGTGTCCAGCCACCATGGCCCTGTTCTTCCTCCATGCGGGCATGAAACACCACCTGCATCAGCACATCACCCAGTTCTTCACACAGAAGTTCGGGGTCCTGCAGGTCGATGGCATCCACCGCCTCGTAGGCTTCTTCCAGAAAGTTCATCCGGATGGATTCATGGGTCTGTACCCGGTCCCACGGACAGCCGTTTTCGGGATCACGGAGAATGGCAATGATGGCCACCAGATCATCGGCCGTATATGGGGATTTTTTCGGATATTCGATCATGTTCTTTCCTGAGGCGGCGAAAAGCGCCGGATTTCTATTGTACAACAGAATTTGAATTCGTCAAGCAAATTTTACAGCTGTGCACCGCAATGGTTGCAGAACAGCGCATCCACATCCACCTTGGCGTTGCAGACGGGGCAAACCTTGGTGAGGTGGCTCTGGGTCTCCTCTTCCTCATCCTCATAGGATTCGCCGGCTTCGTCGGCAGCCTCGGCGGTATCGGCCATATCGGTGGCCTGGGCCGCAGCTTCCTCTGCCTGAGCAGCCTCATCGGCGGTCATGCGGCCTTTGATCTCCTCAATGGCTGCTTCGATGGAAGCGATATGCTCAATATACTTATCCACCAAGGGCTGGTTTTCCTCGCCGGACTTATGCAGGGTATACACCAGAGCGCCGAGCTGACGCTGGGCCTTGGAAAGCTGGGTCTGCTGATTGATCAGGTCCAGCTGGTTTTTGCCCTTATCGGCCAGGTCCAGCGCGGTCTTTTTGGCGATATCAACAAACTGCATGCTCTGTTCTTTGATCTTGTCAAAATCGAGTTCAAACGTCATGGGAAACGCACCTCACATTCGTATGATACTGGGGCGGGCCATGCCCTGCACGACCCGTTGCTATCTGCATTATAGCCGATTGCGCCGCGCTTTGCAATCTGAAAACCGGCGAAAATGTTACGTTTTCGTTAATATTTGCCAGTATCAGCACACTCTACTGTTTACTGTCCAATAAACTCACGCAGCATACTGTCCGCCGGGACTGCCGTACCGGGCAGGGAATCGAATGCGGCAAAGCGGCGGCACAGCTCCTGCAGGCGGCCTGCATATTCCACCGCTGTCATCTCACGGGTATAATGCCCCCACAGGCAGACTTCATAGCTGAAAGAAGTATCCAGAACCAGATCCGCCCGACTCTTGAACGCTTTGATATAGCGGTCCTCCGACCGGCAGACGTGGGGCCACAGCCGCAGGGTAAAATCCGCATCATGTCCGCGAAACAAAAAGTCCCGTGTCAGGCGGCGGGCCAGACGGATATCCCGGGTGGCCAGGACCCGGGACCCATCCGGTGCAGCGTACTCTTCCCGCAGGCCGGCATAGATATGGATGGCCGCTCCCTTGGGCAGACTGTCCACACCCAGCGCCGGATTGAAGGCATGCAATCCCTCAATCACCACCACGCCGCCCCGGCCGTCAATGTGGCAGGTAGTGCCGGTGGGCTTCTGGGTCAGGAAATCAAAAATCGGGGTATCACAGACACCAGTATCGGCCAGATCCCGCAGGCAGCGGCGCAGGACCGGAAGGTCCAGCGCTTCCACGCACTCATAATCATCGCTGCCGTCCGCCTGCTTGGGATAGCGGCCTTCTCCCACAAAGAAATCATCCAGACTGATGACCGCACTGCGGCGTCCCGACGCGGCAATGCGCTGGGACAGTTTGCGGGCGGTGGTGGTTTTGCCGGCGGCAGAAGGACCCGTGAGCATGATGATCTGTGCACCGCTGTTCAGTGCCGCATGGGCAGCGGCGTCCAGACGGTCGTGATAGCGCTGCTCGCACACCTGCACAAAGCGTGCCTGATCGGCACCGGCCAGATTGATGAGCTCACACCCCACCAGGCGTTTGGGTGGTGTTTGTTTGGAGACAAGCGTCATAGAAGCGTTTCACTCCCTTCTTCCGGTCCAGGACCGTGTCGAAGCGATCAATGTATTCCGTCGGGTATTTGAAATTGAAGATGCGCTCGATCTTGCCGCGGCGCTGCCCCGGCATGACCAGCTTGGTGGAGCCGCCCGCACCGGCAGACAGGATGGTGTGGACCTCCTCCATGATATAAATGTTATACAGGCATTCCCGGCCCGGTTTGCTCCATCCGATGTTTTCCAGATTCTGCAGGGTACCTTTCTGACGATAGAGATAGTACGGGCGGTAGCCGGCCTGATACAGCAGGTCGCAGCTCTGCAGCATGGCCGCCACATCAGCATATGCGGCAGCCCGGTGTTCCACCACCAGGTTGGATGCCCGTTTCAGGGTCAGGGTGTGTACGGTGATGTTCTCCGGGTCCAGAGAGATGGCCGTTTCCAGGCTGCGGCGGAAGCCTTCCACCGTGTCTCCGGGCAGGCCGGCAATCAGGTCCATATTGATGTTGTCGTGCCCCACGGCCCGGGCGGTGCGGTAACAGTCCAGGATATCCTGGGCGGTGTGCTGCCGGCCGATGTTGCGCAGCACCTCATCCGAGAAGGTCTGCGGGTTGATGGAGATGCGGGTGGCCCCGTATTCCTTCAGGATGCGCAGCTTCTCCTCATCGGTACAGTCGGGGCGTCCGGCCTCCACCGTGTACTCCTCCAATTGGGACAAAGGGAAGCTTTCGGCCATCTGTGCCATGAGCTTGCGCAGCTGGGGCGCCGTCAAGCTGGTGGGCGTGCCGCCGCCGATGTACAGAGTACGAACCCGCAGGCCGCATTCATCCACCACCCGACGGGTGGCGGTGAGTTCCCGGCAAAGACAATCCACATAGGGTTCCACCAGGGCCCGGGTGGACTTGTCCCCCACCGTGCGGGAGACAAAGCTGCAGTAGCTGCACCGGGTGGGGCAGAACGGAATGCCCGCATACACACTGCAGTCCATAGGCGCGGAGCCTTCCAGCACCGGGCGCTGCAGGTCTGCAATGGACAGAGCCATCTCATAACGCTTGGGGGTGCAGTCGTATTCCTCCAGAAAGCGCTGTCTGATCTGTTCCTCAGTGGCGCCGGCATCCCGCATATCATGGATGATGCGCACCGGGCGAACCCCGGTCATCATCCCCCAGGGCGGACGGATACCGGTGTGCTCGCAGGCAAGGGTGTACAGCAACCGGCACAGGGCATATTCCCGCTGTTTGGGAGGCATGTCCCGGTCCACCGTGGCGATCTTCCAGTACAGATCCCCGTTCTGGCGCAGATAAACGATCTGGGCCACTGCATGGTCCACAGCAGCAATCAGATCCAGACTGGGGTCATCCAGGGCGCAGTCGGCACCGGCCAGTACCCCATCCGGGAAAAACATACGGGCCACATGTTCGGCCTCGTAACCGGCCGACGGGCCGCGCAAAACAATTTGCATGGGGAGGACCTCCTGCATCAATACCATTCGCCCAGCAGATAGGGATTGCTGCGGCGTTCCTGGCCCAGAGTGGAGAAGCTTTCATGCCCGGGCAGGACCTTTGTCTCGTCCGGCAGGGGCAGATTGGCCACCAGCGAAAGGCTGCGGCGCATCTGTTCCGGGCTGCCGCCGGGAAGATCTACACGGCCGCAGGAAGAGGCAAACAGAGTGTCGCCGCTGAACAGGCATCCGCCGCAGGCCAGACAGACACTGCCCGGGCTGTGGCCCGGGGTATGCCACAGCTGGAAGGTCAGTTCATCCACTGTGACGGTGCCGCTTTCAGGCCAGGGTTCGTCGATGATATCCGGGGTCAGCGGGAACATCTGGCTGCCCTGGGCATCGGCCGGGTCCATCATCACTCTGGCACCGGTCTGTTCCTTCAGGGCGGCCACGGTCCCCACATGGTCATAGTGGCCGTGAGTCAGGAAGATATGGGTCAGGGTGGCACCGGCTTCCTTCAGCGGATCCAGATACCGCGCTGCATCGGCGGCCGGGTCGATGGCAATACCATGACCGGATTCGGTGATGATCAGAAAGGTGTTGGTGCACAGCGGCCAAGGGCCGGAAATATGCAGAAGTTTCATGGAGTACCTCACTTTTTCCATTCGTCGGTATCGATCATGATGGTCACAGGGCCATCATTGGTCAGGGATACCTGCATGTCGGCGCCGAACTCGCCATGCTGCAGTTCCTTCAAAGGCTGTTTGCCCAGTTCGGCAAGAAAAGCTTTGTACAGATTTTCGGCGGCTTCACCCTTGGCGGCCCGGATAAAACTGGGGCGGTTGCCGCGGGAGGTATCGCCGTACAGGGTGAAATTGGACACCACCAGGGCGGACAGACCCAGCTCCACCGCACTGCGGTTGAGCTTGCCCTGGTCGTCGGTAAAAATACGCAGGTTGGCGCATTTGGCGGCCAGTTTGGGAACGATGGCTGCGTCCTCACCATCGCAGACACCCAGCAGAATGACCAGACCGGGACCGATGGTGCGGGGCTCGCCGCCGTTGACGACCACCGATGCCCCGGATACACGTTGAATCACGGCGCGCATGAAGATGTTCTCCTTTTCAATTGACAATCACGGCTCCAGACAGAGCATGAAGTAGCAGGAATCCGCCACAAAGAAGGTCGGCTTGGAATCGTTGGCAAAAATCTGCTGCCACTGGTTCCACACCGACTCATCGGTGGTGACGTAGACCGCAGTGGGGTCGTACCGGCCGCTGAGCAGCAGGGCCGCGGTATCGGCACGGCTCTGAGCAGCCGCCTCATGAGCGCCGGACACCGCGATATCCAGGTTGGTGGGCAAACCTTCCTTGCCGGCCAGGATGGCCAGCAGCCGCAGACGGTCTTCCCGCACTTCCCCAGCCGCCAGCAGCGCACTGCGGCCGGTACCGATGCCCGCCGTCATGGGATGGCAGGCAACGTTTTCCGTGGGCTGTGCCGAAGCATCTGTAAAGTAGTTGTGCTTTTCAGCGGCCACAGCAGACAGATCCCACACCTGCACGGCCAGCAATACCGCCAGCAGCAAAGCAGGGAAAACCGTCGATCCGGACAGGCGGCGGCAGGCTGCCCGCAGGGTATATACGCCCCACACCACCAGGCAGGCGGCGGGCAGATAAAACATCCGGCCGCTGGCCCGGAAAATGCCGCACAGATCCAGCAGCCATCCGGGCAGAGGAATGGTGAAACCGTTATTTCCCCAGCTGATCCGGTTGCTTACCGCAAACAGGGTCAGAAGTCCGCAGCCCACCGCCGCTGGCCAGTTGCGCTTCCACCAGGTTTTGACCTCCTGGGGAAGGCGGAAGGCAGCGGCGACGGACAGAACCAGGGCCAAGGCCAACAGAGCCAGCACACCCAGCCCCAGATAATTGAACCCGTCATACTGATTGGTCTGCTGGGGCAATACCGGCAGCAGCCGGGACCAGGTATACTGTCCCCGGGAGTAGGGGTTGATGAGGGCGTTCAGGTTCATGGAAAACTCCCCGTAGCCGTTCCGGCTCAAGGAGCTTTCGGTTCCGATGGCCCCGCAGAGCACACCGCCCGCCAGGGCGGCCGCCAGAGCAGCCGCAAAGTCCGTCACGGCGCCGACCCGGCCACCGCCCAGCCGCACCCGGTCCACGCACCAGAGAAGTGCACAGACCATGACCGGCGGCAGGAAATAGGGGTGGATCCCCACGGCGGCAAAGGCCAGCACCACAAGCCACCACCGCCGTTTGGGAGCATGGCCGGTGCGGCGCAGGGCATCCCTGCTTTCCAGATACACATACAGTGCAAACAGGAACAGCCACTGGGACGCCAACGCCGTATGGCGGAAGGAACGCTCCCACAGAGTAGGCAGGCAGGCAAACAGGCCGCCTCCCAGCAGCCCGGTGACCGCCGCCTCTCCCCTGCCGGTCAGGCCGCGGGCGCACAGAAGACCGCCCGCCGCCCCCTGCAGCGCAAAACACCCCAGCACATACAGCCCGAACCACTGGAAAGTGGCAGGCAGGAACCCCCGCAGCAGTTTGAGACAGATACTGACCCAGGGAAGGCTGTCGGTGTAGGAGATGGCAGTACCGTCCGGCATGGCCACGGTGTCAGCCATCCCCAGCGGAAAGGTCCAATGGGAATTGCGGAACAGCAGCCATCCCGCATAATGCTGCTGGACATCCAGTTCATCGTATCCGCGCAGGATCCAGTTGTCCCAGCTCACATGCAGGGGGGCGGTACCATACACCCACAGGAACACCGCCACGCCGGCCGCCGCCCCCAGCAAAGCAGGGAGCAGCCGACGAAAAGCAGAAGATTTTTCAAGTTGATTTGTCATGGCTTTCAGATACGGGTCACCGACATCACATCCCGGACCTTCTGCAGGCGCAGGACCACATTGTTCAGATGTTCGGTATTATTGATGCCGATGGTCAGGGACATGCGGGCACGCCCCTGGTCCGCGGCGCGGGCATCCATGGAATAGATGGGCACACGCATATCGCCCAGCGCCAGCGCCACATCCGAAACCAGATTGGCACGGTCCATGCAGACCAGTTCCAGGGTAGCTTTGTAATCTTCCCGGACATTGTCTGCCCAATAGGCGCGCACCCAGCGGCCGGCATTTTCGGGGGATTTCATGCTCTCACGCACATTGCCGCAGTCTTTTTTATGGATGGACACGCCGAAGCCACGGGTAACAAAACCGATGATTTCGTCACCGGGCAGGGGCGAACAGCACTTGGCAAACTTGATGGGGCAGTTGTCGATGCCTTCCACCACCACCCCGGCAGTGGAGTGGACCTTTTTGACATCCACCGTAATGGGTTTGGGCTCGGAGGCTTTCAGACGGTTGTACTCGTCTTTCAGCTTGGGCAGCACACGGGCCATCTGCAGCCCGCCGTACCCGATGGTGGCGTACATCTCCTCCACCGTATTGCAGTGGTTGCGCTTGGCCAGCGATGCCATAAAGTCGTCGTACTGTTCCGCCGGGACGGTCATCAGGTTGCGGCGCATCTCCCGTTCCAGGGCTTCCTTGCCTTCGGCAATATTCTCTTCCCGGCGTTCTTTCTTGAACCAGTTCCGGATCTTGTTCTTGGCCTCGCTGGTCTTGACAATATTGAGCCAGTCGCGGGAAGGTCCGCGATTTTCCGGTCCGGTGATGATCTCGATGATCTCACCGGTGGCAACCTTATGGTCAATGGGCACAATGCGGTTGTTGACCTTGGCCCCGATCATCCGGTTTCCTACCGCCGAATGAATGGCGTAGGCAAAGTCGATGACGGTGGCTCCGGCAGGCAGATTGATCACATCTCCGCGAGGGGTAAAAGCAAAGACTTCTTCCGGCAGCAGGTCGGACTTGATATCACTGAGCAGATCGGTGGCATCTACGCTGGAGCGCTGGCTTTCCAGCAGACGGCGGACCCAGGCCAGACGTTCTTCCAGCTTTTCGTTGCTGGTGGAAATGCCCGCTTTGTACTTCCAGTGAGCGGCAATGCCGTACTCCGCCATGCGGTCCATGTCCCAGGTACGGATCTGCACCTCAAAGGGAATGGCTTCGTGACCGATCACGGTGGTGTGCAGACTCTGGTATCCGTTGGGCTTGGGCGTGGAGATGTAATCCTTGAACCGGTTGGGCAGCGGATGATACATATCATGGATCAGGCCCAGCGCCGTGTAGCATTCCGCCACCGTGTTGATGATGATACGCACCGCGTATACATCATAAATTTCCTCAAAGTCCTTATTCTGCATATACATCTTGCGGTAAATGCCGTAGATGCTCTTGACCCGGTGGCGGATGGTGGCGTTCTCGATTCCGTTATCCTCCAGGTGTTCCCGGATGGTCTGGCAGACATCCTCCAGAAAGGCGTCGCCGTGCTTGTTCAAAAGAGACCGGATGGTTTCATAACCAATAGGGTCCAGATAATGCAGGCTGCGGTCTTCCAGCTCTTCCTTGATGTTGGAAATTCCCAGACGGTGTGCAATGGGAGCGTACACCTCCATGGTTTCCAGCGCTTTGTCCCGGCGCTTCTGCTCCGGCCAGGCATCCCCGGTGCGCATATTGTGCAGGCGGTCACACAGCTTGATGATCATGACCCGCACGTCCTGACTCATGGCCAGCAGCATCTTGCGCAGGTTCTCTGCCTGACGGTCCTCCACATTGGAGAACTTGATCTGCGTCAGTTTGGTAACACCGTCCACCAGAAGCGCCACTTCATTGCCGAACTTGGAGCGGATCTCATCAATCCCCACGGCCGTATCCTCGGCCACATCGTGCATCAGGGCGGCGGCGATGCTCTCACTGTCCATCCCCAGTTCCACCAGGATCCGGGCCACCGAGAGCGGATGGCAGATATAGGGTTCGCCGCTGCGGCGCCGCTGTCCGCTGTGGGCCGAATTTGCCAGTTCATAGGCACGGTCAATCATCGCAAAGTCATATGGCCGTCCGCTTTCGGTCATATCCTGTTTGAGCTGCTCATAGGTAATGGGCATTTTGACTTCGTTTTCCATTTCGGTTCCTCCCCCTGGTTTTGGTTTATCGCTTGCGTGCTGCCGTCGGCAGGGTCACGTTCCCTCCGACCCTGCCGCCATAGCCCGCAGCTTTTGCAGGATAGGCGCATCATCCAGATTCTTTTTACCGGTGACAGCCGCCGGCATCCAGCGCCCGTTTTGCAGTTCCACCAGTCCGAGTTCATACAAGGCGGTCAGACTGGCCAGCGTTTTGCCGGTGTTCTGCGGCCCGGATGCCGCAAATACGGGCTGCAGGTCATCCGCCGGTACGCCTCCCGCCCGAATGCGACGGTACAGCGTGGCTGTATCATTGCGGTCCGGCAAAAACGCTGCGGCACGATCAGGCGGCAGCGAAGTGCCGCCGCAGACCGCATCAAAGGCCGCAGCCTGACGGGCCGGTTCGTTACCCAGCCCTGCCGGACGCATGGCCTTGCAGTGTGCCGACACCATCGGACCGTTTCTGCCCTGAAAGACACTGACTTCAATGGCGGCATCCACCACCGCCCCCGGCTGATAGACCAGCTCCTGCGGCGCGGTGCCGAAGACCGAGACAAAGCAGGCTGAATCGCCCTGACGCAGGCGCACCCGGGTGTGCCTGCCTTCACTGCCCAAAGGCCACAAGCCGTCCACCACGGCATTTTCCACCAGCAGAAGCGGCACCGGGTTTCCGCTTCCGAAGGGAGCCAGACGGGACAGTTCCCGCACCGAGGTCAGGTCCAGTTCTGCCAGATTCACGGCTGCGTCCAGTTTGAGAGAGCTGGGTTCCGGCACCGGATATTCCTTGGCGGCCCAGGCATTGACGGCCGCACGGAAAACACTGATTTTTTCTTCTTCCACCAGCAGACCGGCTGCCGCCGCATGGCCCCCGCTGCGGATAAGGCAGGCGGAGCAGGCTGCCAGCGCGGCATGAAGGTTAAAGCCCGCCGGTGCACGGCCGCTGCCGCGGCCTTCCCCGTTTTCGGTGGAGATGACGATAGCCGGACGGCCATACCGTTCCATCAGACGGCTGGCCACAATGCCGATAACGCCGGGATGCCAGCCCTCCCCCGATACCACCAGAACCCGGTCATGGGTGCGGGCAGGATCGGCCTGGATGGTTTCCAGCGCCGCCGCCAGGATCTGCTGCTCCGTCTGCTGGCGTTCCGCGTTGATTTCACTCAGGCGTGCCGCAATACCGGCCGCCTGTTCCTCATTCTCACACAGGAGCAACTTGAGTGCCACTGCGGCCGTATCCATCCGACCGGCAGCATTCAGCCGCGGGGCAAGGCCGTAACTGACCGTTTCCGCGGTGACAGGCTTGCCGGCATACCCGGCATTTTCCAGCAGCGCCTGCAGACCAGGCCGCATGGTCTCCTGCAGGACCGCCAGCCCTTCCCGCACCAGCGTGCGGTTTTCTCCGATCAGGGGCATTACATCCGCAATGGTCCCCAGGGCCGCCAGTTCCCCGAACATGTCCAACAATTCGGCGGGGTCGCAGCCTTCCAGAGCAGCACAAAGTTTGAATGCTACCCCGGCACCGCACAGGAATTTGAAGGGACTTTCGTCATCGGCCCGGTTGGGGTCCACCACGGCCACCGCCTCCGGCAGTTCCTCCCCCGGCAGATGGTGGTCGGTGATGACCAGATCTATGCCCAGCTCCTTTGCGCAGCGGGCTTCCTCCACAGCGGCAATGCCGTTGTCCACCGTCACCACCAGCGTGTATCCCTTTTCTGCCAATCGCTTGAGTATATCGGCATTCAGACCATATCCCCCGCCTTCCCGGCTGGGCAGTTTGCAGCGAACCTGCGCCCCCTGGTTGGACAGGCACTCAAACAGGATGGCCGTTGCCGAGACGCCGTCCACATCGTAGTCGCCAAAAATGACGATGGGCTCGCCTTCTTCCACCGCACGCTGGATGCGTTCCACCGCCTTGTCCATGTCCTTGAGCAAAAAGGGATCGGTCAGTTCATCCCGACCATCCAGAAGGTGATGCGCGGCTTCGGCCGTATGGACCCCGCGCGCCGCCAGCACACGGCTGAGCAGCACGCCGAAGCCTTCGGCGTGCAGGGCTTCGGCGTCCTGATCGGCAGCTTGATTCAACTGCCAGGCACGGTAGTTCATAGCGGTTCTCTCCTTATAAATTCACAATCATACAGTCTTGGTCCCGGTGCCGAAATCCTGCCCGAAATCATGGGTCAGGCCGTCCTGGCGCAGCATGGTTTCCAGGGTGTCGATCTCGGTGGAAACATCCAGGCTCACATCCTGCAACAGCGTTTCGTACAGCTTGGTGTAGGCCAGATTCAGGGTGTGCAGGATGCCGGTGATCTCGCCGCGGATCTTGTCAGCGGCAGCCGCATCCGTATCCCCCAGGCCCAGGGCTGTGTCCAGCAGCTTTCGGGTGGTGGGCAGATAGTATTCCCGGAACCGCCGCAGCCGGGGCTGCTGGTCCGGATGGTTATGGGCAAAGCCCAGAATGGCACCGCAGGTTTTCTGCATGGCGATGATCTCTTCATCGGCGGTCTCTCCCAGACGCCCCCGGCAGGCCCGCAGGTAGTTGAGAAAGTCCACGCCCTCCCGGCGCAGGCTGTCCGCCGGAACCGGTTCCGGCTTGTCCTGCGGCACCGGTTCCGGCTGGGGTGCCGGCGGAGTGTACAGGGCATCGTTCAGGTAAAGGGTCTTCCCGTCCGAAGAGACCAGCGCACCGGGAATTTTTCCGTCTGCGATGGCTTTTTGCAGTTCCTCCCGGACCCGGTCCTGTGGCTGCATGGTATCCCGGGCTATGGCAGAAATGTCCCAGGTCCAGTCCCGGACAGCCCGCAGATAGCCCCGCAGCCGATTGTACCGGCCCCACAGCCGGACACCGAAGACCCCCATAACGCTGAACCCGACCGCCATCGGGGCAAAGCAGGCCGCCAGCACGGGAAAAACCACATGTTCTTCGGGCAGCATGCCCATAGCCTGGGGGCCTACCATGGCCAGAATGAACATGACCAGCGCCGCGATGCCGAAGCCTCCGGCGAAGATCCAGCCTGCCACCGCCATGCCCAGATAGCCGTCCTGATCGCTGTTTTTCAATTTGCGGTCCATCCGCTGGCGCCAGGTTTCAAAAGGGACATTCTTGTTTTCCACGCCACGGCTGCGGATGGCATCTCCCACCGACTGGACCACGCCGGCCAGACCGTCCAACACGCCGGACCCGATCTGGGTGCCGGCCTGCACGATCTCACTGACCGCATCGTCCAGATCCGGAATACTTGTATAAGATCCCCGGGGAGAGGTATTTTCTTGCTCTTGGGCAGGGCCGTCCGGGTCCTGATAGGGATTTCTGGGAGGCATATCGTTTGATTCCTTTCCTTTTTGGCGGGTACGTTTTTTCAGCCGCGGGGCGGCGCGCTGCGTTCCATCAGGGCAGCGGCGCAGCGCAGGCCGTCCACGGCGGCGGTCATGATGCCGCCCGCATAGCCGGCGCCCTCACCGCAGGGGTATAATCCCGGCAGGGAGAGACACTGGAAATCCTGCCCCCGCACCAGCCGCAGCGGGCTGGAGGTACGGGTCTCCAGACCGGTGAGCACCGCGTCGGGGGCACGGTAAGCGGCCATCTTGCGGCCGAAAGCGGTCAGCCCCTGGCGCAGGGCGGAGGATAGTTCGTCGGGCAGAAGGCTGCCCAGATCACAGGGCACCACGCCCCGCGGGTAGGTGGGCTGCACGGCGCCCAGGTCCAGACGGCCTTTTCCCTGCAGGAAGCTAGCCACCGTCTCGGCGGGCGCAGCGTAGCTGCCGCCTCCCGCCCTGAAAGCGGCCTGTTCCAGCTGCCGCTGGAAAGCCACCGCCTTGGCGGGGTCGTTGTCAAAGTCCCGGCCGTCCACACTGACCACCACCGCCGCGTTGGCGTTGCGGCCATCCCGGGCATGCAGGCTCATGCCGTTGGTGACGACCCCGTCTTCCTCGCTGGCCGCGGCGCAGACGGTGCCTCCGGGGCACATGCAGAAGGTATATACGCAGCGGCCGCCATCCACATGCTGGCTGAGTTGATACTCGCCCCGGGGCAGCGCCGGATGTCCGGCTGCCCCATGATAGAGACTGCGCTCGATTTCGGTTTGCAGATGTTCCGCCCGGAAGCCCACCGAAAACGGCTTGCATTCCAGGGGCAGACCCATCCGGTCCAGCATGGTGAAGGTATCCCGGGCACTGTGCCCCACAGCCAGGATCAGCTGTTCACAGGCAAACTCTCCGGCCGTGGTCATCACCCCGCAGACAGAGCCGCCGCGGGTCTCGATCCCGGTGAGTTTTGTGTTGAAGAGGACCGTGCCGCCCAGGGATTCGATCTCCGACCGGATGGCC
Source organism: uncultured Gemmiger sp. (assembly GCA_944388105.1). Classification (GTDB taxonomy): domain Bacteria; phylum Bacillota; class Clostridia; order Oscillospirales; family Ruminococcaceae; genus Gemmiger. The sequence continues at coordinate 47,098 of CALXHN010000001.1, read as the reverse complement.
GCAATAACGCCCCGAAGCAGGTCCGTGCCCACATGAGGCTTCTGCCGCCAAGCAATGTCTTGCGGCGCGCCGTGTTTGAGGAAGGTCTCGGTGACATAGGCACACAGGGCATCGCCGGTGCGGGTGGTGAGTTTTCCGTCCGAAAAGGTACCGGCACCGCCTTCCCCGAACTGAATGTTGGCCTCCGGGTCCAGACGGCCGCCTGCTTCAAAGGCGTGCACCGCCTGCACCCGCTGTTCCAGGGCAGGGCCCCGTTCCAGCACCAGGGGGCGGTATCCGTGGCGTGCCAGCAGCAAGGCTGCGAACAGCCCCGCCGGTCCCAGGCCCACCACCACCGGACGGTGAGGCAGCGGATTTTTTCCTACCGGAAAATGAAATTCCGGCTTGCGTGTGAAACAGACACAGGGCGAGGCCCCGGCCAAAGCCGATTCCTCACCCTCGTCGTTGAGCGTGATGGCGACGGTGTAGACCAGAACGGGGGTTCCGTGTCGGGCATCCACCGAGAGTTTTGCGATGCCGCCGCCTGCTGCGTTTCCGGCAGGCAGACGGAGGATCCTGAGTGCCCGCCGCACGGCCTCTGCCTCCGGATCGGAGCAGGTCAGCGGCAAGCGGATATTGCGTACCAAGAGCACTTTCGGGTATTTTCTCCTTCTTTTTTACTGTGTGGTGATGGCACACTGCACCGTGTAGCTGCCCACCGCAAAAATACGGCTGGACGAGGGGATCTGGATGTTCACGGGCAGTGTCTGCTGACCGGCAGTGACCGAGATGCTCTGGCAGTCCACCTGTGCCATCACATTGTCCGCCGAAAGCTCGGCGATCTCATCCGCCGGACCATACAGGGTCACATTGCTGATACGGCTGGTCAGCACATCCACCTGGGCGTCGCTGGGCACATTGATGACCCGGATGTTGGAGACATTCAGGGTGGTGCTGGTCATATTGGTGGTGTCAAAGGTCAGCGTAACGGTGGTGATGCCATCCTGGGATACGATACCGTCTGGCAGTTCCACCGCCAGCTGGTAATCCCGGTCAAAGGCAAAGCTCTGGCTCAGGTCCAGACTGGCCACGCTGAGCTCATTCAGTTTGCTGATCGTCCGGGCCGGTCCCGCCACCCGCAGGGTACTGCGGTCCAAAGAATATTTCAGGCTGGATACATCAAACCCGCTGGGCAGGCCGATGAAATCCACGGTCAGCGGCAGTTCCCGCACCTGCAGTACATTCAGGGTGACGGCGGCAGAATCACTGTCCATGGTGGTATATTGCGGTGCCACCGCATTGCCGTTGGCATCCCGCATTTCCAGTCCGGCATCCAGGGTGATGGAATCATCCAGCTTTTCATCCGAAGCCACGGTGGCCACCACGGAATCGATCTGTTCCAGTTCAGTGGTGGGACCGGTCAGGGTGACTTCCGCAGGGACACAAGAGGCGCTGTTCAGAATAAATCCATCCGCAATGGCGATCTGGGAAGTGTCCGCGGTGACCCGTACCGTCTTTTCGCTCACATTGTCAAATACGACCGTGACGGTGGTCGGATTCTCCACCGTCAACTCAATGCCAAGGTTGTCATAATCCGAGGTGATGAACCGTGCTCCCAGTTCCAGGGTCACGGTTCCGGCACCGCGCACGGTGGAGTACTTGGGATAAACCATGATATCGCTTTCCCGGATGCCGCCGATAATGGTGCCGCTGCCTTTGATGCGTACGGTCACATTGGAGACGTCCGGAGTTTCCACGATATCCAGCCCCAGGCTGGTGTAGGTGCTGGACTGGTAGGTATAGGTGATGGAATTGATGGTAACAGTCTTATCGCTTTCCTGGTCAAAATACATGGTGACAATCAGCCAGGCCAGCACGGCACAGGCCAACGCCGCGCACCACAGAACCACCGGGTAATCCCAGATGGTGCGTTTTTCCCGCGCCTTGGGCGCCACAGCGGGCTGTTCAGTTTTCTTTTTGTTGAACGGCATGCTTCACGGCACCTCCTTTGCCAAACAGCCGGGACCACACAGGGGTCTTCTGTTCTTCCTCCGATTCGGGCGGAATGATCTCCTCCTGCAGCAGATTGAACAGGTTCTGGCGGTCCAGGCGACGGATCAGAACGCCGTTTTTGGCCAACGAGATGATTCCCGTCTCCTCACTGACCACGATGACCACCGCGTCGGAGTTTTCACTCATGCCCAGACCGGCGCGATGTCGGGTACCCATGTCCTTGCCCATCTCCAGGTTGTTGGAAAGGGGCAGCACACAGCCGGCCGCCACGATGCGCCCGTCCCGGATGACCACGGCACCGTCATGCAGCGGAGTTCCTTCATAAAAGATCGTGCCCAGCATCTCCGGAATAACATTGGCCGAGAGCGGCGTCCCGGTCCGGATGATCTCATCCAGGTTGTTGTTGCGTTCCAGCACCATCAAAGCGCCGGTGCGGGTATCGGACAGCTGTTCGGCGGCGTCGCAGATGGCCACCACCGCGCTCTGCCACACCGCCCGCAGGGAAGGGTCGGTGCGGCGGATGCTGAACAGGCGGCCTGTCCAGTTGGCGCTCTGGCCCAGGCGTTCCAGCGTGCGGCGCAGTTCCGGCTGAAACAGTACCACGGCGGCAATAAAGCCGACCTGCAGGAAATTGTTCAGCAGCCAGCGCACGGTCCGCAGCTCAAAGAGATAGGCCAGCGCAAAGCAGACCAGCGCCAGCATCAGACCGCGCACCAGCTGGCCCGCACGGGACTTGCGCGCGAAGAGGAACAATTCATAAAAGGCGAAGGATATGACCAGAATATCAACCAGGTCACGCACGCCGAACGTACGCAGGTTGCTGATCACACCGCTGAAAAAATCGTAAATGCCGAGCATGCCGGTCACAGCCTCCTTACAGCCGCCGGGCAAAGGGCGGAAGCGGTTTTCTTTTCTTCAAGTATCAATGCAACGGAAAAATGCGGCAGAATTCTGCCCGGGCACGGGATCATGCTTCCAGCAGCGTAACGGCATGGGCCGCAATCCCCTGCCCCTGGCCGGTAAATCCCAGATGTTCCTCAGTGGTGGCCTTCACACTGACCTTGTCCAAAGCAAGATTCAGTGCGCCGGCGATGTTGGCACGCATGGCGGGAATATGCGGCGCCAGCTTGGGGGCCTGACACAGGATGGTGGCATCAATATTACTCACCACGTAGCCGGCCTGGTTCACCAGCTTTCCCACCTCCTGCAAAAGCTGCAGGGAATCCGCCCCTTCATACCGGGGGTCCGTATCGGGGAAATGCTTGCCGATGTCTCCCAGCGCAGCCGCACCCAGCAGCGCATCCGAGATGGCATGCAGCAGCACATCTGCGTCGGAATGGCCCAGCAGGCCCTTTTCATACGGGATGGCCACCCCGCCCAAAATCAGGCGGCGGCCCTCGACCAGCCGGTGCACGTCATACCCATGTCCGATACGCATGGCGGTTTCCCCTTTCAGATCTTCTTTGGTGGTAATTTTCAGGTTGGCATAGTCTCCCGGTGTCAGAATCACCGGCAGCCCCGCCAGCTCAAACAGGCTGCAGTCATCGGTCACAAGATTCGCCTTTTCACCTGCTACTGCGGCCAACGCCTGAAAATACAATTCCCGGCGAAAGCACTGAGGCGTCTGCACCGCAAACAGCGTGCTGCGGTCAGGGGTGATCTGCACCCGGCCGTTTTCATCGGCCACCTTGACGGTATCCTTCACCGGGACAGCCGGGGCGGCAGCACCGCTCTTTTCGGCAGCTTCGATGGCAGCCGTGATGACATCCGGACTGACAAAGGGGCGCGCCGCATCATGGATGGCCACGATCTCTCCGGACGCAGCCGCCAGACCGGCACGGACACTCTCAGCCCGTGTGGCGCCTCCCTGTACCGCCCTGCATGGCTTTGCGCAGGCCGCAGCCAATTCCCGACAGGTTTCCATATTGGCCCCCGCCACCAGCACAATATCCTGCACCCGCGGATGAAGTTCAAAAGCCCGCAGGCTTGTCTGCAGCACCGTCAGCCCGTTCGGAAGCCGATGGCTGAGTTTGTCAAATCCCATACGCCGGGATGACCCTGCCGCCACCAGAATGGCAGTCACGGTTTGCGCCATATCCGGCGCCCCCTTTCCGTAGTAAACCTTGCACCGGGGCGGGACAGCGTACACACACCCCAGTTTGACCATGCTACCATTATACAAGTATCCAACGGAAAAATCTACCGCTTTGAGACAGATTGAAAAAGTTTTGAAATAAAAAAGCCTCCCGCCGGGGCGGGAGGTCATAATGGCAGGTATACTTTTGACAAATCAGGCACGGCGGCGCTTGTCCAGACGGATCTTGTCCGCGATCATGGCAATGAATTCGGAGTTGGTCGGTTTGCCGCGCAGGCTGTGTATGGTGTAACCGAAATACCCGTTGAGGGTATCCACATCCCCTCGGTCCCAGGCCACCTCGATGGCGTGACGGATGGCACGCTCCACACGGGATGCCGTGGTGCCGTTGCGTTTGGCGATTTCCGGATACAGACGTTTGGTCACGGCATTGATGTATTCATGATCCTCCACCGCCAGCAGGATCGCATCCCGCAGGAACTGATATCCCTTGATATGGGCCGGAACGCCTACCTGGTGCAGAATTTCGGTAACGGTGAGCTCGTCGCTGTCCTGGGAAAATGCCTGCGGACGCGCGGGTGTTCCCGCGGCCTTCAGCACCCGGCTGACCAGCACGGTCTCATCAAAGGGTTTGACAAAAAAGAACGAGAAACCGTTATCCAGCAGATCCTGTTCGATCTCTTCGCTCTGAAAGGCGCCTGTCACAAAAAAGGTGGTGTGGGTGCCGGTGGTATCCTGGGCTTCATACCGCTGCTTTACCGTGATGGCATCCAGATCGGGCATAAATGCATCCAGCAGCACCGCCTGCGGGTGGGTGTCCAGCAGCGCTTTCAGGGCCTTGCTGCCGTTTTTCTCACATACCGTCACCGCAACGCCCTTGTCCTCCAGCGCCTGGCGGCACAGCGCCGTGGTCTGCGCGCCGGTATCGGTCATCAAAAACTTGATTTTGTCCATTGTGATACACTCCTCATTCATCAGCGGCCAGCCGCCCAGCCGCGCAGGTTTTTCTCGACAATGGAAATATTACCATATTTTACCAATTCTGGCAATAGGAAGTTTTCGGGGCATTGTGACACCCTTCCCCACAATTCGACACCAAGTCCCCTTATCCGGCAGTTTTTTACCGGCTTTTTGCCGGTTTTGCCCTCTGGCAGCCCCTTTTCTCCCCACCCGGATCGCACCGGCTCTGGAAAAAGCTGGATCAGGCTCCCGCTGCATCCGCCCGTTCCAGCATGGTGGCAGCAAAGATACCATAGCCGCGGGTCGGGTCATTGACCAGGACATGGGTTACAGCCCCCACCAGGGTGCCGTTTTGCACCACCGGGCTGCCGGACATGCCCTGGACGATTCCTCCGGTAACGGACAGCAGCCGGTCATCCGTCACACGGATCAAAAGGTTGCGGTTGGGATCTCCTGCTGTCATATTGACCCGCTCTATGGTCACGTCATACCACTGGGGCGCTGTGCCGTCGATTGTGGTGAGGATTTGCGCCGGACCGGGAGCGACCTGCTGGATCTCGGCCACCGGCATAACCTGACCGGTCACGGCAGCCGCCGGATTCTGCAGTGTGCCGTACACGCCGGTTGCATCGTTGGCACTGACCGTGCCCAGCGCGGCCGCACCGGAAAACTCCCCTTGCAGTTCTCCCGGTGCACCGGCAGCTCCCTTTTGCACACCTATGATGGTCACAGGTACGATCTCACCGGAAAGCAGAGGAAAATCGGCACCGGTATCGCTGTCGCTGACCGCGTGCCCCAGCCCTGCAAAAGTCCCGTACTCCGTGTCCACAAAAGTCAGGGTCCCGATCCCCGCCGAGGAATCCCGTACCCACACCCCGGCCCGCCAGACGCCGCTGTCCCGGTCCCGCACAGGGGTAAGGGTACAGGTATGCTGCACCCCATCACGGGAAAAGACAACTTCAATGGGGTTCCCTTCCGCCGACGTAATGGCCATAGAGAGTTCCTCATTTCCATGAATGGCCTGCCCTGCCGCTGAGACGATCACATCTCCCAAACGCAGTCCCGCTTCCTTGGCCGGGTTCTCGGTGCCCAGGGCGGTGAGCTGATCGGAAAAAGCCACCACCAGCGCCCCGTCAGCAAACATCTTGACCCCGAAAGGAGCCCCGGATACAGTGACCGTGCGGGTAGCGGAAGCCACGGTCCGCACCGTCTTGACCGGCAGCATCCCGAACAGGCGCAGCGTCTGGTTGGCACTGCCGGTTTCGCTGCTGCCGCTGACGGCTGCCGTACTGCCCCTGGACGGTTCTCCTGCCCGCAGAAAGGGCATGGCCGCCAGGGTCAGGGTACCGCCCGGTTCTATATAAAACGTATCCGGCAGAGCTGCGCGCAGTCCCAGCAGAGCCGTTGCAAGCAGAGCACCGGTCAGTGCCAGTACTCCCAACATGCGGCGCACAAAGCGCCGCGCGGCATGTTCGGGCATGGGGGTCCCCTCCTTTTCCATACCTCAGTATGTGCAGGAAGGGTCGAAATATTGCAAGCAAAAACCGCCGCATGGGAAAAAGCCCACACGGCGGTTTCGTTCAGAAAAAAGGTTACAGCAGCATCATAAGAGTTCCCACCACATTCAGGAGCAGACCAAATACCGCCTTGCGGCTGAGCTTTTCACCAAATACCACGGCCGAAAATGCCACGGTGACCAGGATACTCAGCTTGTCCACCGGCGCCACCACACTGGCAGGACCATCCTGCAAAGCACGGTAATAACACAGCCAGGAAGCACCGGTGGCCAGCCCGGACAGGCACAGGAATCCCAGTTCCCTGCGAGGCACCAGAACCACCTGCCGCTGTTTGCCTTCCAGAAAGACCATTCCCCAGGCCATGACCAGCACCACAGTGGTGCGGATGGCGGTTCCCAGGTTGGAACCGATATCACTGACACCGATCTTGCCCAGGATGGAGGTCAGACTGGCAAAGAAAGCCGATCCGGCCGCATACCACAACCAGCCATGGCCGGCAGCAGAAGACGCCGTGCTCTGTTTCTTTTCGATCATCAGCCATGTGCCCGCCATGATCAGAACCATGGCCGCCGTCTTGATGGGAGTAACACCCTCCCCCAGAAAAATCAGCGCCAGCAAAATGGTGAGGACCGTGCTGGTCTTGTCCACCGGGACCACCCGGTTGACATCCCCGATCTGCAGAGCCCGGAAGTAGCACAGCCAGGACGCGCCGGTACACAGGCCGGACAGCACCAGAAACAGCATGGATTTGCCGGTGACATCCTGGATGCCGGCCCATTGCCCGGACACAGGTACCATGACCCAGGCCATGACCAGTACCACGCAGGTGCGCAGCGCGGTGGCAACGGTGGAATCAGTCTGCCGGATACCGCACTTGGCAAGGATGGCGGTGATACCGGCAAAAAACGCGGACGCGGCAGCAAACAGCAGCCACATGAAAGGGTCCCTCTTTTCCGCTCAAACGGAGATTTTCAGAATTCAGGCCGGCAGCTCATTCGGTCTTCCAGAATGCACAGGAATAAGGCGCCAGATCACTGCCGCCGCCAAAGTCGTGGGGCTTGCCGGTGATCAGGTCCACGGCGCAGCCCGCCTCGGCGTTGAAGTCGGCGTGGTAGGGCTGGCTGTCGGCATTGATGGCCACCAGGACCCGGTCCTCCCCGCTGCGGCGTTCAAAGATCAGCTGCTTGGGCTGCACCAGGATATTGCGGTAGCTGCCGTGGCACAAAGCCGGACTGGCGGCACGGGCTCCGGCCAGAGCGGCGATCCAGTCGGTCAGTTCGTTGTGTTCCGGCTTTTCGATGGCCGGACGCAGGGCGGGGTCTCCATCCTTCTTCTCCCCGGTAACACCCCACTCGCTGCCGTAGTAGACGGCGGGCGTACCGGGCATGCCGAACAGCAGACCGTACAGGGGTTCCAATTCTTTCTTGTCGGTGAGAATGCTGGCCACACGGGTAACGTCATGGTTGTCCGCAAAGCTGAGCAACTGACGGCCGGTGTACAGGCACCAGGGCTCGGAACCGAACTGGCGGTTCAGGCTGTAGGCGATCTCGTGCATATTGCCGGTATTGAAGCTGGAATACAGCCCCTTGTAGCATTCGTAATTGGTGACCGAGTGGCAGGCATGGTCGTTCATCCACCGGTTGTAGTCCCCGTGCAGGGTCTCCCCCACCAGAACGAAATCTTCCTTGAGGGAGGAGGTAAACTGGCGCAGCGCCCCCAGAAAATCCAGGTCCAGACAATAGGCCACATCCAGGCGCAGCCCGTCGATCCCGTAATCCCGCACCCAGGAGGAGATGGCGTCAAACAGATGTTCCCGCACAGCAGGATTGTGCAGGTTCAGCTTGACCAGCTCGTTGCAGCCCTCCCAGCTTTCATACCAGAAGCCGTCATTATAATTGGTGTTGCCGTCAAAATGAATGTTGAACCAGTCCTTGTACGGGCTGTCCCAGCGCTTTTCCTGCACATCCCGGAATGCCCAGAACCCCCGGCCCACATGATTGAAGACGCCGTCAAACATGACCTTGAGTCCGGCTGCATGCAAAGCCTGACAGACCCGACGCAGGTCCTCATTGGTGCCAAGGCGCACATCCACCTTTTGGTAGTCCCGGGTGTCGTACCCGTGGGCATCGCTCTCAAACAGAGGATTGAACAGTACACAGGTCGCCCCCAGGTCCCGGATATGGTCAACCCAGTCCAGTACCCGCAGCAGACGATGTTCGGGCACGCCGTCATTCTGCAAGGGTGCCCCGCACATTCCCAGCGGATAGATCTGGTAGACGACAGCATTTTGATACCACATGGTCGATCTTCCTTTCCTGAGCTTGTACGCCAAGCTCAAAAGCGTTTTTTCCAGTATCGGCGCAGACGCAGGCGGTAAACCAGGGTCAAAGCGGTCACGGCACGATCGCACAGAAGAAAAGCCACATTACACAAGACCACCAGCACCACGGCCAGAGCGGCGGTGGCAGGCATGGTTTCCATGATATCCGGCAAAAATATCAGCCGGAGCAGTGCATACATAACCACGGTGGCAAGATTGAACACCGCCAGTTTCGCGCCCCAGCGCACCGGTGCCGGATGCAGGCGGTCCAGCAGCGTTTTAAGCACTGGATAAGGTCCCAGCACCAGCGCATAGAACAGCGACAGCTCCGGGTCCGGCACAAGGAGAAGCCCCAGCACGGCCGCAGCCCCATACTGGGTCAGGGCAGCACGGGGGCCATATTCCACCAGAGTCGGGATGAGCAGGAATGAGGCCAGCATGGGCGCAGCATAGGTACCGATGCCCAGCGCAGTTCCCACCAGCAGGATCACAACTGTGAGCGCAGCCAGCACACCGCACAGCGCTATGCGCCGGCTTTGGGTATTTTTCATGTGCAAACTTCCTAGAATCCGGGCGTTATGCGCCTTTGATTTGTCCTTATTATACATGGTGTTCAGCGTCTTTGCAATTCCCTTTTGTAACTTACTCTTCCTTTGTCATGGTATACATTTGCTCAACTGTACAAAACTGATATCCCTGTTCAGAGAACCAGGCCAGTATATCCGGCAGCGCCTGCACGGTCTGTCCGGCGGCAGCGGTATCGTGCATCAAAACCACACACACCCGTTTTCCCGTCGCATCCTGCTGTATATTCTGCAGAATGGCAGCCGCGTTTGGATGCGCAGAAGTGGCATCTTCGGCACAGACGTTCCAGTCGATCCAGTGATACCCCTTTTCCTCCGCCTCCTCCACCAGTTTTTTCATGATATCCTTTCCGCCGTACCGGTGGCTGACCGTATTGGTGCTGCCGCCGGGAAAGCGCAGCCAATGAATCTGTTCCACATCCACCCAGGCGGACAGCGTCTGACGCAGTTGCTTGATGTCCAGCCAGAAATCCGTAGGGCTTTTGTAGATATCCGCATATCGATGGCTGGCACTGTGCAGGGCAATCTGATGTCCGCCTGCCTGGATCAGTGGCAGTTGATCAAAGTATGGTTCATTGATGGGCTGGGCTGTCACAAAAAAGGTGGCCGGAGCCTGATACCGGGCCAGCGCGTCCAGAATGGCAGCTGTATTTTCCGAAGGGCCGTCGTCAAACGTCAGGCAGACATACCGTCCATCCAGCGCGGCAGCCGCCTGCACCGCCAGCCGGTCATCGGGAACGGCGGTTTCTTCCTGCGCGGGATGCGGCATATAGTCCGCCAGAAAGAACGCAGCAAGGCATAACAGAAGCAGCGCCGCCAGACACCAGCGGACGGTCTTGACAGAAACACCCATGGGACCTCTCCCCCTCTTCGGCATGGTTCTGACTCATATGTATGCCGGCTTTCCCGGCTGCATACAAAAAAGCCCGGACCACACAGCCGGTCCGGGCTTTTGACATCATCAGAAACGCAGGGCCACCTTGCCGCGGCGGCGGCGACGGCGCCAGGTGGACGGCGCAAACAGCGCCAGCATGGGGAACAGTTCCAGCCGGCCGGCCAGCATGTTGAAGCTGAGCAGCCATTTGCACCAGGGAGAAAAATCTGCAAAGGACCCCATGGGCCCCACAATCTCCAGACCGGGTCCCACATTGTTGATGCAGGTGGCCACGGCGGTGAAGCTGGTGATCAGATCAAAACCATCCAGCGAAATAAGCAGGATGGAACCCACAAAGAGGGACAGATACACACTCAGGTACACGCTGGCGCCGCGGACGGTCTTGTCATCCAGGGGACGGCCTTCAAAGCGGATGGTGGTCACCGCATGGGGATGCAGCATGTGCTGGACTTCCCGCACGCTGGACTTGGCCAGAATAATCACACGGGAAACCTTCAGGCCGCCGGCGGTGGAGCCGGCACAAGCGCCCAGGAACATCAGCATAACCAACACCGTCCGGCTGAAAGAAGGCCACATATTGAAATCGGTGGTGGCATAGCCGGTGGTGGTAATGATGGACGACACCTGGAAAAAGGACAGACGCAGCGCCTCGGCAAAATTCTGGCACATATGGCTCAGATTGACCGCAATGGCCAGGGTGGACGCAGCCACCACACCCAGGTAGGTCAGCAGCTCTTCAGACAGGAATGCCTGCCGGAAATGCCGCAGCAATATGTAATAGTACAGATTGAAGTTGATGCCGAAGAGCAGCATAAAGACGGCAATGACCATCTCGATATACACGCTGTTGTACGCCCCCACACTGAGGGCCTTGCAGCTGAAACCACCGGTGCCGGCTGTCCCGAAGGAGTGGATGAGCGCATCATACAGCGGCATGCCCCCCGCCAGAAGCAGCACAACTTCCACGGCCGTCATCACCAGGTAGATGCGGTAAAGAATTTTGGCCGTATCCTGCAGTTTGCTGGACAGCTTGCCCACAGTGGGGCCGGGGACCTCCGCCCGCATCAGGTGCATGGCACGGCCGTCGGTCATGGGAACCACCGCCATGACAAAGACCAGAACGCCCATGCCGCCCACCCAGTGGGACAGGCTGCGCCAGAAAAGACAGCCCCGGCTCATAGCCTCCACATCCTTGAGGATGCTGGAGCCGGTGGTGGTAAAGCCGGACACCATCTCAAAGAAAGCATCGGTATAATCCGGGATATCCCCCGAAAGCAGAAAAGGCAGCGCGCCGAAAGCGCTCATGAGAACCCAGGCCAGAGCGACGACCACCAGACCGTCTCTGGCATAGATGACCGTATCTTTGGGCTTGCGCAAGCCGAACAGGCACCCGAGCGCCATCAGCAGCAGGATGGGAATGAGAAATGCAAAGATGGTGTTTTCCCCATAAATCAGGGCACAGGCCATGGGCAGGACAAGCAAAGCAGCCTCCGCCATGAAAATGCGGCCGAGAACAAAAGCAATCATTCGATAATTCATTGGCTCGCCTCTTACTCCACGACCTCACGAAGGTCGGTAATGGGCGTACCGGTGGTCACGATGACCACGTCGTCCCCGCGGCGCAAGCTGTCGGAACCGGACGGGATCAGGGTCTGGCCGTTGGCACGCACGATGCCTGCAATCAGCATCCCCTTTTTCAGCGTCAGGTCTTTCAGCGGTGTGCCCACAAAAGGAATGTCCGGCCCCACATTGAATTCCAGGATCTCCACACGACCACTCACTGCACGGTGCAGGGTCCGGATGTTGGACCCGAAGGAGTTCTGCATCCCTCGCACATACTGCAGGATAGTCTCGGCGGTGACATCGCCGGTGGACACCACACTGTCCACCATGCCGTTTGCGGTGGCCAGATCCGCAAAGGAACTGCGGTTGATCTTGGCTACCACCTTGCAGGAATTGAGCTGGGCCGCATACATGGAAAGGATGATGTTCGTCTCATCCAGGCCGGTCAGAGCCACAAAGGCATCCATCTCCGCCAGACCTTCCTCATTGAGCAGTTCACTGTCCGCAGCGTCCCCCTGAATGACCAGGACTCCGGGCAGGCGTTCGCTCATGTCACGGCAGCGGGCCGGGTCGTTGTCAATGAGGGTGATGTGCATGTGCATATCCCGCAGCTCCTTGAGCAGGTAATACGCCATGCGGCTGGCCCCCACCACCATGACGTTGGACGCACGGCCCTTGAACAGCCCCAAACGGCGGAAAAAGTTCTCCAGTTCCTGGGGAGAGGCAGTCAGATAAACCTTGTCCCCTTCTTCCAGCACGAAATTGCCGTCGGGGATGGTGATATCTTTTCCACGGGCCACGGCACACACCAACAGCTTGACATGCATATTGCTGTACAGGTCAGACAGCTGCAGGCCGCACAGAGGGTTGCCGGGATTGATGCGGTATTCAATCAGTTCAAACCGGCCCCGGCAGAACTGTTCCAGCTTGATGGCATTGGGAAAACGCAGCACCCGGGAAATCTCACGGGCCGTGGCCTTTTCCGGATTGACAAACATGGAAAGGCCCAGCTCCTGGCGCATGAACCGCAGCTGTTTTTCGTATTCCGGGTTGCGGATACGGGCAATGGTATGGCGGGTCCCGATCTTCTTGGCAACCAGACAAGCCAGAATGTTGATCTCGTCGCTGGAAGTGGTGGCCACCAGCAGGTCGGCACCGTTTTCAAAGGCTTCGCTCTGAATTTCATAGCACCCGCCATTGCCCGGTACGCCGCGCACGTCAAAGACATTGACGATGCTCTCCACGCGGTCAGGGTTGATATCAATACCGACGATATCATGCCCTTCGGCAGTCAGCTGCTCGGTCAAAGCACGGCCGACCTTGCCCAAACCGACGATCACGATTTTCATACTGCACCTCTGTACACGAAATAAACGCGCAAAGCCTTTCGGATTTGCGCAAAATTTCCATTCTATTTTTGGCTATTATACGAGAGCCCGCGACAAAATTCAACTGTTTCTTTGCTGTATCTTAATTCTGTGTTCCTTTTCTTAGCCGATTCTTTGCCTGTCAAGGTTGATTTTTCCCAATGCCCCGTCCCGCAGCGGCCCCCTGAAAAAAAGGCTTGCATTTTACTGGTAGGTATGATAGAATAGCCATTGCAGCGCTGGTGGTTGATCCGGTGGTGCAATATGCGGAAGTGCTGGAATCGGCAGACAGGCACGTTTGAGGTGCGTGTGTCCATGACGTGTGGGTTCAAGTCCCATCTTCCGCACCAACCCAGCGGGTTTGGCCCCGCCCAAAAGCCCCGGCTCTGTGCCGGGGCTTTTGGTTTGTCCGGATTTTTTTGCAAAGAAAGACCTCACCGCAGGGCATTCGTTCGCCCGAGGAGTCCATTTATGGCTATCAAACACGATACCGCCCTGACCACCGGGCCCATCACCAAAAGTCTGATCCTGTTTGCGCTGCCCATGATGGCCGGCAATCTGCTGCAGCAGCTGTACAATGTGGCGGACACCATCATCGTAGGCCGCTTTCTGGGAGCCGATACCCTCGCGGCGGTCGGCTCCGCTTACACCCTGATGACCTTTCTGACTTCCATCCTGCTGGGGTTGTGCATGGGCAGCGGCGCGCTTTTTTCCATCCGTTGGGGAGAGGGTGACCGCAGCGGACTGAAAAGCGGGATCTTCCACGCCTTTGTATTTATCGCGTCAGTGACCATAGTCCTGAACATAGCCGTCTTTCTGCTGCTGGACCCCATCCTGGTCCTGCTTCAGGTCCCCCACGGCATCATTCCCCTCATGCACACCTATCTGTGGTGTATCTTCTGGGGCATCCCCGCTGTGTTCCTGTACAACTACTTTGCTGCCCTGCTGCGGGCAGTGGGCAACTCGGTAGTGCCCTTGGTGTTTCTGGGAATATCGGCCATTCTGAACATTGTGCTGGACCTGACTTTTGTGCTGATCTGCGGCTGGGGTGTGGCCGGTGCGGCCATTGCCACCGTCATCGCCCAGTATGTATCCGGCATCGGCATTGCGGTGTATACCTTGATCCGCCTGCCCATGCTGGTACCCGCAAAAGAGGATTGCCGTTGGAGCCGGAGTGTATTGGGTGAGATCGTTTCCTTTTCCCTGCTGACCTGTGTACAGCAGAGCATCATGAACTTTGGCATCCTGATGGTGCAGGGGCTGGTGAACAGCTTCGGGGAAGTGGTCATGGCAGCCTTTGCCGCCGCCGTCAAGATTGATTCCTTTGCCTACATGCCGGTACAGGATTTCGGCAACGCCTTTTCCACTTTCATTGCCCAGAACTACGGCGCCCGCAGCCAGGAACGCATCCGCAAAGGGACCCGCAGTGCGGTAATCTGTGCCGCCGTTTTCTGTGTGGCGGTAAGTGCGGTCGTATGTCTGTTTGCCGCACCGCTTATGGGCATTTTTGTGGATCCCACCGATCCGGCCGTGGCCCAGATCACCGCCGTGGGTGTTCAGTATCTTTGGATCGAAGGCGCCTGCTACTGCGGCATCGGCATCCTGTTCTTGCTGTATGGATTCTACCGGGCAGTGCGCCGTCCAGCCATGTCGGTGGTGCTGACTGTCTTCTCCCTGGGCACCCGGGTGGCCCTGGCCTACGCTCTGGCGCCGCAGGTGGGCGTGTGGGGCATCTGGATCTCGGTCCCCATCGGCTGGGCACTGGCCGACCTGGTGGGGGCGGTGTACTATTTCCGCCGCCGTGCCGCTCTGCTGCCGGAATCATCTTCTTTTTGAAAATATGTATGAAAAAAGCCCCGGCTGGTAAAACAGCCGGGGCTTTTTGGTGCGGATAACAGGAATCGAACCTGCACGTCATGGACACTGGACCCTAAAACCAGCGCGTCTGCCAGTTCCGCCATATCCGCTCAACACACACCAGTGTACCAAGCGACGGACATTTTGTCAATCGGCAGACAAGCTGTTCAGGTAGGCGGCAGGGCCGCTTTCGTACAGATCTCCCCCATGAGCGTCCAGCAGAACGGTCAGCGGCATCTTCTCCACCGTGAGGCGGCGCACCGCCTCGCAGCCCAGATCCGGCCAGGCGATGACCTCACAGCTGCAGATGCTGGCGGCCATCAGGGCACCGGCCCCGCCCAAAGCGGCCAGATAGACCGCCCCGTTGCTGACCACGGAAGCCTTGACGGCGGCATCCCGTTTGCCCTTGCCGATCATGCAGGCAAGCCCCAGGTCCAGAAGACGGGGGGTGAACTTGTCCATACGGCCGGCGGTGGTGGGTCCGGCAGCGCCAATGACCTGGCCGGGACGTTCCGGGGTGGGGCCCACATAATAAACAGCGGCACCGCGGATATCAAAAGGCAGCGGTTTGCCGGCATCCAGCAGCTCCATCATCCGGCCATGGGCCGCATCCCGGGCGGTATAGACCGTGCCGGACAGAAGCACGGTATCCCCCGCTCTGAGCTGTGCAAGGGCTTCTTTTGTCAAAGGCGTGTGAAGCTCATACTGCATACCTGTTTACCTCCCCTGCCGCGCACGGCGGTGCAGTTCCTTTACCTCCTCATGGTGACGGTTGACCATATCTTCCAGCTTGGGGTCGGCAATGCCGCCGGAAGCACGGGAGGAGGAGAGTGGAATATCAATGTCAGAAGTACGCGGAGCACGGCGCCCCACGCCTTCCAGCGGGATATCAATATTGGGTTGACGTTTGGCTGGCATAACTCTTTCTCACTTCCTGACAGGTTTGTGGTTACAATTCAGCAGTGGCACGGCGGGTTACATGGCAGCCGATATTGACGGCCACCGGCAGGCACGCCACATGGGTGGGAGCCTGTTCGATGGCAACGCCCAGGCAGGTGGTGGCACCGCCAAAGCCCTGCGGCCCGATGCCCATGGCATTGATAGCCTCACACAATTCCCTTTCCAGAGCCGCATAATAGGGGTCCGGGTTGGGGCAGTCCAGCGGCCGCAGCAGAGCATGCTTGGCCAGCAGAGCACATTTGTCGAAACTGCCGCCCACGCCAACGCCCAGAATAATGGGCGGGCAGGGATTGGAACCGGCCAGCCGGACCGTTTCCAGCACGAAATCTTTCACGCCCTGTACGCCGTCGGCGGGCTTGAGCATGGCCAGACGGCTCATGTTCTCGCTGCCGGCCCCTTTGGGTGCCACCGTAATGCGGCAGCCGTCCCCGGGGACCAGCTCCACCGTGAGGAAAGCAGGGGTGTTGTCCTCGGTATTCTGGCGTTTCAGCGGGTCGCCGGTGATGCTTTTGCGCAGATAGCCTTTGGTATAACCACGGCGCACGCCTTCATCCACCGCATCCCGCAGAGTGCCGCCGGTGATATGAACGTCCTGCCCCAGCTCCACAAAGACACAGGCCATGCCGGTATCCTGGCAGATGGGCAGTTCCTTCTCCGCTGCGGCGTCCAGGTTGGAGCGCAGCAGTTCCAGGGTGGTCCGGGCCAGCGGCCAGGGTTCAGCCGCGATGGCCTTCTCTTCCGCGGTGCGGATATCCTCCGGCAAAAAGCGGTTTGCCTGGATGCACAGCTGTTCTACCGCGTCGGTGATGGCTGCGGCCTGAATTTCCCGAATGCTCATGCGCGGGCCACACCGCTTTCCCGCGCAGCTTGCGCCACAGCGTCGGCCACGGCCGGAGCCACACGGGGGTCAAAGGCCTTGGGCAGGATATTCTCTTCATTGAGTTCCTCATCAGGGATCAGGGAGGCGATGGCGCGGGCAGCGGCCAGCTTCATGGAAGCATTGATGTCCCGGGCACGCACGGACAAGGCGCCCTTGAAGATGCCGGGGAAGGCCAGAACGTTGTTGACCTGGTTGGGGAAGTCACTGCGGCCGGTACCGATGATGCGCACACCGGCTGCCTTGGCGGCGTCGGGCATGATCTCCGGGGTGGGATTGGCCATGGCAAAAACAATGGCATCCGGTGCCATGGTGGTAGCCATCTCCGGGGTCAGTGCTCCGGCCACAGAAGTGCCGATGAACAGGTCGGCGCCGCGGATGGCATCTGCCAGACCGCCGGTGACCCGGCGGGGGTTGGTGGATTCAGCCAGAGCCGCCTTGTGGCCCACAAAGCCGGCGGGACGGCCGGGTACCAGGATGCCGTGTTCATCCACAGCGATGATGTCCTTGGCACCGGCGGTCTGCAGCATCTTGATGATGGCGGTGCCAGCAGCGCCGGGACCGTTCTGGACAATACGGATATCCTCGATGCGTTTGCCCACCACTTTCAGGGCGTTGAGCACGCCTGCCAGCACGATGATGGCGGTGCCATGCTGGTCGTCATGGAAAACAGGGATATCCAGGTCCCGCTCCAGTTCGGCTTCGATGTCAAAGCATTCGGGGCTGCGGATATCCTCCAGGTTGATGCCGCCGAAGGTGGGCGCGATGGCTTTGACCGCCGCCACGACCTCCTCTTTGGTCTTGGCGTTCAGGCAGATGGGGAAGGCGTCCACCCCGCCGAACTCCTTGAACAGGACACATTTGCCCTCCATGACCGGCAGACCCGCTTCGGGACCAATATTGCCCAGGCCCAGCACGGCGGTGCCGTTGGTGACCACGGCCACCGTGCGGCCCTTGAGGGTGTAGGTGTAGACATCATCCGGGTTTTCCTTGATTTTGCGGCAGGGTTCGGCCACACCGGGGGTGTAGGCGGTGGAAAGAGCATCCTTGTCCCGCACTTCCACCAGGCTGTTGACGGTCAGTTTGCCATGGTGGGCTTTGTGCATGGCAAGAGCGGCGGCATTGTAATCCATGGGTCGACTTCCTTTCTGAGACGGTTCTTTCCCCGCCGGCAAAGCGGGAAACGGGTCAATGTTTGTGATCGGGTTCCAGCTGGGCGGCGCCGTAGTTGGATTCCAGACGGATAACACAGAAATGGTCGGGCCAGCGTTCCTTCACCGCATCCCGCAGGGCGGTTGTCAGCTTGGTTCCGCGATGGTCCCGGGCGGTAAGATATTCCGGCGGCACAGCACAGTCAAACACCACATTGGTATGGCTGTTGCCGGATACAATGCGCAGATCATGGATGGCAGCGGCAGGTTCCAGTTCGGCCGCCTTGCTGCGGACAAATTCCCGCAGTTCCCGGGCATGGGGATCATCCACCACCACCGGATCATAGTGGATGGTGGCAGTAAGGCCATCATCCCGGGCCAGATCCCGTTCGATATTGTCGATGACGTCATGGCTGGCCAGCACATCGGCCGCCGCGGACATCTCCACATGGAAGCTGACCAGACGATTGCCGGGGCCGTAGTCGTGAAGCATCAGGTCATGAATGCCCAGCACGCCGGGATAGGTCATGACCTTTTCCTCAATATGGCGGATCAGGGCCGGGTCGGGAGCAGCGCCCAGAATAGGGTCCAGGGTATCCCGGACCAGGCCGAAGCCGCTGTACAGGATAAAGGCCGCCACCGCCAGACCGGCCAGACCATCCAGACGGTTGATGCCGGTAATGGACGCTGCCAGACTGGCCACCAGGACTGCGGAGGTGGACACCACGTCGTTGCGGGCATCGGCTGCGGTGGCGATCAGGGTTTCGGACCCGATGAGGGTACCGATCCTGCGATTGAAGGCGGAGATCCACACCTTGATCAGGATGGATGCCACCAGGACCGCGCCGGTGAGCAGGCCGAATTCCACCACCGAAGGATGAATCAGCTTGGCCACGCTCTCCTTGAGCAGCTCAATGCCAATGACCAGAATCATCACCGATACAGCCAGACCGGCCAGATACTCGTATCGGGCATGGCCGAAGGGATGTTTGTCGTCCGCCGGACGGGCCCCCAGGCGGAAGCCCACCAGACTGACCACACTGGAACCGGCATCGGACAGGTTGTTCACGCCATCGGCAGCGATGGCCACGCTGCCGAACAGGGTGCCGACGGTGAATTTGCCGGCAAACAGAAGCAGATTGCAGAAAATACCGGCCACGCAGGCCAGATTGCCGTACGCAGCACGCACGGAAGGTTTTGAAGTGTCTTCGCTGTCTTTGATGAAAAGACGGATGAGCCAACGGGTCACGCCCCGGTCTCCCCTTTCTTGTTGGACGGATACACAATATATCCCGGCTGAAAAAGCAGCGGAGCCGCGCAAAGGCGAGTCCGCTGTGTAAAGTGTTTTCGGTTTATGCCCCGCTTGCCAAACAGCAGGGCAGGTTCAGAGGCAATCAGTCCCGCACGATGCAGGCATCGCGCTCGGGGCCGACGGAGATATACTTGATACGGCAACCCACAGCCTGTTCCAGGTATTCCACATAAGCGCGGGCCTCAGCAGGCAGATCCTCATACTTGCGGACACCGGTGATGTCGCAGTGCCAGCCCTTCATCTCCTTGATGACCGGCTGGGCGTCGTCCAGAGTTTTGCCGGTGGGGAAACGGCCGGTCACGGTGCCGTCGGACAGACGGTAGGATTCCACCACGGGAATGGTTTCCATATAATCCAGCACGTCCAGCAGGGTCAGGGCCAGTTCATCACAGCCCTGGCACTGCACGCCGTAACGGCTGGCAACCACGTCGAAGGGACCCACACGGCGGGGACGGCCGGTGGCAGCACCATATTCATGGCCGTGTTCACGCAGCACGTCCTTGTCGGCTTCGCTCATGGCCAGTTCGGCGGTGAAGGGTCCTTCGCCCACGCAGGAGGAATAGGCCTTCATGATGCCCACGGACAGGGTCAGCTTGCGGCCCGGAATGCCGGCGCCGATGGGTGCGTAGGCACTGATGGTGTTGGAGCTGGAAGTATAGGGATAGATACCGTAGTCGATATCACGCAGAGCGCCCAGCTGGGCCTCAAACATGATCTTCTTGCCGGCGTCATCCGCCTGGGCCAGATATTCGCCCACATCGCAGATATAATCCTTGAAGGCAGCAGAGTAATG
The DNA here is from genome assembly GCA_944388105.1 of uncultured Gemmiger sp. Lineage (GTDB taxonomy): Bacteria > Bacillota > Clostridia > Oscillospirales > Ruminococcaceae > Gemmiger. The sequence continues at coordinate 26,855 of CALXHN010000001.1, read as the reverse complement.
TTCGCACCAGGCCCACATCTCATCCACACTGACGGGCTTCTGGTCATAGATGTTGACCATGGTCAGGTTCTTGGATTCCACAATGGTTTCCAGGCGCTTGCGCACACCGGCGTCCATATGGACCAGATCCCCCATGCGCAGGGTCTTCTTCATGAACTTGTCGCCATAGGTATAGGCGATGCCGCGCTTGGTGGAGCCGAACTGTGCACCGGTCTTGGACAGACGGGCCTCTTCCAGGCCGTCCTGATCCACATGGAAAGGCATGGTGATGGTGGCACGGTCAGAAATCTTCAGGTTGGCGGGGCTGATCTCAACGCCCTGCTCCCGCAAGGCCGCGATCTCCTTTTCCAGATGGACAGGGTCAATGACCATGCCGCCGCCCATGACGCAGACCACGTCGGGACGCAGGATGCCGGAGGGGATCAGGTTCAGCACGAACTTGCCGCGCTCGTTCTTGACGGTATGGCCGGCGTTGTCACCACCCTGGTACCGTGCGACGATGTCGTAATCCTGGCTGAGAAGGTCGACCATACGGCCCTTTCCTTCGTCGCCCCAGTTGATGCCGGTAATTGCAGTAAGCATGTTTTGCAACCTCTCTTTTGGTTCAATGTACAGCCTTTTCCGCCCGACCCCACAAGGGGCCGATTTGTTCAAACCGGGATACGCCGCCGGATATGATTATACCAGAGATTGTCCAAAAATACAAGGCGCGCCCCGCAGGTTCGAACAAAACTTGCGGAGCGCAGCAAAGATTTTTACTGGGCGGCACGGGCCTGCGCCACCGCGTCGATGAGCGGCTGGGCTTCCGGTGCCGTCAGGATATGGAATCCGTGATCGTCCTCGTACACCACATCCACCAGATCCCGGTAAGGCAGTTCGTCAACGCGCACACTGGGATCCGCGATCAGGAACACCTCCCCTTCCGGCGGGTTGATATGGGACTTTGTCTGCAGCCATCCGTGCAGATCCATCCGGCTCAGGTCCGTAACATCCCACATTTCCAGGGTTCCGTCGGAAAGCTCGGTCATCACATTGGCAAACCAGAAGGTGGCGTACCCCTGGGTGTATCCGTTGTCCACCAGCCAGTCGCAGATGGTTTCCAGGTGCGGCTCGCCCCGGGGCGGCACTTCCACAAACCGAAGGGTGGTCGAGGTGCTGACTCCCAGAAACGCCACCGCAAAAGCAACGGCCAGCCCCCGCCGGGGCAGGCCCCGGCGCAGCGGGAAGGTCTCCCCTTCGATTCCCAGAACCGCAAACGCCAGCGGTACCACCGGCAGCCAGTAGCTTCCGTTGATGCCGATCATTTCATTCATAAAGGCAAAGGCGATGCTGTCCACCAGCAGGCAGGACAGGAAGACGGTCAGCACCGCCATCCGGACAAAGGACAGCTCCCGGCGGCGCATGAGCAGATGCACCACCGAAGCGATCAGCACACCGGCAATCACAAGTCCCAGTGCCCCCAGCAATCCCTGCAGACTGAACAGAGGGATGGGATCCCCGAAGCTCAGGGTGCCGCTGTCGCCGGGATATCCGAAGAGGGTCAGGAAATCGGCCCACACCCTTGTCAGATATTCAAAACTCAGGGCCGTCCAGCTTCGCTGTCCCTGGTCCGAAAAGGTATGGTTGGCGGCCAGGACTTTGGCGTTCACAACATAGCCCGCCAGCGAAACAACCGCCGCCCCCCATGCCGCTGCGGCAAACCGGACCTGGGGCACCGTCCGGGGGCGTTCCAGCGGTGCCTGGTTCCAGCGCCAGCCCAACAGTACCAGGGCTGCCGCGGCAAGGGGCACGTACAGGTTCATCAGGATGCGGATCCCGTTAAGTCCCGCCGCAAAGGCCAGTCCGGCCAGCAGCACAGCGCGGACCGCCGTACGGCGGGCAGAGTCCATTGCGGTGGTAATGCGCAGCACAAGGCCCATGCTGAGCATGACAAAAATCATATGTACATAATAAAATCCGCCGAAAACGCAGTGGAACATCTGCCAGAATCCAAAAGGACACAGCAAAGCTCCCACCAGCCAGGGTGCACTTTTACGCAGCGACGCGCCATACAGAAAATACAACCCGGACACTGCCACCAGCGCAGACAGGATTGCCTGGGCCAGGGTGCGGGCTGCGTGCCAGTTCTGCGGAAAGACCGCCAGCCCCAGTTTGAAGAGGAGCTGTTCGCAGAACACCCGCAGTTCGGTGGAATAATACCAGGCGGTGGAAAGGAACCCGCCTTCTTTATTCAGCTGGGCGGCCAGGACCATCTCCGAGGCCATGTCGCTGTCCAGCAGGGAACGCCCGTACACCACCATGAAGATCACGCCGAACAGCCAGGCTCCGAAAAGCCACAGCCACGGCACCACGGCCCACAGCGTCTCAGCAGCCGTCTTTTTTGTCTTAACTGCGGGCACCGCGCACACCCTCCTTTTTCAGCAGCGGGTGACGGGTACCGTCCGGTTCCTGCACGATGGTATGTTCCAGCTGTTCCTGCACCGCAGCGCGAATGTCCGCAAGATAGCGGCGGCGCAGGTCGGCACGCTCGGCGATTTCGGCCTCGGTCAGGCCCACCGTCTTCGCTTTGTGTGCCAATTCATTGATACGGTCAATTTCGTGTCTTTTCATGGTTTCCCCCTGTAAAATTCCGGCCGAACCGGAAACATTCCTGTTCAGTATACCACGTTCCAAAGCAAATTGGAATGTTGTGCTGTACATTTTCGAAAAATGATGTATAATGATAAGGTATCACTTCACAAAAGACAGGAGAAGCCCATGAAACTGATGAACATGACCCGCCCGGTGGCTGTGCTGACCGCCGCCGCGCTGACTCTGGGGCTGGCCGCCTGCGGCAAGCAGGAATCCGAAGCCGCCAGTTCCCCCGAAACCGCCACGCCGGAGACCTCCACCGAGGAAAGCGCCGCCGATCCCTATGCGTATCTGGCAGATTTCGATTACAGCTCGGTTTTTGACGAGAATGGCTATGTGACCGGCGTGACCGCCTCCGATTACATCACCCTTCCCGATGACCTGGGGCTGAGCCTTTCGGACGAGGCCAACACGGTGACCGATGAGGACGTCGCCAACTACATCAATGACAATATCCTGGTCAACTACACCACCACCAATCAGGTGACCGACCGCGCTGCAGCCGACGGAGACACCGTGAACATCGACTTTGTCGGCTCCGTGGACGGCGAGGAATTTGACGGCGGCTCTGCCGAAGGGTACGACCTGACCCTGGGCAGTGGTTCCTTCATTGACGATTTTGAGGACCAGATCGTGGGTCACATGCCCGGTGAGACCTTTGATGTGAACGTCACCTTCCCCGACGACTTCCAGGCCACCGATCTGGCCGGCAAGGACGCGGTGTTCTCCACCACCCTGAACTACATTTCCGAGACTGTGACCCCCGAACTGACCGACAATTTCGTGAAGGAAAACCTGAGCGAGAATCTGGGCCTGAACGACGTAGCCACCCTGAACAGCTACATCTCCGACATGCTGCTGTTCAGCCAGCAGACCAACGAGCTGTATTCCCAGCTGAGCAGCACCCTGAGCGTGCAGGGAGATGCCCCCGCCGCCCTGACCAAGTACTTTGAGGACTACTATCTGGAAAGCCCGTATCTGTACGCCCAGATGTACGGCATGTCCCTGGACGAGTTCCTGCAGGCCAATGGCTATGACAGTGCTGCCGCCTACCTGGAAACCTCCCGCCAGTATATTGACGGTGCCATCCAGCAAACCCTGATCATGCAGGCTCTGGCCGAAAAGTACGGCATCACCTGCCCCACCGAGACCCTGGAAAGCCAGTTCCAGGAATACTTCGGCAGCAGCGACACCAGCAGCTATGTGAACTATTATGGCGAAAACTACCTGAAGATGAGCATCCTGAATGACCTGGTGATGGAACACCTGGTGGATGAGGTCAACGCCTGATCTTTCTGGTTTTCATAGCATTTTCGACCGCCCCGGAACATGGCTTCCGGGGCGGTTTTTTCGTTGCATTTTATTGCTTGACAGCCTCCGGACCGCATGCTATACTGTGGCCAAATCAAGCATTTAGATATTTTTCTAAATATCTCATATCATAAGGAGGTGCCGCAGATGGGTGATGCATTCAAAGCTTTGGCCGACCCGACCAGGCGGAAAATTCTGGAACTGCTTGCCGGCGGGGAGATGACCGCCGGGGAAATTGCCGCTCATTTTTCCATGGCCAAACCATCGGTCAGTCATCATCTGAACATTCTGAAATCCGCCGGCCTGGTGATCGATGAGCGCCGGGGGCAGAACATCGTATACTGCCTGAACCTGACGGTATTTCAGGAACTCATGAAGTGGTTCTATGATTTTGGGTTCATGAAGGAGGATACCGATCATGAAGAATAACAAGCTGTACTGGATCCTGGGAGCCGTGTGCATGGTGAACCTGCTGGGTCACGCCCTGTGCCTGCCCATGATGCCGGAGCAGGTGCCCGTCCACTGGAACTGGGCCGGCGTAGCCGATGGGTTCGGTCCCAAATGGAGTGCTCTGGCCACGGGTCTGCTGCCGCTGGGACTGCTGCTGTTGTTCCGGGTTCTGCCCTCCATTGACCCCAAGGGCGAAAACTTTGCCAAGTTCCGGCCCATCTGGAACGGAATGGTTCTGGGCACGATCCTGTTCGGCTGCGCCGTCAGCTGGCTGAGCGAACTGGCCGTGTTCGGCATCCTGAAGGACGGAAGCAGTGCCACCGGACTGCTGGTGGGTGGCGGCATTGGCCTGCTGTTCATTCTGCTGGGCAACTACATGCCACGCATCAAACAAAATTACACCTTCGGCTGCCGCACTCCCTGGGCGCTGGCAGACGAACACAACTGGAACCGCACCCAGCGCATGGGTGGGTTTGTCTTTATCCTCATCGGAGCCTCTACCCTGCTTTCCGGCGTGTTCGCGGGAGCCCTTGGTTTTTCCGGCACTCTGATCGTGCTGCTGGGAACCACCCTGTTGGGCTGCGTGTGGATTTACCTGTATTCCTTCCTTGTATTCAAGGGATGGATGAAGTGAGGAACGGATCATGCTGACCATCGAACATCTGACCAAGATTTACCCGGGCGGCAAGACCGCCGTGCAGGACCTGAATCTGCATGTAGCCCCCGGGGACATATACGGTTTCATCGGTCACAACGGCGCCGGTAAAACCACCACCATCAAAGCGGCTGTCGGACTTCTGCCATTCGAACAAGGCGACATCCGTATTGACGGGGTTTCCATCCGCCAGGACCCGCTTGCCTGCAAGCGAGCCTTTGCCTATCTGTCGGACGATCCCCTGCTGTACCCGTATCTTACCGGACAGCAGTACCTGAACTTTGTCGCAGATGTATTTGAAGTTTCCCGTGCTGACCGTATCCGGCGCACGGAGGAACTGGCATCCACCTTCGGGATTTCCGATGTGCTGGGGGAACTGACCTCCGCTTATTCCCACGGAATGAAACAGAAGCTGGCCATTCTTGGCGCCCTGATCCACGAACCGCGGCTCCTGATTCTGGACGAGCCTTTTGTGGGGTTGGACCCGGAAGCGGTGGTGACGCTGAAAGGCCTTATGCACACCTTGTGCAGACAGGGCGGCGCCGTCTTCTTTTCCACCCATGTGCTGGATGTGGCGGAACGGCTGTGCAACAAGGTAGCCATCATCCGGCAGGGACATCTGGTGGCTGCCGGAGAGACCGCCGTTCTTACCGGCGGCAAGACTCTGGAAGAAACCTTTATGGAGGTGGTACGCCATGGCGAAACCGACACTGCGGGGTCTGGCCCTGCTGCTGAAGCTTGATTTGTACCGCCTGGGCGGCTGGAATGAGTTTGCGCACACCCGGGATTCCAAAGAAAAGCGCCGTTGGCTGATCAACGCTTTTGTATGGGGGCTGTTGGCCATAATGGCCGTGGGGTATCTGCTCTTCCTGGCCTGGGGAATGCTCCTTCTTGGGTTCGGGGAAGCCCTTCCCGGCTTTCTGTACACCATGGCCTCCGCCCTGACGCTGCTGCTGGGAGTTCTGAACATCGGCAACTTCTTGTTCAGCCACACTTTTCATGACCAGATCTCCACCCTTCCCATCCCGCACAGAGCACTGCCGCTGAGCCGGCTGCTGGCACTGTATCTGGTATATCTGGCGCTGTGCGCTCTTTGTCTGGTTCCGGGAATGGTGGTATACGCCATGGCCGTACAGCCGGATATCCTTTTCTGGGCTGCTTTTCTGTGGGGGCTCCTGCTGGCACCGCTCCCCTGCCTGACAGTTGCCTGTATTCCCAGTGTTTTATCCGCCCTCTTTGTGCGGCGCCTGCGATACAAACCGCTCATAGCCACCCTGATCCTGGTGTTGTATCTGGTGGTGGCCATGAGCCTGTCCTTCCAATTCGACAGCACATCAATGACCCCCAACGATCCCACAGCACTGCTCCTGACTATGAAACCCCTTCTCACGGCATCCGCCTCCCGTTATCCGCCTGCTGCCTGGTTCAGTCAGATCCTCTCCGGCGGTTCCGGCTCCGGTTCCGCCCTGCTGCGGCTGAGTTTGACCGCCCTGCTGCCCGCCGGACTGGCTGTCGCCATCATCGTCCGGCGATATGACGCCCTTTGCAACGCCCTGAACGCCGCTGCCGGCAGGCGGCGCGCAAACCGGAAGACCTCGGTTCATACACCTCTCACTGCCCTGTATCTGCGGGAAGTACGCCGCTACACCACCTGTATGACCTGGTTTTCCAACACGGCCATCGGGTACTGCCTGATGGCAGCCATTCCCCTGATGCTTCTGTTGAGCGGTGACCAATTCGGCCGTACCATGGGACTGACCTCCGCCGTCATCATCCGGTATCTTCCCCTTGTGCTGGGACTGCTGGCCATTTTAATGCCGGTGACCTCCTGTGCCATCTCCCTGGAAGGAGCGCAATGGCCGCTGATCCGCACGTTGCCGGTGCGTACCCGTGACCTTCTGCTTGCCAAAGTTCTGCTGAATCTGACCGTGGCGTTTCCCTGCTGGCTTATTGCAGTTATCGGCGGGACGCTGGCCCTGCATCCGCAAGGCCCCGATCTGCTCTGGCTGACTCTTGTCCCCGCCGTCTACTGCGTATACGGTGCCGTGGCAGCCCTGCGAATTGACCTGGCTTTCCCGAAACTGCAGGCCAAAAACGAGACCGAGGTCGTCAAGCAGAGCACCGCCACCTTGCTGTCCCTGCTGAACGGGCTGATCTCCGCCGGCATCCCCTGGTTATTGCTGGTGATATTTCCCCATTCTGTCGTCTATACCGGTTTATGCCTGCTTGCGGCATTGCTCACCCTGTTTCTGTGGCGTCAATGCCTGCATACAGACCTGCAAAAGATCCAATGAAAAAGCCCCCGGCCTGCCATCAATCGGCAAGCCAGGGGCTTGTGTTTATGATTCAGCTGTCAGGCGTCAAGGGGGCGATCAGCGCAGTACCAGGTTGCCGTTTTCGGCATCCACGGTGAGGGTATCGCCGGCCTGATTGGCACCGCCGATGATCTGTTTGGCCAGCATGGTCTCCACATGGGACTGGATATACCGCTTCAGGGGACGGGCGCCGTAGATCGGGTCGTAGCCGCCGTCGATGATGGCATCCTTGGCCGCATCGGTGACCTTCAGGTTCAGCTGCTTGTCGGCCAGACGCTTGCGCAGGTCGTTGAGCATCAGGTCCACGATGCCGCCGATCTCCTGCTTGGTCAGGCTCTTGTAGATGACCGTGTCGTCCAGACGGTTGAGGAACTCGGGACGGAACTGCCGCTTGAGCAAAGCGTCAATCTTCTCCCGGGCTTCGGCGGAAATCTCGTTGCGGCCCTGGGCACGACCCTCTTCCAGGTCTTCCAGGATGATATCGGAGCCCAGGTTGGAGGTCAGGATCAGGATGGTGTTCTTGAAGTCCACGGTGCGGCCCTGGCTGTCGGTGATACGGCCGTCATCCAGCACCTGCAGCAGGATGTTGAACACATCCGGGTGGGCCTTTTCCACCTCATCAAACAGCACCACGCTGTAGGGATGGCGGCGGACGGCCTCGGTCAGCTGACCGCCTTCTTCATAGCCCACATATCCCGGAGGAGCACCGATCAGACGGGACACGCTGAACTTCTCCATATATTCGGTCATGTCGATACGGATGAGGTTCTTCTCATCATCGAACAGGGCCTGTGCCAGCGCCTTGGCCAGCTCGGTCTTGCCCACGCCCGTGGGGCCCAGGAAGAGGAAGCTGCCGATGGGACGGCCCGGGTTGGCAATGCCGGCACGGGAACGCAGGATAGCGTCCGAAACCTTCTGCACCGCTTCATCCTGGCCGATGACCCGCTGATGGAGCACTTCGGGCAGACGCAGCAGCTTCTCCCGCTCGCCTTCCACCAGTTTTTCTACCGGGATGCCGGTCCAGCGGGCCACGATGCGGGCGATCTCCTCGTCGGTGACACGATCCCGCAGCAGGCTCTGTTCCTTCTTCTCGGCGGCGATCTTCTCTTCGCTTTCCAGGTCACGCTGCAGCTGAGGCAGTTTGCCGTACTGCAGCTCACCGGCTTTGGCGTAGTCACCCTGACGGGTAGCCTTCTCGATGTCGGCCTTCACAGACTCCACCTCGGCACGCAGACTCTGCACCTTGTTGATGGCGTTCTTCTCGTTCTCCCACTGGGCTTTCTTGGAGTTGAAGCTGTCACGCAGTTCGGCCAGTTCCTTTTCCAGGGCATCCAGACGCTGGTGGGACAGTTCGTCGGTCTCCTTCTTCAGGCTGGCCTCCTCGATCTGCAGCTGGGTGATGTGGTGCTGCAGGTCGTCCAGTTCCGCCGGCATGGAATCCAGCTCGGTCTTGACCATGGCACAGGCTTCATCCACCAGGTCGATGGCCTTATCGGGCAGGAAACGGTCGCTGATGTAACGGTCGGACAGGGTGGCGGCCGCGATGAGGGCAGCGTCCTGGATCTTGACGCCGTGGTACACCTCATACCGTTCCTTCAGGCCACGCAGGATGGAGATGGTATCCTCCACGGTGGGTTCTTCCACCATGACAGGCTGGAAACGGCGTTCCAGGGCGGGGTCCTTCTCGATATATTCCCGGTATTCATCCAGGGTCGTGGCACCGATGCAGTGCAGCTCGCCCCGGGCCAGCATGGGCTTGAGCAGGTTGCCCGCGTCCATGGCACCGTCGGTCTTGCCGGCACCCACAATGGTGTGCAGCTCATCAATGAACAGGATGATCTTGCCTTCGGACTTCTTGACTTCGTTCAGAACGCTCTTCAGACGTTCCTCAAACTCGCCGCGGTACTTGGCACCGGCCACCAGCGCACCCATATCCAGGCTGAAAATGGTACGGTCCTTCAGGTTTTCGGGCACATCACCGCGCACGATCCGCTGGGCCAGACCCTCGGCAATGGCGGTCTTGCCCACGCCGGCTTCACCGATCAGTACAGGGTTGTTCTTGCGCTTACGGGACAGAATCCGGATCACGTTGCGGATCTCGGTATCACGGCCGATGACCGGGTCCAGCTTGTTCTTGCGGGCCATGTCCACCAGGTCCTGGCCGTACTTCTGCAGGGCGTTGTAGGTAGCTTCGGGATCATCGCTGGTGACCCGCTGGTTGCCACGGACGGTGGACAGCTGGGTCATGAACTTCTCCTGGGTGATGCCGAACTGCCGGAACAGTTCCGACGCGGCACGGCCCGGGCGCTGGAGGATACCCAGGAAGATATGCTCCACGCTGATGTATTCATCCTTCATCTGTTTGGCCTGGTCTTCCGCCGCGTTGAAGGCGCGGTCCAGGTCATTGGAAATATATACCTTTTCGGGGTCACGGCCGCTGCCGGTCACATGGGGCAGGGCGGCGACCTTCTCGGTGGCGGCAGCCAGGAAATTGCCCGGTTCCACCCCCATCTTGGTCAGAAGCTGAGGGATCAGGCCGTCATCCTGCTGGCACAAAGCGGCAAGCAGATGCTCCTGCTCGATGGCCTGATTCTGATATTCCACCGCCAGACGCTGTGCGGCCTGGATGGCCTGAATGGTCTTTTGGGTACATTGATTCATGTTCATACGGCAAACCTCCTTCACAGCTTGCTTGTATCTATATTAGCAAACGACAGTTCTGAGTGCTGTCCGTTCCGACCCGACAGGGCTGCGGTTGCTTTTTCGCCATACTTTCCCCGGTGGAATCCACCCGTCAGGTCAGCGCCAGCTTTTTATTAGCACTCTCAACCATCGACTGCTAATATTGTAGCACATCCTGTTGGATTGTCAACGGGGTAAATTGAAAATTATTTGTGAACACCTCTTTTTGTCGATTTGATCCCAAACCTTGCAAAACAAGGCACAACACGGTACAATAAAAAGCAAAGAATTTGTACAGCGCCACAAAGCGCCGGCATAGAGGGAGGCTACCTTATTATGGAAAAGGAAAAACGTTCCATCAATACCATCTGTGTGCAGGGCGGTTACACACCGGGCAACGGTGAACCCCGCCAGATCCCCATCATCCAGAGCACTACCTTTAAATACGACACCTCGGACGAGATGGGCAAGCTGTTCGACCTGGAGGCCAGCGGCTACTTCTATTCCCGCCTGCAGAACCCCACCTGCGACCATGTGGCCGCCAAGATCGCCGAACTGGAAGGCGGCACCGCTGCCATGCTGACCAGCTCCGGTCAGGCCGCCAACTTCTTTGCGCTGTTCAACATCTGCAACGCCGGAGATCACATCGTGGCTTCCAGCTCCATCTACGGCGGCACCTTCAACCTGATCTCGGTCACCATGGCCAAGATGGGCATTGAAGCCACCTTCGTGGATCCGGACTGCACCGACGAGGAACTGGAAGCAGCCTTCCGTCCCAACACCAAGGCCGTCTTCGGCGAAACCATCGCCAACCCTGCCCTGACTGTGCTGGACATTGAGCGCTTTGCCAAGGCGGCCCACGCCCACGGCGTGCCCCTGATCGTGGACAACACCTTCCCCACCCCCGTCAACTGCCGTCCCATCGAGTGGGGCGCCGACATCGTCACCCACTCCACCACCAAGTACATGGACGGTCACGGCGGCTGCGTGGGCGGTGCCGTGGTGGACAGCGGCAACTTCGACTGGATGTCCCACGCCGACAAGTTCCCCGGCCTGACCACCCCCGACGAGAGCTATCACGGCATCACCTATGCCGAGCGCTTCGGCAAGGAAGGTGCCTTCATCACCAAGGCCACTGCCCAGCTCATGCGTGACTTCGGCTGTGTGCAGAGCCCCATCAACGCCTACATGCTCAACCTGGGCCTGGAGAGCCTGCATGTGCGCATGGCCCGCCATTGCGAGAACGGTCAGGCTGTGGCCGAGTTCCTGGCCAGCCATCCGAAGGTGGCCTATGTGGATTACTGCGGCCTGCCCGGAAACAAATACTACGAGCGTGCCCAGAAATACCTGCCCAACGGTTCCTGCGGCGTGGTCAGCTTCGGCATCAAGGGCGGCCGCGACGCTGCCGCCGCCTTCATGGGCCATCTGAAGATTGCTGCCATCGAGACCCATGTGGCCGACGCCCGCACCTGCTGCCTGCATCCCGCGAGCACCACCCACCGCCAGATGAACGACGAACAGCTGGCCGCCGCCGGCGTGCGCCCCGACCTGGTGCGTATGAGCTGCGGCCTGGAGGACAAGGCCGATCTGATTGCCGACATTGCCCAGGCGCTGGATAAAATCTGATTGTTAAAGGGAGTTTGGCCCCATGCCGCTTATCATTCCCCGTGACCTGCCCGCCTACACGGAACTTTCCCGGGAGAACGTCTTTGTGATGCACAAGGAACGGGCCCGCGGGCAGGACATCCGTCCTCTGCGCATCCTGATCCTGAATCTGATGCCTACCAAGATCGTCACCGAGACCCAGCTGGCCCGCCTGCTGGCCAACAGCCCCCTGCAGGTCCAGCTGACCTTTTTGCAGACGGCCACCCACAATCCCACCCACACCCCGCAGGAGCACATGCAGGCCTTTTACAAGACCTTTGATGAGATCCAGGACCAGCGCTTTGACGGACTGATCATCACCGGTGCACCTTTGGAGGATATGGACTATACCCAGGTGGACTACTGGGACGAGCTGTGCCGGATCATGGATTACAGCAAGGAAAACGTCTTTTCCACCATCCATCTGTGCTGGGGTGCTCTGGCCGGGTTGTATTATCATTTCGGGGTGCGCAAGGTGCATCTGCCCGAAAAGATGTTTGGTGTGTTCGAACACCATGTGACCCGGCCTTCCAACCCGCTGGTGCGCGGCTTTGACGAGGTGTTCTATGCCCCTCACAGCCGCTGGGCCGGACTGAACCGGGCGGACATTGACGCCTGCCCCGACCTGCGCATCCTGGCGGAGAGCGACGTGGCCGGACCTATGCTGCTTTCCACCGAGTCGGGACGGCAGATCTTTGTGATCGGCCATCCGGAATACGACAAGTACACCCTGGACGCCGAGTATCGCCGGGATGTGGCCGCCGGACGGGATATCCATGTGCCGGTGAACTACTATCCGGACGACGATCCCAGCCGGGACCCCATCTTCCGCTGGCGGGCCCACGGGTACCTTTTGTACACCAACTGGCTGAACTACTATGTGTACCAGAACACCCCCTATGATCTGGGCAACCTGGAGGCGCTGGGTGACCACCGGGCGGACCACCCATGAGCGGGCCGAAGATCAGCGCCTGCATTGTGGCGTATTGTGATTATGAAGAAGTCTGCGCCGCTGTGCGCAGCGTTCTGGCCCACACCGCTTCCCCGGATTTCCGGCTGTTTGTGGTGGATAACGCCAGCCCTGACGGCTGCGGCGGGAAACTGGCCGAGGAGGACTTCGGGGATGAACGGGTGACCGTGCGCTGCTTGCCCAAAAACGTTGGATTCGGCCGGGGGCACAATTCGGTGATGGAGGACCTGAACAGTGAAGTTCATTTCATCCTGAACCCGGACGTACTCTTGCAGGACGATGTTCTCACCGGCATGGCTGTCTGGCTGCTGGACCACCCCGGAGTGGTCATGGCAACGCCTCAGCTGTATTTTCCCGACGGGCGCATCCAGAACCTGCCCCGGCGCAAACCCACCCCCTGGCTGCTGCTGGCCCGCCAGCTGGCCGACCGGATGCCCGACAGTGTTTTCGCCAAAGCCAACGAACATTACACCATGCAGGATGAGGACCTGAGTGTGGCCCGCCCCATTGAATTCTGCACCGGCAGTTTTGCCGCCCTGCGCACCGATATATTCAAAAAAATCGGCGGGTTTGACCCGGAGTACTTCATGTATGTGGAGGACGCCGACCTGACCCAGAAAGCCCTGCAGTGCGGACAGGTCTATCTGCTGCCCCAGTTCAAAGCGGTGCACGCCTGGCATCGGGCCCCCATGCGGGATGCCGGCAAGTTCAAGATGCAGCTGGTGAGCATGGGCCGGTATTTCCGCAAATGGGGCTGCAGACACGGCAAGGTGTGAAAAGATTTTTCTTTTGCCCTGCGGCAGCCCAAAAAGCGCTTGCCAAGACTGGCGCTGTATGGTATAATTACTACCGTTACCGCGGTTCGGTTCCGGGTGTATGCCCCAGATTGGGGACGCCTTGTTGCCCGCTGCTGTGCCGACGGCCAATTATTGAAAGAGAGGTATTTTCCCATGAGCCAGAAGTCTGCCATTGAAAAGCAGCCCATCATCGCCAAAGCCGCCATCCACGAGGGTGACACCGGTTCTCCGGAAGTCCAGGTCGCGCTGCTGACTGCGCGCATCAACCACCTGACTGAGCACCTGAAGACCAACAAGAACGACAACCATAGCCGTCGTGGTCTGTTCAAGATGGTCGGCCGCCGCCGTAACCTGCTGGCCTATCTGCAGAAGAAGGACATCAACCGTTACCGCGCCCTGATCGCTGAACTGGGCCTGCGCAAGTAATTCTTGGCAAAACGGGCAGGGCGCACCAACATGCGCCTTGCCTTTTTTTATTATTTTTTACTCCTATCCCCTTTTCGTTTCCCCCAGGACTTTGGCACACCGTGGTTTGTGCAGTAAATCGAACGCCGCGCCCCCGGCGGAGCGGCACTGGATTTATTGCTCAAAGCACAGGCGCCTTGGAAATATATCCATGAAGGAGAAAACACTATGGCACTGGAATTTTCTTCCCGCAAAGAAACCTTCCCCAACTACCGCAAGTTCGAGACCACCTTTGCGGGACGTCCGTTCGTGGTCGAGACCGGCAAGCTGTGCGGTCTGGCCAACGGCAGCGCAATGATCCGCTACGGTGAGACCTGCGTGCTGTGCAACGTCACCATGAGCGAAAAGCCCCGGGATGGCATCGACTTCTTCCCCCTGAGTGTGGAGTTTGAAGAGAAGCTGTACGCCGCCGGCCGCATTCCCGGCAGCTTCATGCGCCGCGAGGGCCGCCCCGGTGAACACGCCATTCTGTCCAGCCGTGTGGTGGACCGTCCCATCCGCCCTCTCTTCCCCAAAGAGATGCGCAACGACGTCTGCGTGACCATGACCGTCATGAGCCTGGATCCGGACAACTCCGCCGAGATCGCCGGCATGAACGGTGCCTCTCTGGCCATCGCCATGTCCGATATTCCCTGGAAGGGCCCCATCGCCGGTGTAGCCGTGGGTCTGGTGGATGGCGAAATCGTGCTGAACCCCACCAAGGCCCAGCGTGAAGTCAGCGACCTGTCCCTGACCCTGGCCGCCAGCATGGACAAGATCGTCATGATCGAGGCCGGCGCCAACGAGGTGGACGAAGCCACCATGATGGAAGCCATCAAGACCGGCCATGCCGAGATCAAGAAGATGCTGACCTTCATCAACAGCATCGTGGCCGAGATCGGCAAGCCGAAGATCGAATTCACCCCCGTGGAGCTGGACTACGATCTGCTGAAGGAGATCAGTGCCGCTCATCTGGACGAGTTCAAGGCCGCCATGGATACCGACGACAAGAACGTCCGCGACGCCGCCCTGCTGCCCATCATGGACAAGATTGCCGAGGAACATCCCGACCTGGATGCTTCCACCCTGGACCTCATCAGCTACAAGATGCAGAAGTATGTGGTCCGCCGCTGGCTGCTGGATGAAGGCAAGCGTGTGGATGGCCGCGGCATTAACGAGATCCGCCCCCTGGCTGCCGAAGTGGGCATCCTGCCCCGCGTGCATGGCTCCGGCCTGTTCACCCGCGGCCAGACCCAGAGCCTGACCATCTGCACCCTGGGCTCCACCCGGGATGCCCAGACCATGGACGACCTGGGCGACACCCCCACCAAGCGCTACATCCATCACTACAACATGCCGCCGTACTCTACCGGTGAGGCCCGCGCTCCCCGCAGCCCCGGCCGCCGTGAGATCGGCCACGGCGCTCTGGCGGAACGGGCTCTGATTCCGGTTCTGCCCTCCATGGAGGAGTTCCCCTACACCATCCGCTGCGTGTCCGAGATCATGTCCTCCAACGGTTCTACCTCTCAGGCTTCCATCTGTGGTTCCACTCTGGCCCTGATGGATGCCGGTGTGCCCATCAAGGCCCCCGTGGCCGGCATCTCCTGCGGCCTGATCACCGAGGGCGACCGCTGGATGACCATGCTGGACATCCAGGGCGTGGAAGACTTCCACGGCGACATGGACTTCAAGGTGGGCGGCACCCGCCGGGGCATCACCGCCATCCAGATGGACATCAAGATCGACGGCCTGACCTATGAGATCGTGGAGGAAGCGCTGGAGAAGTGCCGCAAGGGCCGTCTGTACATCCTGGACGAGATCATCAAGCCCTGCATTGCCGAGCCCCGCAAGGAACTGTCCAAGTATGCTCCCAAGATGTTCAGCATGCAGATCCCCGTGGACAAGATCAAGGACGTCATCGGCAAGGGCGGCAAGGTCATTCAGGAAATGTGCGCCAACTTCAACTGCAAGATCGACATTGAGGAGGACGGCCACGTCTTCATCTCCGCTGTGGATCTGGACGACGCCAAGCGCGCCATTGCCACCATCAAGACCATTGTGGAAGACCCCGAGGTGGGTGCCATCTACAAGGGCCGTGTGACCCGCCTGATGAACTTCGGCGCTTTCGTAGAGATTGCTCCGGGCAAGGAAGGCCTGGTCCACATCTCCAAGCTGGACGATCACCGCGTGGAGCACGTGGAGGATGTTGTGGCCGTGGGCGATCCCATCTATGTCATGGTCACCGACATTGACCAGCAGGGCCGCATCAACCTGTCCCGCAAGGACGCTGTGGCTGCCATCGCCAAGAAGCGTGCCGAACAGCAGAAGCAGCAGTAATCTGGCCAAAAACCGCCACTGAATAAAGAAAAACCACCCCCGACAGCATCCTGGCTGTTCGGGGGTGATTTCTTTTATAGAGGTCTATGAAGGGGCATTGCTCAGAAGTAGCTGCCCACGGCGGTGATCTGGTCCGGCAGGTCGGCCCGGTAATTGGGCGCCTCCGGATACAGGCTGTTGATGGTCACACCATTGTCCCCTGCCCGACCGGTGGAGTGGATGTATTCCCCGCCGCCCAGGTACATGGCCACATGGCCCGGGAAGTAGAGCAGGTCCCCGGCACGGATCTCCGAAAGCGGGATCTCATGGATGGGATAGCCTTCCTTGATCTGGGCATCCCGCCAGATGACGATGCCGCACAGCAGATACGCCATGCTGCAAAGTCCCGAGCAGTCAATGCCCAAGGGGCTTTTGCCGCCCCAGCGGTACTGGGTTCCGGCATACAGGCGGGCAGCGGCGGTCAGGGCTTTGCGCAGTTCCCGGTGGGTATCGGCGCAGGGGCTCTGCCACAGGGTATCCAGCGCACTGGCACACACATACCCCTGGCGGCCGTCGGGCAACTGGACCTTCTGCCAGCCATCCTCCGGTTCTCCGCACAGGGCCAGCCGTCCGCCCCGGGGAATACCGGTCATCACATAGGCGCCCTGCACCTTGGGCTGGGAAAGAACGTCCACAAAATTCTTGTGCAGCACGATCTTCTGCGGCAGCGCCAGGAACGCCTCGGCGGCCTGCCCCTGGGTCAGCGCATCCGCATCCACCCGTCCGGTGTATCCGTAGAAGGTCTTGATGGGCAGACGGCCCAAATCGTCCGCTTCCCCGGTGATTTCCACCGGCATCCCCAGCAGGGCTTCGTCGGTGACACAGGCTTCCTGCGGGGCAGCGGCACAGGTGTCTGCCTCTTCATACAGAGGGCAGAGGGCACGGTTGATAATGGCTTTCATAGCACGCTCCTTGTCTGAAAAGGTCAGTGGGCCTTGGCCAGGGATTCCCGGTAGCCGTCCAGTTCCTTCTGGTTGCCCAACACAAAATGGCCGGGTTCGATCTCACACCAGACCGGCTTGTCCTGGGTGTAGTCATGGCAGGCCGGGTCATACACCAGCAATTTCTTGCTGCGTTCCGCAATAGGGTCCGGCTGGGGAATAGCCGACAGCAGGGCCCGGGTGTAGGGGTGCAGCGGATGGGCAAAGAGCTGCTCACTCTCGGCCAGTTCCACAATATCGCCTTTGTGGATAACAGCAATGCGGTCGCAGATGAACCGCACCACCGACAGATCATGGGCGATGAACAGATAGGTCAGGCCGCGCTCCTTCTGCAAGGCAGACAGCAGGTTGAGCACTTGGGCCCGGATGGACATATCCAGGGCAGAGATGGGCTCATCGGCCACAATGAACCGGGGCTCCATGATGAGAGCCCGGGCAATACCGATGCGCTGGCGCTGGCCGCCGGAGAATTCGTGGGGGAACCGGGAGGCAAACTCCGGCAGCAAGCCCACGTCCGAAAGGGCCTTGGCCACCTTCTCCCGGCGCTGGTCCTCGGTGAGGTGATGGCCGGGAGCATACAGGCCTTCGGCCACGATGTACCCCACCTTGGCTCTCTCGTTCAAGGAGCTCATGGGGTCCTGGAAGATCATCTGGATATCCCGGGTGACCTGACGGTCCTCCTGGGCCGACAGTTTGCCGGAAATACGGCGTCCGTCAAAGCGGATCTCCCCGGCTGCCACCGGATTGGCCCGGATGATGGCCCGACCGATGGTGGTCTTGCCGGAACCGGACTCCCCTACCAGGCCGAAGGTCTCGCCCTGGTAGATGTCAAAGGAAACATCCTTCACCGCCACAAAAGGACGGCGCTTTTTGCCGAACTGGACCCGTACATGGTCCAGTTCCAGCAGTTTTTTCCGTGTATCAGGCATTGGCGGTCCCCTCCCCGGTGAGTTTCAGTGCACGGCCCTTTTCCCGCAGGACCCGGATGTGCTCCGGCGGCTCCACCTTAGGAGCCCGGGGGTCCAGCAGCCAGGTGCGGGCCGAATGGGTGGGACTGACCGCAAACATGGGCGGACGCTTGACGAAGTCGATCTTCAGGGCCTGGGGGTTGCGGGGGGCAAAGGCATCGCCACGGACCTCGTGGAAGAGGTTGGGCGGGGTGCCCTCGATGGAATAGAGGGGTTCGCCCTTCACACCCAGCTGGGGCAGGCTGGAGAGCAATGCCCAGGTGTAGGGGTGACGGGGATCGTAAAAGACTTCGGCGCAGCTGCCTACTTCCACAATGTCACCGGCATACATGACCGCAATACGGTCGGCCACATTGGCCACCACACCCAGGTCATGGGTGATGTAGATGGTGGTCAGGTCATACTTCTTCTGCATCTGCTTGATGAGCCCCAGAATCTGGGCCTGAATGGTCACATCCAGGGCAGTGGTGGGCTCGTCGCAGATGAGGATCTTGGGACGGCAGGCCATGGCGATGGCGATGACCACCCGCTGACGCATGCCGCCGGAAAATTCATGGGGGTACTGTTTGGCCCGACGCTGCGGGTCAGGGATGCCCACTTCCGCCAGCAGCTCACATACCGCCGCATCTGCTGCGGCGCCGTGCAGGTTCTGGTGCAGTTCCAGGGCTTCCTTGATCTGCCAGCCGATGGTTTTCAGCGGGTTCAGGCTGGTCATGGGGTCCTGCAGGACCATGGCGATTTCCCGGCCGCGGATGGCCTGCCACTGTTTGTCGGTGGTGAAGGTTGCCAGGTCCTGGCCGTTGTACAGGATCTTGCCGCTCTCGATGTAGCCGTTCTGGTCGTTCAGCCCCATGAGGGTCTTGACCAGCACGCTCTTGCCGGAGCCGGACTCCCCTACAATGGCCAGACTCTCGCCCTTGTACACATCCAGGGAGATGCCCCGGATGGCGTGAAGCACCTGCCCGCGCAGGGTGAACTTGAAGTTGAGGTCCTGGATGGAAAGAAGGACCGAATCATTTTTTTCCATGTTCGCGTCCTCCTTACACATGGTTTTTGGGATCGGCGGCATCTGCAAAGGCGTTGCCCACCACATACAGGCTGATGGTGATGATGGCCAGTACCGCCGTGGGGAACAGAAGCTGATACCGCAGACTGGGCTGGCTCATGAGCAGACGGCCCGCCTGGACCAGGTTGCCCAGAGAAGGGATATCGGTGGGCAGGCCGATGCCGATGTAGGTGACAAAGACCTCATTGCCGATGGCCGAAGGGATGGCCAGAGACATGCGCAGGGCAATGACCGACACCAGGTACGGCAGCAGGTTCTTGGTGACAATGCGGCCGGTGGTGGTGCCCAGGCACCGGGAAGCCAGGTTGTAGTCCCGGTCACGGATGATGACGATCTGGTTGCGGATGAACCGGGCCATGTCCAGCCAGCCGGTCAGGCACAGCGCAAAGATGATGGTGCCCACGCCGGGGTTCATGATGTAAGAAACCAGGATCAGCACCAGGGTCTGGGGGATGTTGTCGAAGATATTATAGAGTTCCGTAAAGAAGGTATCCAGCTTGCGCACATACCCCCACAGAACACCGATGAGGGTGCCGAAAAGCGCCTCAAAGCAGGCGACGGCCAGCCCGATGCCCAGAGAGGTGCGGGTGCCAGCCCAAGTACGGGCCCACAGGTCCTGCCCGATGGAGTTGGTGCCGAACCAGAACTCCGAATCCGGGGCGCGGTTGATGATCTGCACGCCGGTGAGAGGGTCGTTGTTGATGGTTTTGGGATCGTGCTGGTTGGGCAGCAGCGGCTGGATAAAAGTGAACAGCAGCACCACCGCAATAACACAGAGGAAAAATACAGCCACCTTGTTCTTGAAGAAGGAACGCAGGGTGGCGCCCCAGTAGGAGTAGTTGGAGTAACCGCCGCGTTCGGCGCGGGAATGATCGAAATCGGCGGGGGTGAAGAGTTCGTCCTCCGGCAGGTCCGCGTAGGCGGCGGTGGGGTCGGTCTGCTTTGCCAGATCCTTGTTCAGCGCTGTTTCCAGCTGTTCGGCTTTCATTCTGCGGAATGTCATCAGCGTGCCCCCTCCTTTCCGGTGAAACTGATCCGAGGATCAACCAGGGCCATTAAGATATCACCGAAGAGCAGCCCCAGCACCGACACGGCGGCGTAGATCAGGACCAGCGCCTGCACCATGGTGTTGTCCTGCAGCTTGATGACCTGCACCAGCAGACCGCCCATGCCCGGAATGGAGTACAGGCTTTCTACATACAGGGAGCCCATAAGGGTGAACAGGATGGAGTTGGGGATGTACTGCACCAGCGGCACTACCGCGTTGCGGAAAACATGATTGCGGCTGATGCGGGCCGCCGGTACACCCTTGGCCCGGGCCAGACGGATATAGTCCTTGTTGGATTCATCCACCATATACCGGCGCAGCCACATGGCGTAATAGGCAATGTTGCCGATGGAAAGGGAGAAGATGGGCAGGATCCAGGTTTCCAGATTGCGGGTGTTGAACAGCATGGAAACGCCCAGCATTTCACTGCCGTACAGCTGGATGAGCAGGTGGTAGACTGCCGAGGGCACTGCCTGCACAACCACGATGAGCACGGTACCGATCTTGTCCCACACCTTGAAGCGGGTACGGGTGGACCGGGCCATGAGAATGCCCAACGGCATGCCCACCACCAGCGAGACCACAAAGCTGATCAGGCCGATCTCAATGGAGATGGGAGCTTTCTGGGCAATGATCTTGGCGATGGAGTAGCCCTCCCGGTATTTGTTGGAGATTCCCAGATTGCCCTGCAGGATCTGCACAAAATAATTCAGCACCTGCTTGGGCAGCGGCTGGGTCAGCCCCAGCTGCTGCAGTCCGGCTTTGATCTGGGCGTCGCTGAGTTTGTCGAAATTGTTGAAGTAGCCCTCAATCGGCATCTGGCGCAGCAGCACAAAGACGATGACGATGACAATACACAAAGTCACCAGCGCGTGCAGCACACGCTTGAGCATGTACTTGGCCAATGGGTCCTTCCCCTTTCCCTTTGTAAATTATCCTTATACCCGGCGTTTTACGGCCTTGCGGCGGGGTCCGTGCCGGAACACGGGCCCCGCCGCAAAACCGCACGCGCCGCGCCGGCACAAACTGCACCGGCGCGGCGGGTATGGCGGTTTTGAAATCTTTTGGGTACTGCCTGCTTATTCTTCCGAGGTGGCAATGGCCTGGGCGCGGGCTTCTTCCCACTCTTTGTAAGCGGTCTCGAACTCGTCCATGCTCATGGAAGTGTCATACAGGTGCTGGTACTTGTAACGCTGCAGGGCCACACCGTAGGGAGCGTACTCCCCTTCCATGGGGTTCAGGTCGCAGATGACGTACCCGTCGCCGGAAGAAACGCTGAAGGGAATGGCGATGGCATGGTCGATCAGCATGGCCTCGGCTTCGGCAAAGGCGGTGTAGCGGGCGGCATCGTCATCATAGATGGCCTCGGCCTCTTCCACCTTGGCGCTGTATGCGGCGAACAGAGCCTGGGTCTCGGGGTCTTCGCTCAGATCCCAGAAGCCGTAGCTGTTGTCGGCCACAAAGGGCTCGGTCCAGGTCTGGGGATCGGCGTAGTCGGCGCCCCAGTTGCACTTCATCAGGGCGTAGTCGCCGCCGCGGCGCACTGCGGACAGGAAACCGGTCTCGGGGCCGGCCTGCACGATGATGTCAATGAAGTCGGACCCCAGAACGCCTTCGATCTGCTGCTCCACGACCTGGCATTCCTTGTCCCAGTTGGTGGTGCTGGGGTTGTAGGGCATGAGGACCTTGATGGGGAAGGTGGCGCCTTCGGCGGTCAGCTCCGCCTTGGCGGCGTCACGGTATTCAATAGCCTTGGCTTCGTCGAAGCTGTCACCCTGGGTGTAAGACAGCAGCGCATCATACTGGGTGAAATCCTTGCCGCCGCCCACAGCAAAGTTGGCGGGGGTGATGGTGTTGTTCATCAGGTCGGAGGGATTGTAGGGCTCGCTGACAGTCAGGGCCTTGACACGGTCCAGCGCCGCCATGACGGCCTTGCGGAAGTTTTCGTTGTTGACGGCCAGCTTCCAGTTCTCCGGCTCATACTGTTCGTCAAACTGCGGGTCAAAGTTGAAGCTGTAGAAGTAGCTGAAGGAAACGTCCGGACGGGAGCCATGGACCAGGTTGGCGGTGCTCTCATCGGCCAGCATGGCGTCCAGCAGATCGGAAGGCACGGCAGCGTAGTCGCTCTCATCCGCCTGATACATGGACACGCTGACGTTGATGGCTTCGGCGTTGTAGGTCTGGCGGATCTCGTCAATGAAGACATTGTCCTTGTCCCAGTAAGACTGGTTCTTGGTCAGCACGCGCTCCTGCTGGGGCAGGTAGCTGGACAGGATGTAGGCACCGTTGTACAACAGGTTTTCGTTGTCCAGGCCGAACTGGTCGCCGCACTCTTCCAGGAAAGGTCCGTACACCGGCATGTAGGAGGTATAGGACAGGACGCTGAGGAAGAAGGGGCAGGGCTGGTCCAGCGTGTAAACCAGGGTGTAGTCATCCACAGCCTTGACACCGATGCTGTCGGCCTCCACCGGGTCCACCACTTCGATGGGATCGCCGGCATCGTCCACGGCATTTTCGCCGGTGGCCAGCCCCAGGGTCTCCAGGGTCAGCAGGTAGGCGGTGTAGTCGTAGTAAGCCTGGGCGTTGTGCACCACCGCACCGGTGGAGTACATGTACTGGTTATCAGCGGCGTTGCGGGCATCGTTGACATACTGTGCGGTGGATACCCAGTCGTTGGCGGTCACATCGGCCACCTCGTTGCCGTCCTTGTCCACCCACTTGACGCCCTGCCGGATGTGGAAGGTCCACTCGGTCATATCGTCGTTGCTCTCCCAGCTTTCGGCCAGAGAGGGAATGATGTTGCCGTAGGAGTCATACTCCACCAGGCAGTCCACCACGTTGGCGCCGATGGCGTACTCATTGGTCTGGCTGGTGGTCAGGTAATTCAGGGTGGTCACTTCGCTGGAGTACAGCTCCCGGTAAACGGCCGCCCCCTCAGCGGTGGTGCTGGTGCCGTTGCCGCCGCAGGCTGCCAGCGACACGCACATGGCACCAGACAGCGCCAGACTGATCAGCTTCTTCGTCGTGTTCATAGGGCTCACTCACTTTCCTTCTCTCGGTCCTTTCGGGCCGTAATGACGGGCAGACAGGGTATTCCGCCCGATTTTCCCCAAATAAGACAAAAAGCAAACAAGCCCACACCAATGTGGACACTGTTTGCCCTTGAAAAACGCCTCGGGCCCGTCGATCCTCGGCGCGTCTTTGCGGAAAATTGATTGGCCCTAGTATAACAAAAAGGTAGATGAATGTCAAGATTTCGGCCCCTGCCGTAATGTTTATTTTGCATAAAAATACAGAATATTGCTGCTGTTTTGCCGATTTTTTCCATGCAGGTCCTCCAGATACAAAAAAGCACCCGGAAACAGACGAAGTGTTTCCGGGCGTATTCACTGATTGGTCCAGCGGGTCATTCGGCGGCCGTCTGGGCAGGATAGATCATGTCAATGCCGGTCTGCAGGGTCTCCCGATTGATGGCCCCCACCGCCCGGGCCACCACATTGCCCTCCGCGTCAATGAGGTAGGTGGAGGGCAGCGAGTAGACCGAATAGGTCAGGGCGGCATCCTGGTCGGTGTCAAAGTACACCGGGAAGGTATAGCCTTTTTCGGCCACAAAGTCTCCGGCGGTGCTTACCGTTTCCCGGGAGCCGTCGGTCATGTTGACCATGAGGAACTGCACGTCCTCTCCCAGCTCATCGTATGCCTGCTGGAAGTCGTCCATCTCACTCTGGCAGGGGCCGCACCAGCTGGCCCAGAAGTTGACCACCACCGGCTTGCCTGCAAAGTCAGAAAGCTTTACAGCGTTGCCTTCCGCATCATAGACGGTGAAGTCCGGAGCCGCCTGGGAGGCCGCCTCTTCCCCGTCTTCAGTATCGGAAGCTGCCTGTTCGGAGGTTGCTTCCGGGTTTTCCGCCGGGACCGGAGTCGCCTGACTGACCAGAAGATCATCCGGGGTCCGGCCATTGCTCAGATCCTTATATAACAGAGAGGCCCCCGTGATCAGCAAAGCGAAGGCGGCAACTCCCACCAGCAGAATGATTTTTTTGTTCATCTGTTCTCCCCTTTCAGCTCAGAAGCGCCAGCATGCGGCCCAGCAGTCCGGTGGCCATGAGCAGGCCCACCAGCACCAGGAACCCGCCGCTGATGCGGTTGATGACGGTATAATGGCGTTTGATCCAGTCAAAGGCAGATTTGAGTTCGTCAATGAGAAGGGCGCTGGCCACAAAGGGCACGCCCAGCCCCAGGGAGTAGGTCAGCAGCAGCAAAACGCCCGTCCAGACGCTCCCCTGCTGGGAAGCCAGCAGCAGGGCCGAGCCCAGGAAAGCCCCCACGCAGGGCGTCCATCCCAGAGAGAAGATCAGCCCAAAGAGCACCGAGGAGAAAAAGCCCGGGGTGCGCACAGAGGTACCGCCGGCCATCCCGCCCCGGAACAGCTGCACCCGCAGCACCCCCAGGAAATTCAGACCGAAGAGGATGACCACCACACCGGAGACCAGGTTGACGGCAGTCTGGTGGGACTTGAGGAAGCCGCCCACCGTGCCGGCCAGGGCCCCCATGGCCACAAAGACCATGGTGAAGCCCAGCACAAAGCCAAGGGCGCCGGTGAGAGTCTTGCGCATGCTGCGCTGACCTCCGGCAAAGTAGGATACGTAGATGGGAAGCATGGGCAGAAGGCAGGGAGAAACAAAGGTGATGATGCCTTCCAGGAAAGAGATGAGGTATTGCATCGGAAAGGTTCCTTTCTGTGCAGAAATGAGATTTGACGGGGCTGTGGTTTTTGGCTATACTGGCAGGTAGTAAGGAGGTGACGGCATTGCCGTTTGAAACCTTGTTCCCGGTATGGGATCAGCTGACCCCTGCCCAGCAGCAGACCCTGCGCGGGGCTGCCGTGCTGCGCAAAGCCCCCCAGGGCACCATCGTGCACGACGGCGCGGCGGACTGTCTGGGATATCTGGTGGTGCGCAGCGGCCAGCTGCGGGCGTACTATCTTTCGGAAGAAGGGCGGGAGATCACTCTCTACCGCCTGTTTGAGCGGGATGCCTGCCTGCTGGCGGCTTCCTGCATGATGCCCAGCATCCAGTTTGATGTGACCATCGAGGCGGAAAAGGACAGCGAGATGTACATCATTCCCCCCGACGTGTATAAATCGGTGATGAAGGAATCGGCCGCCGTGGCCAACTACACCAACGAGATCATGAGCACCCGGCTTTCGGATGTGATGTGGCTGATGGAGCAGGTCATGTTCCGCAGTTTCGACCGGCGGCTGGCCGGATTCCTGCTGGAGGAAAGCGAACTGGACGGCACCACCGCGCTGAAGCTCACCCACGAGAAGATCGCCAATCACCTGGGCACCGCCCGGGAGGTGGTCACCCGGATGCTGCGGTATTTCCAGAGCGAAGGCATGGTGAAGCTGTCCCGCGGGACGGTGGAACTGACCGACACGGACAAGCTGCGGGCGCTGCGGGGGGACGACTGAAAACACAGAAAGCACGCCCCGCCGAAGCGGAACGTGCTTTTGCGGGCTTGATTACAGCAGAGCGAGGATGCGGGCCTTGGGCATGGCGCCCACGGACCGGTTGACCTCCTGGCCATTCTTGACGACAACCAGGGTGGGGATGCTCATGACGCCGAACTGCGAGGCCAGAGCCGGCTGTTCGTCCACGTTGATCTTGCAGACCTTGATGTCGCTGCGCTCGGCGGCGATCTCATCCAGGATGGGGCCCACCATACGGCAGGGACCGCACCAGCTGGCCCAGAAGTCCAGCAGGACGGGCTTGTCGCTGTGCAGCACTTCGTTTTCAAAAGTAGCGGTCGTGATATGAAGAACAGACATGGTCAATAACCTCCGTTTTTTGTGTGGTGTTTGGGTTTCCCCTTTCAGTATGGTACTATCATACCCCCATTTTTTCAATTCTTCCGTAACTATGTCACCAAAGAAGAAAGTCATACCTTGGCATTTGTATCCCCGGCATATTTCACAACTTTTTATTCGGGGCGTCCAAAAAGATTTTTGCCGCAAAATTTTGTATTTTGTCCACAGATGTGGTACAATCGAGGGTAAGCATAGACCCGCCCGTCACCGGGCCCCGGGCACGGCGGCGGGACCGAAAGTATATTGGTTTTTGTGAACTGTTAAGGAGAGTGTTTATGGCGTACTATTTTTCTGAACCGTCCCGCACGTTTGGTGAATATCTGCTGGTGCCGGGGTATTCCTCTTCCGAATGTGTGCCCAATGCGGTGAGCCTGCGCACCCCGCTGGTCAAGTACCGCAAAGGCGAGGAAGAATGCCCGCTGGAAATGAACATCCCGATGGTTTCCGCCATCATGCAGTCTGTCTCCGGTGAAAAGCTGGCCATCGCGCTGGCCAAGCAGGGCGGTGTTTCCTTCATCTACGGTTCCCAGACCATCCAGGAGGAAGCCGATATGGTGCGCCGGGTCAAGGCCTACAAGAAGGGCTTTGTGACCAGCGACTCCAATCTGCCTCCCGAAGCCACCCTGGCCGACGTGCTGGACCTGAAGACCCGCACCGGCCATTCCACCGTGGCCATCACCGCCGACGG